>NZ_JBHWGP010000024.1:0-101282 GCF_042733155.1 Streptomyces sp. NPDC059740 | reverse complement strand
GTTCCGCGGCGACCACCGAGCCGATCCCGAAGAACGCGCCGTGCGCGAGTGAGGCGACCACCCGGCCCACGATCATGACGGCGAAGACCGGGGCGACGGCGGAGACCAGGTTGCCGAGCACGAACAGGCCCATGAGCAGCAGCAGCATGCGCTTGCGGGAGATGCGGGTGCCGAGCACGGTCATGATCGGGGCGCCGAGTACGACGCCGAGTGCGTAGCCGGTCACCAGGAATCCGGCCGTGGGGACGGACACCCCGAAGTCCGAGGCGACCTCGGGCAGCAGTCCCATGATCACGAATTCGGTGGTGCCGATCCCGAAGGCCCCGATGGCCAGGGCCAGGAGCGCGAGAGGCATGGGGAGTCCCTTTCGGAGGTGTATGCGACGGCGCTTTGTGAGCGGCAGCGCCTAACAAGCGTAAACAATAATTGCAGACGCGGGTTAAAGGCAACCGCTGTAGAATGGTCTGCGTCACCACCCCGCCCCGGGCCGCCCGGCCCGCGGGCGGCCCGCAGCCCCGTCCCCGCCCTCGTCGCAGGAGGCACCGATGACCGCCACGGATCCGGCACTGACCGCGCTCGCCCAGAGCTGGCACGCGCTCTCGGTGCTGCACGGCCGGATCGAGGCCCACGTGGAGCGGGTGCTCCAGGCGGGGCACGGACTGAGCGTGCGGGAGTACTCACTGCTCGACGTGCTCAGCAGGCAGCACGACGGCGAGGGCGGCCACCTGCAGATGAAGCAGGTCGCCGACGCCGTGGTGCTGAGCCAGTCCGCCACCACCCGCCTGGTCACGCGCCTGGAGGAGCGCGGCCTGCTGGAGCGCTACCTGTGCCCCACCGACCGGCGGGGCATCTACACCAACGTCACCCGGGACGGCTTCGCCCTGCTGGACCAGGCGCGTCCCAGCAACAACGCGGCGCTGCGGGAGGCACTGGACCAGGCGGCGCGCGAGAGCGAACTGGCGCCGTTCGTCCGTGCCGTGGAGGCGGCCCAGAGCGCGGCCCTCACCTCCTGAGGGGTCCTTGCCATATGCCCGCCCGGGCCGCGCGGTCTGGCACCGCACCTCGCGGCGTTGCCGAAAAGCCCTGGTAGCTCCGCTACGAGGACTCTCCGGCGCCTTGCGATGCACGGCACCAGCCCACGCGACCTCATCGGACGCTCATATGGCAAGGACCCCTGAGCCGGCCGCGTCCGCGGGCAGTGGGCGTGGGGCGGTCCGGCCGGGCCGTCGAGGCCCATGAGGGAGGCGACGGCAGGCGGGTCGCCCGGCACCCCCTGGCGGCTCCTCTCCTCAGGACACCGCGCGGGTCAGAGCGGTACCACCGAGATCTCGGTCGCCTTGAGGCTCACCCACACCGGCGCCCCCTCCAGCAGGGCGAGCTCGGCGGCGGCCTCCGGTGTCACCTCGGCGACCACGTCGGGTATCGCCTCGGAGGCGACCAGCACCCGCAGCCGACTGCCGCCGCCGGTCACCTCCCGCACCACCCCCGGCCAGACGTTGCGCGGGCTGCCCCCGGGGCGCTCCCGGTGGACGGCGACCGCCTCCGGTCCCGCCACCGCCAGCGCCGGACCGCCCGCGGACAGCGGCTCGGAGACCACCAGCCGCCCGCCGCCGGCCAGTTCGAGGCCGTCCTCGGTCGCCGTCCCCCGCCACGCGTTGCGTCCCATCATCCGGGCCACCCACACCGAGCGCGGGTGGCGCGCCACCTCGGCCGGGGTCCCGTACTGCAGCGCCTCGCCGTCCTGGAGGACCAGCACCCGGTCGGCCAGCGCCACCGCCTCCACCGGGTCGTGCGTGACGACCAGGCAGACTCCGGGGAAGCCGCTGAGGTGGGTGCGCAGCGCGTGGCGGACGTGTGCGCGGGTCGTCTGGTCCAGCGCGGCCAGGGGCTCGTCGAGCAGCAGCAGGCGCGGCCTGGCCGCCAGCGCACGGGCGAGCGCGACCCGCTGCGCCTGACCGCCGGAGAGCTGGGCCGGCCGGCGGGTGGCGAGGTGGCCGACGCCGAGCCGGTCCAGCCAGTCGCGGGCGGCACGGCGGGCCTGCGCCCGCGGCACACCGCGCGCCCGCAGTCCGTACGCGGTGTTGGACAGCGCCGACAGGTGGGGGAAGAGCGCACCGTCCTGCGGCACCCAGGCGACGTGGCGGCGGTGCGGGGGCAGTCCCGAGACGTCCGTGTCGCCCAGGCGGAGTTCGGCACGGGCACGGGGGGTGAGGCCCAGCAGTGCCCGCAGCAGCGTGGTCTTGCCGGCCCCGTTGGCGCCGACGACGGCGACGGTGGTGCCGGCCTCCGCTGAGAGCTCCAGGCGGTCCTGGCCGCTCACCCGGGCGTGCAGCGGCCACCGCGCCCCGTCCCTCAAGGGCTCGACCGGTTCCGTGACGGGTTGCGGGGGGCCGTCCGCGGGGGACGGCGGGGGGACGTCGGGCGCGGCGGACCGGGCGGCGCGGGTGCGGGGCGCGCCGGTCCACCGGCCCCGCAGCGCCAGCAGCACCACCAGGGCGATGGCCAGGAGCAGCAGGGAGACGGAGGTCGCGGCCTCCGGGTCGTCCTGGAGGAGGAGGTAGACCTGGAGCGGCAGGGTCTGGGTGGTGCCGGGCAGGTTTCCGGCGAAGGTGATGGTGGCGCCGAACTCGCCCAGCGCACGCGCCCAGGTCAGCGCGGCCCCGGCGGCGAGCCCCGGGGCGACCATCGGCACGGTGACGGTGAGGAAGACCCGCAGCGGCGAGGCGCCGAGCGAGGCGGCGGTCTCCTCGTAGCCGGGACGCAGCCCGCCGAGCGCTCCCTCCATGCTGACGACGAGGAAGGGCATGGCCACGAAGGTGGCCGCGACGACGGTGCCGGAGGTGTGGAAGGGCAGCACCAGGCCGAAGGTGCCCTCCAGCCACGGGCCGAGCACACCGCGCCGGCCGAAACCGAGCAGCAGCGCCACACCGCCCACGGTCGGCGGCAGCACCATCGGCAGCAGCACCAGGGACCGTACGAAGGTCTTGCCGGGGAAGGGCACCCGCGCGAGCAGCCAGGCGAGCGGCACACCGAGCACCAGCGACAGTCCCAGCGCCTCGGCGGAGACGGTGAGGGAGAGCGTCAGCGCCTGGGTGACCTCGGGGCTGGTCAGGTGCGTGCCGAGGTCCGGCCAGTCGGTGCGGGCCAGGATGCCGATCAGGGGCGTCAGCAGGAAGGCGACCGCTGCCAGGGCCGGAACCGCGAGGGTGAACGGGGCACGCAGACGCGGTGCGCGGCGGCGTCTCATCAGGAGCGTCCTCGCGGTGGGGCGGGGGTCAGGGGGTGGCGGGCCCGCCGGGACGGGACGGACCCACGCGGGGCCGGGTTCACGGCTTCTGGAAGCCGGCGTCCTGGAGGATCTTCTGGGCCTCGGCGGACCGCAGCCACTTGACGAAGTCCGCCGCGGCCTTCGCGTGCCGGGAGTCCTTGAGGGTGGCTGCCGGGTAGGAGGCCAGGGCGTTCTGCTTGTCCGGGATGTCGATGGCGTCGACCTTCTCGGGGGCCGTTGCGGCGTCGGTGCGGTAGACGACGCCGGCATCCGCCTCGCCGAGTTCCACCTTGCTCAGGACGGACCGGACGTCGGGCTCCTGGGAGACCGGCTTGACCTTCAGCTTCTGGGCGTCGAGCACCTGGCGGCTGTAGCGGCCGACCGGGACGGCGGGCGCGGCGAGCACGACCTTCAGCTTGCTGGAGGTGAGGTCCTTCAGGGCGTGCACGTCCTTGGGGTTGTGCTCGCCGACCGCGATGACCAGGCGGTTCTTCGCGATCACCGCAGGTGTGCCGGTCTCGGAACGGATGCCGTCCATGGTGTGGGTGTCGGCGGTGACCACCGCGTCCGCGGGTGCTCCCTGCTCGACCTGGGCGGCCAGTTGCTGGGAGCCGGCGAAGGAGAAGGAGACCTTCGTCCCCGGGTGCTCCTTCTCGTAGGCCGCTCCGGCCGTCTTGAAGACGTCGGTGAGGGAGGAGGCGGCCAGCACGGTCAGGTGAGCGGCGCTCGCCGAGCCGCTGGGCGAGCTGCTGCCGGCGGACGAGGCGTCCGGGCTGCCGCCGCCGTCGTTGCCGCAGGCGGCCAGCGGCAGCACCAGCGCCGTGGTGAGCAGGGCGAGTGCGGTCCGTCGTCCGGTGGGACTGGCGGGCATGGGTGCGCTCCTAGGGGTGTCTCGTGGTCCGGGGCGGAATGCCGGCGCCGGGGCTCAGCCGCGGTCGATGTGGACGTTGGTCGACTTCACGCGGGCGGTGGCCTCGACGCCGACCTCCAGCCCCAGTTCCTCCACGGCCTCCCGGGTCACCAGCGAGACCAGCCGGTGGGGTCCGGCCTGGATCTCGACCTGGGCGGCGACGTCGCCGAGCTTGACGGCGGTGACGATGCCGGGGAACGCGTTGCGCACCGAGGTGGAGGAGGCAGGCTCCTCGTCGCCCCCGCCGCCCTGGGCCAACTCGGCGGAAAACGCGGCCAGGTCGCGTCCGTCGATGAGGCGTCGACCGCCCTCGTCGCGGTGGGTGGTGACCCGTCCGGCGTCCGCCCAGCGGCGCGCGGTGTCGGGGCTGACGCCGAGCAGCCGCGCCGCCTGGCCGATCGTGTAGGACTGCATGCGCGACAACGTATGCCCGATCGCCTCGCATCTGCAAGCAATAGGAGGAATGGCCATAGCAAGTGCCAGCCAGGCGCTCCTGGTTGGAGGAACTGCCGGAACGAGAGGGACTTTCCGGGCGTCGATGCCGGGTGCCTGGGTCGGGTCCGGCAGTGCGCTCCGGGTGGGTCGCGGTCCGCGGGGGTCGCTGTGCCCGCCGGGATGTCGCGTCGGGGTTCCGCGCCGCCCGGTCGCACGTGTCAGGCTGGGTTGACATCGGCGGCATGTCAGGCCAGGCTGACAGGTGTGGAGAACAGTGAGCTCGAAGAGCGCCTCAGGGCGCACGATCCGGCCGTCGGGCTGCGGGCGGTGGGAGCGCTGCACCGGCTGGCGGAGCAGGTCGAGGCCGCAGCGGTCACCCGCGCGAGGGCCCAGGGCTGGTCCTGGGAGCAGATCGGCGACGCCCTGGGCGTCTCACGGCAGTCCGTGCACAGCAAGTACGGGAAGTGAGAAGAGCATGTTCGAACAGTTCGGGGCGGACGCGCGGGCAACGGTCACCGCGGCACTGGAGGAGGCCCGGCGCCGCGGCGACCGCCGCATCGGAACCGAGCACCTCCTCCTGGGGATACTGCGCGAACCCGGCTCACCGGCCGCGCGGGCCCTGGGAGTGGACGTGGCGACCGGACGGGCCGCACTCGACGCCCTCGACACCGCGGCGCTGGCCGCGATCGGCATCGACGCCCGTGATGTGGAACGGCCCCATGTCCCCGCCTCCCGCAAGCGCACCCCGCTCACCTCCGGCGCCCGCGCCGTCTTCCCCCGCGCCCTCGCCGAGGTGAGGCGGGCCGGCGCCCGGCGCATCACGGCCGAGCACCTGCTGCTCGCCCTCCTCGACCGGCCCCGCCCCGACCCGGCGGCCGAACTCCTGGCGCAGGCCGGCGTCGACCGTCACGCCGCCCGGGAGCGCCTGTCCCGGCCGGTCACCTGAGGGCCCGGCTTTCACTCGTACATCACGTACTCCGGTGTGGGGCGCAGGGCCAGCACCTCCTTCGGCGACATGAGCTCGCCGCCCCCCTCGGTGTCCTCCTGGAAGAACAGCTTGAAACCGGTGTGCGCCCCAGGGGGCGTCCGCTTCACCAGCCGGTCCCAGGTGGCGTGCTTGAGGCGGGCGGAACCGATGCCGTCCGCGCACTGCACCACGGCCACCCCCGGGGCGGGCCGCAGCGCCTTCTCCTCATGTACCACCGACTCGGCGACCTGGTGGAAGACCAGCGGCTTCTCCGGCAGGTCGTGTTGGTCGACGAGGTGGGAGAGGTAGGCGGCCACCCTGCCCAGCTCCCGGCCGTCGGTGTGGCCGTAGGTGTCGCCGGGCACCTGGCCGGGGCCCATCTCCCACTCGGGGTCCACCGCCACGCCGACGTCGGGGTGGACGAGCCAGTCGCGCAGCGCCGCCACCTCCTCCAGCACCGAGGCGCGGCCCGGCTGGATGTTGAGCAGCAGCATCGCCCGGTGCCGCCGGGCCGTCTCGTGGAAGCGGTCTATGGTCTCGCCGGCGGTGCGGGTGCGGTACTTGCCGTCGGGCCCCGGCCCTGCGCTCGCGACGACCGCGAGCAGTTCCAGCACCGGCAGCGGCTCCCGGCCGTCGGCGTAGTCCCGTGCGCGCTTCTCGATCTCGTCGGCCCGCTGGTCAGGGTCCCCGGTCCCCAGGCGTCCCAGCGCCGTGGCTCCCGGGAGGCCGCAGTACCCCACCATCCGGTGACGGGGGAACAACGTCCGTCCGCCGCGTGGCAGTTCGGGGCGACTGCGGGTGCGGTGCGGGCTGGGGGAGGAGGAGCGGTGGCCGGCCGGTCCCCGACCGGACGCCGTCGTGGCGGCGGGCGCCGAGTCCGTCCGCCCCGCGGGACCCGCACAGGCTGCCAGCAGTCCGAGGCCCGCACCGCCCACCGCGGTGAGCAGCGCGCGGCGGCTGGGCGGTGGTGATCCGGCCGCGGGCGCGGCGGGTGGCCGCGGGCTTCCGGGCAACGGGAGCGGTGCGGTCCGGCCGGCCCGCCCTCTCCCTCCGGGCGCGGCCTCCCGGGTCGGCCCCTCGTTCTGTGCCGCGGCCCCTGCGGGCCTCTCGTCAGCCACCTGGCCTCCGTCCGTCGCCGTCCGGCCGGCGGCCGGCGGCGCCTGTCGGTCCACAACTCTCCACCTGCGCTTTTCCTGGGAGGCGCGGGTGAAACGGGACGGCGGCAGACCGGAGGGCGAACCGTGCCGGCGGACCTTCGTGCGGGTGGCCGAGAGGACGGTCACCTCGGTGGCGGAGCGGAACCCGAACGCGGGCAGTGCTCGACGGCCTGGAGGGGGTTCGGGGTGACGGCGTCACCGCGAACCCCGTCAGGGGCGGGCCGGCGCGCGGTCGGAAGGCGTGCCCGGCGCCGGGCCGGTGTGCGCCGCACCGCGGGCGGGCGGCGCACACCGGTCTCAGGGGTCCTTGCCATATGCCCGGGCGGGCGTATGGCAAGGACCCCTCAGTGCCGGCTGACGCGGGTGGTCAGTGCCGGCTGACGCGGGTGGTCAGCCCGTATCCGTAGGGGAACAGCGGGTCGTAGCCGCGGTCACCGACGTTGAGGGGCTCCTGCGCCTCGCTGCGCGGCCAGGACACCGGCAGCTTGCCGGTGAAGGCCCGCTTGCCGAAGAGGACGTCGGAGACGCCCTCGCCCTCACTGCCCGGCAGCCAGGAGGCGACGAAGGCGTCGGTCCTGGGCAGTTCGTCGGTGACGATCTGCGGGCGGCCCGAGACGTCCAGCACGACGCAGGTCCTGATGGCGCCGCAGACCTTGTCGATCGTGGCCCGGTCCTCGGCGGACAGGGCCAGGGTGTGGCCGTTGCCGACGTCGCCCACGCCCTCCGCGTACGGCTTCTCGCCCACGACGACCACCCCGACGTCGCTGCCCGCGGTGGGGGCGGAGGCGTCCTTGCTGTAGGTGACGTGCGAGGCGTTCTGCCGGATGCCGTCGAGGATCGTGGTGCCGGGGATGGTGTCGCCCGAGGCGCCCTGCCAGGTGACCGTCCAGCCGCCCGCCTGGTTGCCGATGTCGTCGGCGTTGGAGCCGGCGACGTAGACCCGCTGGGAGGGCTTGAGCGGCAAGGCCCCGCCGGAGTTCTTCAGCAGCACCTGCGACTCGGCCGCGGCCTTGCGGGCGACCGCCCGGTGGGCCGGGGAGCCGATGGTGCCGATGTTGCGGCGGTCGGTGTAGGGGTGCTCGAAGAGGCCGAGTTCGAACTTGGCGCGCAGGATGCGGCTGACCGCGTCGTCGATGCGGGAGACGGGCACCCTGCCCGCCTGCACCTCCGCGACCAGCGTGGTCTCGAACTGGGGCGCGCTGTAGGGCTCCATGAACATGTCCATACCGGCGTTGACCGAGGTGCGGACCTGTGTGGCGTAGTCACCCGGGAGCTGTTCGATCGCGTTGTAGTCGCTGATGAGGAAGCCGTCGAAGCCGATCTTCTGCTTCAGGACGTCGGTGAGGAGCTCCTTGTTCGCGCTCATCCTCACCGGGTTGCCGACACCGTCCTCCTTCCAGTCGACGCTGGAGTAGGACGGCATGATGCTGCCGACGTGGTGCTTGCGCACGGCCGGGACGTAGGGGGCGAGGTCGGTCTTCGCGAAGTGGGCGCGGTCGGTGATCGTCACGCCCTGGTCGAGGGTGTAGTCACCGTTGGTCGAGGTGCCGTAGGTGGTGTCGCCGTCCCCCGCGAAGTGCTTGGAGGTGGCCAGTACCCGGTCGGGGTGGGACAGGTCGCCCCTGCCGTCGCCCTGGAAGCCGTCGATGGCGGTCTCCATGCGGGAGACCAGCGCCGGGTCCTCGCCGAAGCTCTCGTAGGTGCGTCCCCAGCGGTCGTCCCGGACCACGCAGTTGCACGCGGCGAAGACCCACTGCGGGCCGGTGGCCCGGGTCTCGGTGGCGGTGACGTGCGCCTCCTGCTCGACCAGGGCGGGGTCACGGGTGGCGCCCATGCCGATGTTGTGCGGGAAGACGGTCGCACCGACGAGGTTGTTGTGCCCGTGCACCGAGTCGACGCCGTAGAGCAGCGGGATGTGCAGCCGCGTGGCGAGGGCCCGCTTCTGGTACCCGTCGACCATGTCGGCCCAGGCCTCGGGCGTGTTGGAGGTGGGGGTGGAGCCGCCGCCGGAGAGCAGCGAGCCCAGGGCGAGGTCGGTGATCTGCCCCTGGTCGCCGTCGACCGAGGCCCGCTCGGCCTGGGTCATCTGGCCGACCTTCTCCTGCAGCGTCATGCGGCCGAGGAGGTCCTTCACCCGGGTCTGCACCGGCAGCCGCGGGTTCATGTAGGGCGCCGCACGGCCGGAGTCCGCCGCCGTGGGCACGGGCGTCGCGGAGGCGCCCGGAACGGCGACGGCGGCGAGGGCCGCCGAGGTGAGAAGGGCTCCCATGAGCCGCCGGTGTCCGACGCGCCGGCGAACCCGGTCGCCGAGGGGTCTGTGGTATCGCACGCTGTCCTCCCAGACGGGGCACCTGAGCGGCGCACGACGGCCCCCGCCCCGCCCCCCACCCCTTGGCCGGGGTGGGGCCGCAGTAGCCGCGCACACCACGCCGGGCCGGCGGTGCTCGCCGGCCCGGCGCACATTCGGTCGCGCACGCCACCGTCGTCCCAGGGACCCCGGAGCGTACACAGCAGCGAATTTTCCACCGCCTTCCCCTGCGGTCAAGGTCTGTACCAGAGGAACTGGCATGGGCATCCGGGGAGATGGGGCTCACTCCACCTGATGCGCGGGGCGGGCGCGGCCGGCCGACCACGTCGAGGACGAGAACGAGGCCGTGGTGCCGGCGGGGCGGAGCCGGGCGCTGCCGCCGAAGGTGCGACGTCGTGCACCGGCCGCCGCACCGAGGACGGACGACGGCGCCGCGGCGGCCCGCCAGGGCCACCGCGGCGCCGTCCACCGCACGCCTCAGGGAAGCTGCGGCGGCGTCTTCGCCGGCCTCTCCTGCAGCGCCGCGAGGGCCAGGCGGACCGCCTCGTCCAACTGGGGGTCGCGTCCCGCGGCGTGGTCCTGCGGGGCGATCACCACCTCCACGTCCGGGGTCACCCCGTGGTTCTCCACGCCCCAGCCGTAACCCTCCAGCCAGAAGGCGTACTTGGGCTGGGTCACGCCGGTGCCGTCGACCAGCTCGTAGCGGCTGTCGATGCCGATGACGCCGCCCCAGGTCCGGGTGCCGACCACCGGGCCGATCCCGAGCGCCTGGATCGCCGCGTTGACGATGTCGCCGTCGGAGCCGGAGAACTCGTCCGCCACCGCCACCACCGGGCCGCGCGGGGCGTCCATGGGGTAGCTGGTGGGCTGCATGCCGCGGGCCAGGTCCCAGCCCACGATGCGGCGCGCCAGCTTCTCCACCACCAGCTGCGAGGTGTGGCCGCCGCGGTTGCCCCGCAGGTCGACCACCAGCCCCTCGCGGCCCACCTCCAGGCGCAGGTCGCGGTGGAGCTGTGCCCAGCCGGCCCCCACCATGTCGGGGACGTGGAGGTAGCCCAGGCGCCCCTCGGACACCCGGTGCACCCATTCGCGCCGCCCGGCCACCCACGCGTGGTAGCGCAACGGCTCCTCGTCCGCCAGCGGCACCACGACGACGTGCCGCGGCTCACCGCCGCCGGTGGGCGCCACGGTCAGCTCCACCGGCTTGTCGGCCGCACCCGTCAGCAGCGGCCCGGGACCGGCGAGGGGGTCGACAGGCGTCCCGTCGACCGCCAGGATCACATCCCCGGGGCGCACCGCCACCCCCGGCGCCGCAAGCGGCGAACGGGCCGCCGGGTCGGAGGTCTCCGAGGGCAGGACCCGGTCCACCCGCCACGCACCGTCCTCGCCGCGCGAGAGGTCGGCGCCGAGCCGGCCCACCCGGGCCGAGCCGCCGCCGCCGGCGCGCACGTAGGCGTGCGAGGTGCCCAGTTCGCCCTGCACCTCCCACAACAGGTCGACCAGGTCGTCGTGGGTGGCGACGCGCTCCAGCACCGGCCGGTAGCGCTCCAGGACCTGCTCCCAGTCGACGCCGTTCATGTCGGCCCGCCAGAAGTTGTCGCGCATCAGCCGGCCGGCCTCGTCGAACATCTGCCGCCACTCGGCCGCCGGGTCCAGCCGCTGCCGGACCCGGGAGAGGTCCACGGTGACCGAACCGTCCGAGCCGTCGTCGTCCCCGGTGGCGCTGCGGTCGGAGGGGACCACCCGCAGCTTGCCGTCGGTGTGCAGCACCAGTTTCTTGCCGTCGCCACTCACCGCGAAGTCGTCCACCTCGGAGGCCAGTTCCTCCGAGCGGAGCCGGTCCAGGTCGTACCGCTCCAGGACGGTGTGCGGCCAGGGGGCGTCGGGCGTGGCGCGCGAGGAGCCGAGAACGCCCTGCACCGGGTGGCGCAGCCACAGCAGGCCGTCCTTGGCGGCCCGCAGCGTCGAGTAGTTGGCCGCCGCCACCGGCACGGGGACGATCCGGTCGGCGAGCCCCTCCAGGTCGATGCGGGTGACGGGCGTGCCGGAGGTGTCGCCCTCCTCCTCGTCGCCCTTGCCCCGCTCGGCGGTCCGGCCGTGGAGCTGCGGTCCGAAGGGCGAGGGCGTGGTGGCCGCGAGCGTCAGCAGGTACGGGCGGCAGCTCCCGACGAACGCGAGGTCGAAGACGTGGGCGTCGTAGACCGGGTCGAAGGTGCGCTCGGACAGGAACGCCAGGTGCTTGCCGTCGGCGGTGAACGCCGGCTCGTAGTCGCGGAACCGCAGCGGCGTCGCCTCGGCCACCGACAGGTCGGCGAGGTGGGCCAGCCGCACCTGGCGCAGCGGTTCGGGGCCGGGGTGGGACCAGGCCAGCCACGCGGAGTCGGGCGAGAAGACCAGACCCGAGGCGTCGCCGTGGTCACTGCGGTCCACCTCGTGGACGTCACCGGACTCGCGCTCGACGACCAGCACCCGCCCGTCGTGCGAGGCCACCGCGAACCGGGACCCGTCCGGGGCGACCGCGAGCTGCACCACCCGCCCCAGCCGGCCGGCGGCAAGCCGGCGGGAGGCGACGCCGGGGGCGGTGCCGGTGGCGGGCGCGCACTCCAGCGCGTCCTCGCCCTCGGCGTCGGTGACCCACACGACGTGCGCCGCGCCCTCCACGTGGTAGGTCCGCGGCATCCGGCACCGCACGCCCGGTTCGGCGGCCAGCGCCCGCGCCGGGCCGTCACGGTGGGTCACCCAGTGCACCGCGCCCCGGGTCTCGACGGCGCTGCCGCGCGCCGTGCGGTCGGGGGAGGCCGCGCCCAGGTGGTGGTCGGCGCGGATCAGCCGGGGCTGCAGGTCGGTGCGCTGGCCGCCCAGCCGCACCTGAAGCGGTCGCGGCTCGGCACCGGAGAGGTCGTCGAGGACCCACAGCCGGCCGGCGGAGGTGTAGACGACCCGGGTGCCGTCGGTGGCGGCGTGACGGGCGTAGAAGCCGTCGACGTCGGTGTGCCGGCGCAGGTCGGAGCCGTCCGGCTGGGAGGAGTAGAGCGCCCCGACGCCCTCGTGGTCGGAGAGGAAGGCGATGCGCCCGCCCACCCACATCGGGTACTCGATGTTGCCGTCGAGGTCGGCGTGGACCCGTGCGAACTCCTGCCCGTCGCCGAGCCAGAGCTTGCCCGCGGTGCCGCCCCGGTACCGCTTCCACCAGGCCGCCTCCCGCCCCATCGGCGCGGACAGCAGGAGCACGCCGTCCTCCCCGCCCCAGGCCACCGCGCCCACCGGGCCGTACGGCAGGGTCCGTGCGGGACCGCCGTCGACCGGCACGGCACGCGCCCGGGTCAGCCGGGCGGAGTGGGCGTCGTGGGAGGCGAGGGCCAGCACCTCGCCGTCCGGGGTCCAGCCCCGTACGGAGGTGGCGGCACTGCCCCAGTACGTCAGGCGCCGCGAGGGGCCGCCCTCCACCGGGGCCAGGTGGATCTCGCGGGCACCGTCCCGGGTGGAGGCCCAGGCGACCCACTGGCCGTCCGGCGAGATGCGGGGATGGTCGACGGGGGTGTTGTCGGCGCTGACACGCCAGGCACGGCCGCCGTCTAGCGGGGCCACCCAGACGTCGTCCTCGGCGGTGAAGGCGACCAACTCGCCCTGGACATCGGGAAACCGGAGGTAGGCAGGGAACGTCACGGAGATCACCATAGGACAGCGACGTGGTTGCGCGCCGCCCCCTTTCCGCTGTCCGGCCAGGTGGAGGACGGCCCACCGCCTGCCGCCGCGGCGCGGAACCGGGCACTCCGCAAAGGCCCGGCCGCCCCGCGGCGAGGCGGTCACGGCCCGGCCGTCAGGGGCCGCCGGGCGTGCTGCCGGCGGCCTCGACCCGGTGCAGCACGGCCCGCACGGTCTCGCCGTCGACCGCGAAGTGCCGCCCCGCGACCCGGGCCGCCTCCTCCGCCTCGCCCGCGCAGACCGCGGCGACCAGCGCCTGGTGGTCGGGCGGCGACCGGTGCCCGAGCCGGGCGGCACAGGGCTGCACGGCCCCGCCGAGGACGACCTCCGACAGCAGCCGCCGGTGCAGCGCCACCAACCGGGCGTTGTGGGTGGCCTCGGCGACCGCGAGATGCAGCGCGGCGTCCGCACGCCCGGCGCCGGTCGACGGCGCCCGGGCGGCCTCGCGCAGCAGCTCCCGCAGCGACCGCCGGTCGCCGAGGTCCGCGCGCCCGGCGGCGGTGCGCGCCACCAACTCCTCCACCAGGCAGCGGTAGTCCAGCAGCACCTCCACGGCCGTCCGCCGCTCCACCAGCGTGTGGCGCACCGAGACGGCCGAGGCGTCGGCCCACTCCGCGCTCACGAAGGCGCCCCCGCCCCGGCCCCGCCGGATCTGCAGCAGTCCGTCCGCCACCAGCCGCCGCAACGCGGCACGGACACTGTCGCGGCTCACCTCCAGCCGGGCGGCCAGGTCCCGTTCGCTCGGCAGCCGGTCCCCCCGCCGGTACTGGCCCGTCGCGATGGCCGCGGCCAGTCTGTGAGCGATCCGCTCCGCGGTTCTCGCGGACGGCAGGGTCTCCAGGGCGGGCCCGCCCTCCTGGGGGAAACCGGACGTCACGACCTCACCTCCCGGTGCTCGTTCACCGTCTGCCCCGACGGCACCGGGCCGCCGGCCCGCCGCCGTGTGCGCCCCGGCACCGGCCCCTGCCACCCGCCGGTGACCAGGGAGAACGCGGCGGGGAGCGACCACCTGGGGTGCTCCGCGCCTACCCGCACCACGGCCGGTATAACGTGGTCGGGCCCCGGCCGGACGGGTGGGGAGAGGGGCCGGGAGCCGGTCCGCGGCACCGGAGCGGACCAGGTCCGGCACCGGCCCGCCGCCGGCCGTGCACCCCGTGCCCCGAGGGGCCGGGGGACCTTCCCGGCCCGCACGCACGACGCCCGCCCCCCGGACGGGCGGGAAAGGGGAGTGGCATGGCCGAGACCGAGCAGCAGGAGGCGTTCTTCACCTCCGGTCAGGACGCGCTCCTGCCGGCGGCCCACGCCCGCAGCTGGTGGGTGCCGGACATGCTCCACGGCAGGCTGCTGGGCGGCCTGGCCGCCCGCGCCCTGGAGCGGGAACACGCCACCGAGGGGCTGCACATGTCGCGGCTCACGGTGGACCTCTTCCGCAACGCCCCGTTCGGCCCGGTCCGGGTGGAGACCGCACGGGTCCGCGAGGGCCGGCGCATCCGGGTCGCCGACGCCACCGTCCTGGACGGGCGCGAGGCGGTCGTGGCCCGTGCCTCGCTCGTCCTGCTGCGCCGCGGTGAGCAGCCGACGGGCACCGTCCCCACCACGCCCCCGTGGGACGCGCCGCTCCCCGAGGCGCTGCCGGCGCCGCGCACCGGGGCCTGGACGGCGTGGATGTTCGACGAGGAGAACCGGATGCGGGAGCCCTCCCAGGGCTGGGCGGGCGCCGGGCGGCGCCGTGCCTGGCTGCGCGAGTCCCGCGAACTGGTCGCCGGCGAACCGCTGTCCCCCTTCGTGCGCGCCGTGCTCGCCGCCGACACCGCCAGCCCCCTCGCCCACGCCGACGACACCGGCCTGCCCTTCATCAACGCCGACTACACCCTGTCGCTGAGCCGGCTGCCGCTGAGCGAGGTGATCGGACTGGAGTCCGGCGGCCACCTCAGCGACGACGGGGTGGCCGTCGGCCACTGCACCCTCCATGACACCTCCGGACCCATCGGTTACTGCCTCACCACGGCGATAGCCAACAGCCGGCGCCGCTGACGGGCGCCCGGGCCGGACACCCTTCGCGCCCACCGGCTCCCGTGCCCCGGCCCGGGAGCGGGAGCCCGGCCTCACCCCCGTCCGAGCCGGAACGTGGCGATCTCCCACGGCCGCAGCCCCACCACCACCGCCTCCCCCTCGACGGCCAGGGCCTCGCCGGCCGCGCCCAGCAGGTCGCAACGGTGGGCCCGGCGCAGGCCGGGCAGGCCCAGCGTCGCGGTGGTGGGGGAGGGGG
Organism: Streptomyces sp. NPDC059740; assembly: GCF_042733155.1. NCBI lineage: Bacteria > Bacillati > Actinomycetota > Actinomycetes > Kitasatosporales > Streptomycetaceae > Streptomyces > Streptomyces sp. NPDC059740. The sequence goes on along the minus strand of NZ_JBHWGP010000024.1, from coordinate 86,263 downwards.
TCTGGGCGCAGACGCGCACCTCCAGCACTCCCTCCCGCTCCCGCACCGAGCTGAGCACCACCCCCGCACCGGTGAGCCGCAGCCCGGTGCCCGCCGCGGGCAGCTGTGCGGCCGTGGCCGCCGACCCCGAGCGGACCAGCAGCGGGAGCCGGAACACCTCGGCCGCCTCGTGCACGCCCGCCTCCTGCCAGTCGCCCGCATACGGCAGTACGGCCAACTCGACGGTGCGCCGCCCCGGGCACTGCGCCGCCGGCGTCGGCACCTGCGGCCCGGCCGGCTCGTCGCGGTGGGCGTGCCGGTTGCGGGAGATCTGCCCGGTGGACCGCAGCAGGGTGAGCGCCAGCTCCCCGCCGTCGGCCACCACCTCGTACTCCGTCACGTGCTCCAGCAGGACCGCGGCGCCGCCCGCCGCGACGAAGGCGGACGCCGGGAAGGTCGGCAGCGGCTCCTCCCCGAAGCCGCCCTCCGCGCACAACCCCCGCTCAACCACCGCGAACTGCCCCTCGGCGTGGGAGTGCGCGGCGCGGCGGGCCAGCGGGACGTGCAGCCGCACCCGGTGGTCCTCGCAGCGGTTGTCGAAGGAGACCGCGACACGTACGAACCGCTCCCCGGCGCGGAGTTCGACGCGGCAGGTCACCGTCGTGGGCTCACGCTCCGCGGTCCGCCCGTCCCCCGCGAAGTCGCCCGCCGCCGGCCACGCGTAGGCCCGCTCCACCTCGAACGCCGCCACCAGCGGCCCGTCCGCGACACACCGCACCGCCACCCGTTCCGGGCGCCCGACCAGCACGTCGTGGCGGGGCGGCGCGTAGTTGTAGGTGTCGCCCAGGTCGCCGCCGTCCACGATGCGGCCGACGCCGCTGAGCACCGTCTTGTCGGGGGTGCGCAGGGTGAGGGTGCCGTCCTGCGCGACCGCCACCTCCAGCAGGCCGTTGGCCATGGTCCGGGCGGCGCCGTCGGCCAGCACGGGGTGCGCCGCCCCCACGTCCGTCCCGCCCGCCGCGGGACGCACCGCCACGTGTCCGAGCGGGGGAACGGTGACGAGAGCCGCCACCCGCTGCCGCGGCTCCGCCTCGATCACCACCCGCCAGTCGCCCGCTCCCTCCCCGGTCGCGCCCGCCGCCGCCAGCGCCTCGGCGACCTCGCGCACGTCGAAGGGGGACTCGGTGCGGCGGGCGACGGTGAAGTGCAGCAGCCGGTGCTCAGGCTCCACCCGCCAGGCCGTGATCTCCTGCCCGTACAGCTCCACGCCGTGCACCCGGGCCAGCACGGTCGGCAGCCGGTGGCCGGGCACCAGGTCGTCTGCCAGGAGGGTGGCCGCGGCGGCGAGGTGCTGCGTCGGGCGGACCGCGCCCTCGGCGGAGACCAGGTGCACCGGCCCCTCGCCCGCGACGTCCAGTTCGACCAGGGCGGTGCGCGCCGCCGGTGTGGGGTTCAGCACCAGGTGGCCGTCGTGGGGGACGGCCGCGGCCAGCCGGTCACCGGTCATGTCGCTGACCGCCAGACCGAGTTGCTCGGCCTCCGCGGTGCGTGCGGCGACCTGGGCCGCCGTCTCGTCGCAGCCGCAGCCGGTGACCGAGTCGTGGCAGGAGACCTCGATCAGACGGTGCCAGGCCATGTCGAGGAACCGCTGCGCGTCCCCGTCGAACCAGAGGGCGGCCAGCGGCTCCCCGTAGCGCTCCACGGCCCGCTCCGCGCGGGCCATCGCCTGCTTGAGGGGCGCGCGCACCGACAGCACGCCGGGCAGGATGTTGGCGCGCGCGTGGCTGCGCAGCTCGCCCTCGACGACCCGCAGCCCCTCGGTGGCGGTGGGCTGTGCGGCGAAGTACTCGCCGAGCGTGGCCAGGCGCAGCCGCACGCCGCCGGCCTCGGCCGCGGTGGCGTTGTGCCGCTCCACGAGGTCGGCCAGGCCGGCGGCAGGTGCGGTGTGGTCGGAGCCGTACAGGGCGAGGATCGGGGAGCCGTCCGGCCGCCAGGGCCGGAGCCTGGCCGCCACCGCGGCGGCGCGCTCCGCCACCCTCGCCGGATCGTCGAGGAGCCCGGCGGCGTTGCCGTACCCGCCGGCCGCGAGGTACTCGGTGCGCACCGCGGTGCCGTCCGGCGCGGTCCAGGCGAAGGCGTGGGCGTCCACGGCCGCCGGGACGCCGCGCCACAGGCAGGCGTGGTCGACCCCGGCCAGCCGCAGGATCTGCGGCATCTGGGCGCAGTGGCCGAACATGTCGGGCAGGTAGCCCACGCGCATGGCGCCGCCGAACCCGTCACCCCGGCGCAGGCCCCACTCCAGGTTCCGCACGATGTTCTCGCCGGAGCACAGGAACTCGTCGAGCAGGATCTGCCAGGGCCCGACTGCCAGCCGGCCCGCCGCCACCAGCGAGGTCAACTGCTCCCGCGCTTCGGGACGCACCTGGAGGTAGTCGTCCACGGCCACGGCCTGCCCGTCGAGGGTGAAGCGCTGCCGGGGGTCGGCGGCCAGCCGCGGCAGCACCTGGTCGAGCAGCCCCACCAGTTGCAGCCGGAAGCGCTGGAAGGGCAGGTACCACTCGCGGTCCCAGTGGGTGTGGGGAACCACGACCAGCTCGTCGGCGTCGGGCGGGCCGGTGGCCGCCGGGGTGTGCGCGGCGGGGCGTGCGGCGGGTGCGGTGGTCCGGTCCTCCGAGGTGGTGCCCATGGCGTCCTCACTAGGTCGTTCGGTCGCCGCCGCTCCCGGGGCTGCCCGCCGGCGGCGGTCTGTCAGGTCCGCCCGGCGGGCGGGCTCCTCAGGCCGGGACGGCCGCCTGGTCGGCGGCCGGGGTCCCGCCCAGCAGTTCGCCGTCCCGGTAGAGCAGCGCGCGGTCGGCGCGCGGCTGCGCCCAGCCCCGGTCGCCGGGGCGAGGCTCGTGCTCCTCGTCCACCACCACCTGTACGGTCCCGTGCGCGCCCGCCAGGGTCACCAGGTGCGCGCTGCCCAGGTTCTCCACGACCGAGACCTCGCCCGCCCAGGCGCCCGCCGTCTCGCGCTGCGACCAGCGCAGGTACTCCGGCCGGATGCCGTAGACGACCTCCTCGCCCTCCCGCACCGCGCCCGCCGCCGACCCGGGCAGCGGCAGCGGGGTCCCGCCCACCGCCACCGCGCCCTCGCGCACCACCGCGTCCAGCAGGTTCATGGGGGTCGAGCCGATGAAGGAGGCCACGAAGGTGTTGGCGGGGCGGCGGTAGACCTCGGTGGGGGTGCCCACCTGGCGGAGCCGGCCGCCCTCCATCACCGCGATCCGGTCCGCGAGGGCCAGCGCCTCCGCCTGGTCGTGGGTGACGAAGACCGTGGTCACGCCCAGTTCGCGCTGGAGCCGCTTGAGGAAGGTGCGGGCCTCCAGCCGCATCCGGGCGTCCAGGTTGGACAGCGGCTCGTCCAGCAGGAAGACCTGCGGGCGGCAGGCCATCGCCCTCGCGAGCGCGGCGCGTTGCTGCTGGCCGCCGGAGAGCTGGGCCGGGCGGCGGTCGGTGAGGTGCGCGAGCCCCAGTTCGGCCGCCACCGCCGAGGCCTTCGCGGCGCGTTCCGCCTTCCCCGCCTTCCGCACCTTCAGGGGGTAGGCGATGTTCTCCGCGACCGTCATGTGCGGGAAGAGAGCGTAGTCCTGGAAGACCATCGCCACGTCCCGCGCGCCCGGCTGCAGCGCCGTCACGTCGCGACCGCCGATGCTGACGGTGCCCGAGGTGACGTCCTCCAGGCCGGCGACGGCCCGCAGCAGCGTCGACTTGCCGCAGCCGGAGGGGCCGAGCAGGGCGAAGAACTCGCCGTCGGCCACGGTCAGGTCGAGGTCGTCGACCGCGCGCACCCCGCCCGGGTACACCTTGGCGAGCCCGCTCAGGGTCACGTCCGACATCAGGCTTTGATCCCTCCGTGGAAGCGGAACCCGTACCGGCGGCTGACGAAGAGGAACATCAGCACCACCGGCAGGGAGTACAGCAGCGAGAAGGTGGAGATGAGGCCCAGGTCCGGCTGGCCGCCCTCGGTGTAGAAGGTGTACATCACCACCGCGGCCGGCGACCGGTCCGGCGAGCGCAGCAGCAGGAAGGGGATGAGGAAGTTCCCCCACACCTGCGCCACGCTCCACACCCCCACCGTCGCCAGGCCCGGCCGGACCACGGGCACCACCACGTCGCGCAGCACCCGCAGCGGCGAGGCGCCGAAGACCCGAGCCGACTCCTCGTAGGACCGCGGTGTCGCGTCCGTGAAGTCCTTCAGGATGAAGATGGCCGCGGGCAGCAGTCCACCGGTGAGGACGAGGATGACGCCCAGGTAGGAGTCGACCAGCCGCAGGTCGGCGGCGAGCAGGAAGATCGGCACCATCGCCGCGGTACCCGTCACGATCGAGGAGAGCAGCAGCAGGGCGTACAGCAGGGTGTCGCGCCCGGGGACGCGGACCCGGCTCAGCGCGTAGGCGGCGAGCGCGGCCAGCACCACCACCAGCACCGCGCAGCCCACCGCCAGGACCACGGAACTGGCCAGGGAGTTGACGGCGTCGGGGGTGTCCAGCAGGCGCCGGAAGTTGTCCAGCGTGAACCGGGGCACCGAGACGTCGACGCCCGGGTGGCGGTCGAAGGGCGCGGTCGCCAGCCACAGCAGCGGCAGCGCGAAGAACGCCAGCACCAGGGCCACCAGCACGTAGGCACCGACGACCCGCAGGAGGCGGACCACCTCCGGCGCCGCCCCGCTCCCGGATGTGCTCCTCATGCGCTCACCTCCTCCTCAGCCCCGGCCCGCCGTTTGCGGGAGGGGCCGTCCAAAGCGCCGCCGCCCTGGGCCCGCCGTCCCGGCAACCGCAGGTAGACCACCGCGACCACCAGGTTGACCAGCAGCATCAGGAAGGAGACGGCCGCGCCGTAACCGAGCCGGCCGCCGCCCAGAGCGGTGTTGTAGATGAAGACCGGCAGTGTCTCGCTGCGGTGGTCCGGGCCGCCGGCCGTGATCAGGAACGGTGTGAAGTCGTTGAAGGTCCACAGGCTGATCAGCAGCAGGTTGGTCACCACGTGGCCGCGCACCCGCGGCAGGACCACGTCCCACAGCTGCCGCAGGCCACCGGCGCCCGCCAGCCGGGCCGTCTCCAGGTGCGAGCGGGGCACGTTCCCGAGCGCGGCGCCGTAGAGCATCATCGAGAACGCGGTGCCGCGCCAGACGTTGAAGACGACGATCGACAGCATCGGGTGGTCGATCAGCCAGGCCGTGCCCGGGGTGTGCAGGAGGGTGTCCAGGGTGCCGCCGTCCCGGTCGAGGAAGGCGATCCACAGGAACGCCACCACCGAACTCGGCAGGATCCACGCCAGCATCACCAGCGCCTCCAGCAGGACCCGCAGCGGCCCCCGGCGGTCCCGCAGCCACCAGGCCAGCGCGAACCCCAGGCCCGACTGCCCGATCACCGCCGAACCGAGCACGAACAGCAGGGTGAGCCGCAGCGAGGACCAGAACCCGCCGTCCCCCAGCGCGTGGGTGAGGTTGCCGGTCCCCACGAAACCGGGGTCGACGGCGGGGACGCCGGTCAGGCGGTAGTCCGTCGCCCCGAGGTAGAGCGTCCACAGGGCCGGCACCACGAGGAAGAGGGCCACCAGCAGCAGCGCCGGGGCGACGAAGAGCAGCGCGCGGCGCCTACCCAGCCCCGCCGCGTCGGTCGCGGGCGGCCCGCCCCCCGGCTCCCTGGCCGGCCGGGGCTCAGTGGACGACGTGGTCACTGCCACCGGCGACCTCCTCCAGGTTCCGGGCGAACTCCGCCGCCGCGCGGCTCGGGCCGGTCCCCGAGACCACCTGCGCGGTGGCCTCCTGCAGCGCGAGGGAGACGTCCGGGTAGGCGGCCAGCGGCGGCCGGAAGGTGGTGACGGGCAGCGCCTGCCGGGCCGCGAAGGACAGCATCGGGTCCTTCTCCAGCACCTCGGCGTTGACGTCGTCGCGCTCGGTGATCTGCGCGGTGTCGCCCAGGCGCGCCCGCAGGGCCTGCGCCGAGTGCATGAAGGTGAGCAGTTCGAACGCCTGCTGCGGGTGGCGGGTGTGCGGGTTGAGCACGTGCACCGCGCCGCCGGAGAGGCTGACGTGGTCGCGGCCCCCGATCCCCTGACCGGGCGCCCGGGCGGGGACCAGGGTGTACCCGACGTCCCGGTCGCGGTGCGCCATGGGGGCGGTGCCGGTCCCGGGGACGAGGACGTCGCGCCACAGGTAGTCGCTCTCCAGCAGGATGCCCAGCCGGCCCGCGGCGAACATCTCGAAGGAGGTGTCGCGCCCCTTGACCTCCATCTGGAGCCGGGGATCGCCCAGCCCCCCGTGGTAGACCTCGCGGTAGAAGCCGAGCACGGCGCGCAGCCCCGGGGTGTCGCCGTACCAGCGGTCCCCCGAGCTCACCTGCTGCCCGGTGCCCGCCAGCAGCGGCAGCACGCCCTGCATCGTGGTGGCCTCACCCATGGCCGTGCCCGCGTCCACCTGGAGGGGGACGACCTTCTCCAGGCGCTGCAACCGCCGCGCGGCGGCCAGCACGTCCTGCCAGCTCCGCGGCCGCCAGTCGGCGGGCAGCCCCGCACGGCGGAAGAGGGGGCGGTGGTAGAAGAGCACCCGGGCGTCGGTGCCGGCCGGGATGCCGTACAGTCGGCCCTGGAACCGGGCCAGGGCGCGCACCTGCTCGTTGACCTGGCGCCAGCCCTCCCAGGCGTCGACAGCCGCGCCCGCCACCTCGTGCAGCGGGCTGATGTAGCGGGCCTGCGCGAACTCCCCGACCCAGGTGCCGTCCAGCGACATCACGTCGGCGCCGGCCCGTGCTTTGAGGTCCAGGGCGAGCCGCGTCTTGTACTGCTCGTCGTCGACGCCGCTGGGCTGGAAGGCCACCCGCACCCGCACCCCCTTGGCGGCCTGCGCCCGGACGAAACGGGGGATGAGCCAGCGGGTGACCCAGTCCGCCTCCTCGGCGTTCTTGCCGCCGGAGACCGCGTTGCTGGTGACGGTCAGTGCCACCTCGCCACCGTCGCCGGTGTCCCGGGTGAGGTCCAGGGCGCTGCCGCACCCGCCGAGCACCAGCGAGCCGGCGCCGAGGACGGCAGCGGCCACCGCGGTGCGTCGTGCGATCACTGCCATCAGCGCCTCCTCGCGCCAAAGATCGTTCGGGCAGGTTGGCACGGCGCCCGGCCGCTGGGAAGACCGCCTGCACGGGTTTTCCCGCACCGGGGCCCCGCCCGCCGTGCCGACCACTGGGGCGTGGCGCGGTCCGCTCTCCGCGCGCCGTCCACCGCCCGCGCCGCGAGACGGCGCACGATGGGCCCATGGCACGCACGATGAGCAGCAGCGAGTGGCAGGCGTTCGTCTCCGAGGGCACCCGCACCGCGAAGGTGGCCACCGTCCGCGCGGACGGCCGGCCGCACGTCGCCCCGGTGTGGTTCGTGCTCGACGGTGACACCGTCGTCCTGATGACCGGCCAGGAGACCGTGAAGGGACGGAACCTGACGCGCGACCCGCGGATGGCGCTCTGCGTCGACGACGAGCGCCCGCCCTTCGCCTTCGTCACCCTGGAGGGCCGGGCCGAACTGAGCGAGGACCTCGACGCGATGCGGCTGTGGGCCACCCGTATCGCCGCCCGCTACGTGGGTGCCGAGGAGGCGGAGACCTTCGGGGCACGCAACGCCGTGCCCGGTGAACTCCTGGTGCGGATCAGGGTCGAGCGGGCCGTGGCGGTGACGGACCTGACCGACTGACCCGCGCCCCGGACCCCTCGCCCGCCCCGCGACCTGCGCAAGGACCCCGGGGGCGGGGGAGCCCCGCCCGCGCACGTCGTCTACGGTGCACACCGGCGGCGAGGTGCGGCCGGTGGACGAGGAGCTGAGGAGCGGGGACATGGCGGACGAGGCACTGGTGCGGCGGATCGGGGACCACACGCCGCGCATCGCCGACGGGGCGTTCCTCGCCCCGACCAGCGTGGTGCTGGGCGACGTCGAGGTGGCCGAGGGGGCCGGCGTCTGGTACCAGAGCGTGCTGCGGGGCGACGGCGGTCCCATCCGGATCGGCGCCGGCAGCAACATCCAGGACAACTGCACCGTGCACGTCGACCCGGGCTTCCCGGTCACCGTGGGGCAGCGGGTCAGCGTCGGTCACAACGCGGTTCTGCACGGCTGTGTGATCGAGGACGACGTCCTGGTGGGCATGGGCGCCACGGTGCTCAACGGCGCCCACGTCGGGGCCGGTTCACTGGTCGCCGCGCAGGCCCTGGTCCCGCAGGGGATGCAGGTGCCGCCGGGTTCGCTGGTGGCCGGAGTGCCGGCGAAGGTCAAGCGCCCCCTCACCGACGAGGAGCGCGAGCACATCCGGCTCAACGCCGAGGTCTACCTCCAGCTGGCCGAACAGCACCGGGCGGACCTGAAGGACTGAGCAGGCCGCCCGCCCGGCCACCGGCCCGCTCCTCCCGGGCGCCGGACCCGCGCCCGCGCCCCGCCCAGGACCCGGTACCCGCCCGCGCGACGGCCACCGGCCCGCCACCCTGCGCCCCGCCCGGGTCGCCCGGCCACCCCGGGTGCGGCGGCCCGGTGGTGGCGGGCCGCCGGGGAAACGGGTGCGCGTCACCATCCTTGAGTGGGAAACCCGGCCGAAACGCCGGTAGACCTCCCCGGCGCAGGGAACCGTCCCCCCGCAGTCGTGCGCGAGCGCGGCAGAGGGGAGAGACGGCATGCCGGACGACAAACCCACCTTCGTGACGGGCCCCCTGCTGTGAGCGCCGGACCTCAGGCCCCGCCGGCACCGGCCTCCGGGACAGCGCCGCGCCCCGGCCACGACACCCCCCGTGCCGCGTCGTGCTCCGGGCGGCGGCCACCGTCCGCGTCGGCCGGGGAGCGGCCCGGGCCGGGGACGGCGCGTGACCGGGCGCGGGGCGCGATGCTCGGCCTTGCCGTGGGCGACGCCCTGGGAGCGCCCGCCGAGAACCTCAAGCCCTCGCAGATCAGGGCACGCTGGGGGCGGATCGAGGGCTTCGTCGCCGACGACCCGGCGGGCACCGACGACACCGAGTACGCGATCTTCTCCGGCCTGCTGCTGGCCCGCCATGGCGCGGCCCTGACGGTGGGACACGTCGAGGCGGCCTGGCACGAGTGGATCGCCGACCGGAACGAGGGACCCTTCCGGGGCGCCGGCTTCAGCGAACGCGGCACCCTGGAGAACCTCCGCAGGGGCCTGGCCGCCCCCATCACCGCGCAGCACCGGCACGCCTGGAGCGACGGACTGGCGATGCGCGCGGCACCCTTCGGGGTCTTCGCCGCCGGGCGCCCCGCGGAGGCCGCACGGCTGGTGGCCGTCGACGGCACCGTCTCCCACGAGGGGGAGGGCGTGCACGGCGGCCGGGCGGTGGCCGCGGGCGTGGCGGCGGCGATGGTGGGCGAGGGACCCGAGCAGGTGGTGGCGGCGGCGCTGTCGGTGGTGCCGGCCGACTCCTGGACCGCCCGCACCCTGCACCGGGCCGTCACCGCCGCCCGCGAGGCCAGGTACCGGCCGGACGCCACCCAGCTTTCGGTGGAGCGGGCGGTGCGCTCCGCGACCGTCGTGGGCGGCTACCCGTGGCCGGATCTCGCGCCGGAGGCCGTCGGCCTGGCCTTCGGCGCGTTCCTCGCCTCCGACGGGGAGTTCGCGCCCTCCGTCCTGACCGCCGTGAACATGGGCCGCGACGCCGACACCACCGCCGCCGTGGCCGGCGCGCTCGCAGGCGCCCTGCGGGGAGAGGCGGCGATCCCCCGGGAGTGGGGCGAGGCCATCCGGCCCGCAAGGGGGAGCTGCCTGCCGTCCATGGCGGGCCGTCACGTGGTGGACATCGCCGACCGGCTCCTGGAGCCCGCCGCCGGTGGAGCGGGCGCGTGACCGCCTCCCCGGCCGGTCGCCCCGCCCCGGTCGTCCGCACCGCCGCCCCGCCCGGGGCCTCGGGCCGGTCCGTCCCACCGCGCCCGCCTGCCACGCCGGGACCGTCCGCCACTCCGCGTCCCCCTGCCCCGCCGCCTCTTCCGGTCCCGCCGTCTCTCCCCGTCACGCCGTCTCTCCCCGTCCCGCCGCGTCTCCCCGTCACGGAAGGGCCCGCCGCATGACGCCGCTCTCCGCCCCCGGGACGGTCACGCCGACCCCGGTCCCCGCACAGCCCTCGCCGGAGGCGGTGGGCCGGGTGACCGGTCTGCTCCTGGGCATCGCCGCCGGAGACGCCGCGGGCTGGCCCGCCGGGCGCCACCGGGCCACCCAACTGCCGGACTGGACCCGGCGGCTGACGCGCGAGCTGGACACCTTCGCCGAGCAGAACGCCACCACCACCCTGCCGGTCCCCATCGCCCTCAACCAACCGCCCGAGCCGCTCCTGCTGGGCCCCTCCGACGACGCCGAGTGGGCCGCGTTCACCGCCCTGGCCGTCCTCGCCGCAACCGGTGGGGAGGGCCGTCCGCCCACCGGCCCGCAGGTGCGTGCCGCCCTGTCGCTGGCCTGGCAGGGACTGGCCGAGGAGGTGGCCGCCGCCGCGCACCACGCCGACGAGATCGAGTCGGCCCGCATCCCGCTGCGGGCCCGGATCTCGGTGCGGGCCGGGCTGGGCAACCTCGCCGCCGGGCTGCTGCCGCCGGCCACCGGACACGACAACCCCCACTACTTCGACGACGCGGCCTGCGTCCGCGGCTGCGTCCTGGCCGTCCTCCACCCCGGCGACCCCGGCGCCGCCGCAGACCTGGCCGAGTTCGACGCCCGCTACACCCAGGACGGCGACGGGGTCCTGGGCGCACGCGCCATGGCCGCCGCGGTGGCTCTGGCGCTCGCCGGCCACGGCGTCGACGCCTGTGTGGACGCGGCGCTCGGACAACTGCCGGCGGGCACCGAGATCCGCCGCAACGCCGAACGCGCGGTGGAGCTGGGCCGGACGGCCGCCGCCGCCCGGCCGGGCGCCGCCGGCAACGCCTTCGCGCTGGTGCCGGTCCTGGAGCACGAGATCGTCGACCACGTCTACAGCTACGGCATCGCCGCCGCCGAGACGGTCCCGGTGGCGCTCGCCGTCGTCACCGCGGCCTCCGGCGCGATCGCCGAGGCGGTGCCCACCACTGCCTGCCTCTCCCGCGTCGCCGACTCCGCGCCCGCCCTCGCCGGTGCCCTGACCGGAGCCCTGCAGGGTGCCGAAGCGCTGCCGGCGACCTGGCGGGAGGCGTGCCGCCGGCTCGCCGGGTGCGCCCTGCCCCAGCTCGCCGGCACCGACCTCGTCGACACCGCCCGCCGCCTCACCCGCACCGCGCCCACCCGCCCCGCCACGGAAGGACCCCGCCCGTGACCACGCCGGCCTCCCCGCCCGCACCACGCCCGACCCCACCGCCCGCCCCCGTCCCGGCGGCCCCGCGCAGCCCGGCGCACGTCTCCCTGGCGGACCGCGCGGCCGGGGTGCTGGTCGGCGCCGCCGTCGGCGACGCGCTGGGCGGCCCCGTGGAGGGATGGACGCCGGAGGCCATCGCCGCCCGCCACGGCGGGCGCGTGAAGGGCATCGTCGGGCCCTTCCACGGGGAGGACTGGCGCACCGCACGCCCCCTCGCGCCCTACCACAAGGGTGACGGGCACGTCACCGACGACACCCTGATGACGCACGCCCTGGTGCGCGTCTACGAGAAGGTCCGCGACCACCTCGACGCCTACTCCGTCGCCGAGCACCTCGTCCCCGACCTGATCACCACCCCCCGCTGGATTCCCGAACTCGAAGCCGAGGCGCTGCCGTTGCAGCGGATCTTCCTCGCCGAGAAGTGGATCGTCGCCCGCATCCACTACGGCCACGTCGACCCGCGCGAGGCCGGCGCGGGGAACATCGTCAACTGCGGTGCCGCGATGTACATGGCGCCCGTCGGCGTGGTCAACGCCGGCAACCCGGCAGGCGCCTACGCCGAGGCGCTGGACATCGCCGGCGCCCACCAGTCCTCCTACGGCAGGGAGGCGGCCGGTGTCCTGGCGGCGGCCGTCGCCGCCGCCTGCACGCCGGGCGCCACCGCCGAGTCCGTCGTCGCAGAAGCCCTCGCGCTGGCCAAGGACGGCACGCGCGCCGCGATCGAGGCCGTCTGCGAGACGGCCCGCCGCTACCAGGACTTCGAGGACGCCCTCGGGCCCCTGCGGGAGGCCGTGGCCCCCTTCGACACCGTCGGGCCCGACTACCGCAACCCCTCGCTGGGCGCCCGCCGTCCGTCCCGGCTGCACGCGATCGAGGAACTGCCCGTCGCGCTCGGCATGCTGCTGGTGGGCGGGGGCGACTACCGGCGCACCGTCCTCGGCTCGGTCAACTACGGCCGGGACTGCGACTCCATCGCCACGATGAGCGGCGCCCTGGTCGGTGCCCTGCACGGCGAGGCCGCGGTGCCCGGCGAGTGGAGCCGGGAGGTGGCCCGCGCAAGTCGCCTGGACCTGACCGGCCCGGCCCGGCGCCTGGCCGCGGTCGCCCGGGGGGTGCACGCCCGTGACGTGCGGCGGCGCCGCCACCACGAGGCGGTGTTCCACGCCCTCGCGGAGTCCTGATGGCCACCGCCACCCTGCGCCTGACCTGGGTGCAACCCGAGGACCTGGTCGGCCACGAACTGCGCCAGGCGGAACTGGACGGCCGGCCCGCGGCACAGCTGCGCGCACGCTGGCTCGCCGCCGGCGGACACCTCGCGCCGCCGCGGGCCGGCGCCTCCGCCGCACCCGCCGACCCGGCCCTGCGCACCCTGGCCGGCCACCTGCTGGACGAACTCGCCGCCCTGCCACACCCCAGGGCGGCCGACGAACCCACCGACCTGGCCGCGATCCGCTCCGCCGCACCCGCCTGGCCATCCCCGACGCGGGACGGCCGGCGCACCCCGGCCGCGCTCACCGAGCCTCTGCACGCGGCCTGGCTGGGCCGCGCCGTCGGCTGTGTCCTGGGTAAACCGGTGGAGAAGATGACCCTCACCGGCATCCGGGCCGTCGCCCGCGCCACCAACAACTGGCCGCTGCACACCTGGTTCACCGAGGTGGGGCTGGACGCCGACACCGCCCGCGCCCACCCCTGGAACCGCCGCTCCCGCCCCACCTGCCTGGCCGAGAACATCGACGGCGCCCCCGAGGACGACGACCTCGACTACCCCCTGCTCGGCCTCCTGCTGCTGCAACGCCACGGCCGCGGCTTCACCACCGCCGACGTCGCCCAAACGTGGCTGGCGGAACTGCCGGCCGGCCGCACCTTCACCGCCGAACGCATCGCCTACCGCAACCTGCTGAGCGGTCTGGAGCCTCCCGCCACCGCCACCCACCGCAACCCCTTCCGCGAATGGATCGGCGCGCAGATCCGGGCCGACGTCTTCGGCTGGACCTCACCCGGCGACCCGGCGACCGCTGCCGAACTCGCCCACCGGGACGCGGTGCTCAGCCACACCGGCAACGGCGTGTACGGCGCGATGTTCACCGCCGCGACCCTCGCCCTCGCCGCCGGTGGCCGGGCGGACGTGCACGACTGCCTCCGCGCCGGCCTCTCCGTCCTGCCCGCGCGCTCCGGCCTGGCCGAGGCCGTCCGCTTCGGCATCGCGACCGCCCGCGCCGAACCCGGCGGCGACGCCGCCTTCGAGCGGGTCGTGGACCGGCTGCACGCCCGCTACCGCCGCCACCACTGGGTGCACGTCCTGCCCAACGCCGCCCTGGTGGCGGCAGCCCTCACGCACGCCGACGGCGACTTCTCCGCCGCCGTGTGCCGCGTGGTCTCCGGCGGCTGGGACACCGACTCCAACGGCGCCACCGTCGGCTCGGTGGCCGGACTGCTGGCGGGCACCCCGGAGGCGATCGGCCGGCGCTGGACCGCCCCGCTGCGCAACCGGCTCGCCACCACCGTCCGCGGGTTCGACGGCGTCGGCTTCGACGTGCTCGCCCGCCTCACCGCGGAAGCGGCCGCACCACCCGGCGGTGAGACGCCGACGCCCCGCACCCGCCCGGCAGACCGGCACCGGCCCTCCCCGCCCGCCCGGCGCCTGACCGACCGCGAAGGAGCCCGATGACCCCGCCCGCCCCGCTGCACGGCCTGCGCGTCCTGGACCTGGCGACGCTCTTCGCCGGGCCGCTGGCCGCCACCCTGCTCGGCGACTTCGGCGCCGAGGTGATCAAGGTCGAGCACCCGGCGAAACCCGACCCCTCCCGCGGGCACGGCCCCGCCAAGGACGGCGTCGGCCTGTGGTGGAAGCACCTCGGCCGCAACAAACGCACTCTCACCCTGGACCTCTCCCGGCCCGCGGGGCGCGAGCTGCTGCTGCGCCTCGCCGCGGACACCGACGTCGTGGTGGAGAACTTCCGTCCCGGCACGCTGGAGAAGTGGGGCCTGGGCTGGGAGGAGCTGTCGGCCGCCAACCCCAGCCTGGTACTCGCCCGCGTCACCGGCTTCGGCCAGTTCGGCCCCTACTCCCGCCGGCCCGGCTTCGGCACCCTCGCCGAGGCCATGAGCGGCTTCGCCGCGGTCACCGGCGAACCCGACGGCCCGCCGACGCTTCCCCCCTTCGGCCTCGCCGACACGGTCGCCGCCCTGGCCACCGCCTACGCCGTCATGACGGCCCTCGCCGGCCGGGACCGCACCGGCCGCGGCCAGGTCGTCGACACCGCCCTCATCGAGACCATGCTCGCCGTCCTCGGACCGCAGATCACCTGGTACGACCAGCTCGGCCACGTCCAGGCCCGCACCGGCAACCGCTCCGCCAACAACGCCCCGCGCAACCTCTACCGCACCCGGGACGGCAGGTGGGTGGCGGTCTCCACCTCCGCCCAGTCCGTCGCCACCCGCGTGGTCACCCTGGTCGGCCGCCCCGACTTCGCCGACCGCGACTGGTTCGCCACCGGCGCCGGCCGCGCCGCGCACGCCGGCGAACTCGACGCGGCCGTGGGCTCCTGGATCGCCGCCCGCGACCAGGCAGAGGTGGTCGCCGCCTTCGAGAAGGCCGAGGCGGCCGTCGCTCCCGTCTACGACATCCGCGACGTCCTCGCCGACGAGCAGTACCGGGCGTTGGGCACCGTGGCCGAGGTACCCGACGAGGAACTGGGCACGGTGAAGATGCAGAACGTCCTCTTCCGCCTCTCCGCCACGCCCGGCGCGATCCGCTGGGCCGGACGCCCGCACGGCGCGGACACCGACGCCGTCCTGCGCGAACTGGGCGTACCCGCCGCACGGATCGGCGAACTCCGGGCGGAGGGCGTCCTGTGAACCACCCCTGCCGCCCCCACGACACCTGGCTGACCTGGCTCTACGCCCCCGGCGACCAGCCGCGCAAGGTGGCCGGCGCCCTGACCGCGGGAGCCGACGTCGTCCTGGTGGACCTGGAGGACGCGGTCCCCGCCGACCGCAAGCGCTACGCCCTGGACGCCACCGCCGAACTCCTCAGCCAGGAGCAGCCCGTCCCGGTGCACGTCCGCATCAACGCCCTCGACGGACCGCTGGCCCGCCGGGAGGCGTGCACCCTCGCCCCGCTCCCCGGCTGCGGCGGGCTGCGGCTGCCCAAGGTGCACGGACCGCGTGAGGTCCACCGGGTCGCGGACTGGGTGGCGCAGGCCGGGGCTCCGCCGCTGTACGCCCTGCTGGAGAGTGCCGCGGGCGTCGAACACGCCTACGCCGTCGCCACCTGTCACCCCGCCCTCGCCGGCATCGCCCTGGGCGAGGCCGACCTCCGCGCCGACCTCGGGGTCACCGAGGAGGCGGCCCTGGCCTGGCCACGCAGCCGGGTCGTGGTGGCGGCCCGTGCCGCCGCGCTGCCACCCCCCGTCCAGTCCGTCCACCCCGACGTCCGCGACACCGAGGGGCTGGCGCGCTCCTGCGCCGCCGGAAGAGCGCTGGGCTTCCTGGGCCGGGCAGCCATCCACCCCCGTCAACTCCCGGTCATCGAGGCCGCGTTCCTGCCCGGGGCCACCGAGATCGCCGCGGCCGAGGAGATCGTGGCGGCGGCCGCCGGCGACGCGGGCGCGCTCGCCCTGCCCGACGGCCGGTTCGTGGACGCGGCCGTCGTGGTCGGGGCCCGCCGCACCCTGGCACTCGCGCGGCGGACGGGGTGAGGAGCACCGCCCGGCAGCGAGGGAGGGCCCGGGGCCGGCCCGCTCACCCGCCAGCCAGCCACCGCTGCGGGTTGGCCACCAGCATGGCGTCGACGTCCCGCTGTGCCACGCCCCGCTCCCGCAGCGCCGGCACCACGTTGCGCAGTACGTGGAGGTAGTGCCAGTTCGGCAGCGCCGCCATCGCCTGCGGCGGCAGCCAGTCGATGTGGCAGGAGGCGTCCTGGGAGAGCACCATGCTGCCGGCCAGGCCGCGCCGGCACAGCTCCACGACCACCCCCACCCGGTCCTCGAAGCTCACCGAGGTCTCCAGCCCGAACCGGTCCATGCCCAGCCAGAACCCCCGCTCCGCGAGGGCGGCCAGATGGTCCGCGTCGGTGCTGTCGCCGCTGTGCGCCAGCAGTACCCGCTCCGGCGCCACCCCCTCCCCGCCCAGGACGCGGGCGACCTCCAGCCCGGTCCGGGAGGCGGGGTGGGTGTGGACCATCACCGGCGCCCCCGTCTCCCGGTGCGCCCCGGCGACGGCCCGCAGGATCCGCTCCACGCCCTCCGTCAGCCCCGGCCGGTCGATCGCGCACTTCAGGAACGCCGCCCGGATGCCGGTGCCCTGCACGCCCTCGCGGAGGTCGCGGACGAACAGCTCCGTCATCGGGTCCGGCCGCCCCGGGCCGGCCAGCCGGTGGGCGAAGTAGTGCGGAACCTCGGTGTAGGTGTAGATGCCCGTAGCCACCAGGATGTTCAGGCCCGGCACCTGCTCGGCGACGCGCCGCACCCGGGCCACGTTCCGGCCCAGTCCGTCGACGGTGGGGTCGGCGACGGTGCTCACGCCGGCGTCCCGCAGCTCCCGAAGCCGCCGCACCGCCTCGGCGACGTGCGCCTCCTCGTCCCAGCCCTCCCACTCCCAGTTGGCCTGGCTGTCGGGGGTGAGGACGAAGAGGTGCTCGTGCGTCAGGGTGGTGCCCAGCGCCGCGACGGGCACCGGTCCGAGCACGGACTCCACCACGGCCCCGGTGTCCTCGGCCCGCCGCGTCCCCGCGCCACCGCTCGCGCTCATCCCGTTCACTCCTCACCTCTCGGACGACGGCCGACCGACCGCCTGGTCTGTACCCTCCATCCCACCATTCGCCCTCGGGCCCAACGCAAGGGACGTGCGCCGTCCGCCGCGACCGGTCCTCGCCCAAGGACCCCGCCCCCGTGTCCCGCCGCGCCACCGTGAGAGGGTCCACGACCAGGGCGGCGACGGCATCGGCCGGCCGGTGAGGAACGAGGAGGCAGCCGTGCGGGCAGTGGTGGTGGAGGAGTTCGGCCGGACACCGGTGGTGCGTGAGGTGCCCGACCCGGTGCCCTCCCGCGGCGGCGTGGTCGTCCGGGTCGAGGCGACCGGGCTGTGCCGCAGCGACTGGCACGGCTGGCAGGGCCACGACGAGGACATCACCCTGCCGCACGTCCCCGGACACGAGCTGGCGGGCCGGATAGCGGCCGTCGGGGAGGACGTCGCCGACTGGCGGGTGGGGGACCGGGTGACGGTGCCCTTCGTCTGTGCCTGCGGCAGGTGCGCGGCCTGCGCCGCCGGCGAGCAGCAGGTGTGCGAGCGGCAGGAGCAGCCGGGCTTCACCCACTGGGGCTCCTTCGCCGAACTGGTCGCCGTCCACCGCGCAGACCTCAACCTGGTGGCGCTGCCCGAGGGCATGGCGCCGGCCACCGCGGCGGCGCTCGGCTGCCGGTTCGCCACCTCCTACCGAGCGGTCCTCGCCCAGGGCGGGGCACGGCCCGGCGAATGGGTGGCGGTCCACGGGTGCGGCGGGGTAGGGCTGTCGGCGGTGATGGTCGCGGTGGCCGCCGGCGCCCGCGTGGTCGCCGTCGACGTCAGCGAGCAGGCGCTGGACCTGGCGCGGGAACTGGGCGCCGCCGCGTGCGTCGAGGCCACCGCGGCCACGGACACCGGGGCCGCAGTCCGCCAGGCCACCGGCGGCGGGGCCCACGTCTCCCTCGACGCGCTCGGTTCGGCGGCGACCTGCCGCGCCTCCGTGGAGAGCCTGCGCCGCGGCGGCCGGCACGTACAGGTGGGGCTCCTGCCCGCGGGCGGCACCGCCGTCCCCATGGACCGGGTGGTCGCCCTCGAACTGCGCCTCCTCGGCAGCCACGGCATGGCCGCCCACGCCTACCCCGAGATGATGCGGCAGGTGGCCGCGGGCACGCTGCGCCCCGACCGCCTGGTGCGCCGGACCCTCACCCTGGACCAGGCCCCCGCGGCGCTCGCCGCCATGGACGACGGCACGGCACCCGGCGTCACCGTCATCACCCCCTGACCCGCCCCCCGCACCCGACGCCGGGGCGGGGGCGAGGGCCGCGCACCACCCCGGCGCACCGCGACGAATATCGCGCCCGGGGCCCCTGACGTAGCGTGGAGGCGGAGCCAGGGAGCCGGACCGCCGGATACCGTGCCCCGCCGTCCGGCCGCCTGGAGGAGGGGAGCAGCCGCTATGACCGGAGGCACGGTGACGCCCCCGGCCGCCGAGGCCCCCTCCCCTGCGGAGGCCCCCCGACGTGCCGCGCACGGGAGGTGAGTCCCACGCCGGACGCAGAGAGCGCCCTGCGGGCCGAACGCCACCGCACGGCCTTCCTGGAGGAGACGGGCCGCAGGATCGGAGCCTCGCTGCACCCCGCCCGCACCGCCCGGGCCGTGGCGCGGGCGGCGCTGCCGCTGCTGGCGGACACCGCGGTCGTCGTCCTCCCGGTGGCGGGCAGGCGCGCCTCGTGGCACCGCGCCGGGCCCGGGGACCGGGAGGAGAGCGGCCAGGTGGGCGCGGAGGAGCTGACAGGCGTCCCGCAGCTCCTCGACGCCCTGTCCGGCGCCGAGGGCCCCGCACATCCCTTCCCCGCCGCCGCCCTGGCCCCCCTCGCGCCGCTGCTGCCGGACGCCGAGGGGCAGGCGCTGGCCCTCCCGCTGGCCGGCAACGGGGTGAGCGCCGGAGCCCTGCTGCTGGTCCGTGCGGGACGGCCGGCGCCCGACGAGGCCGACCTCGCCCTGGCCCGGCGCTTCACCGACCGGGCCGGACCCGCGCTGGCCACGGCCCTCCTCTACGCCCAGCAGGCCCGCACCACGGCTGCCGTACAGGCCCACCTGACGCCCTCACCGCTCCCGGCGGCGGACGGCGTGCGGCTGGGCGCGGCGTACCGGCCGGCCGCCGAGTCGCTGCGGGTCAGCGGCGACTTCTACCACGTCACCGCCGACCCGGCCGGAGTGTCCTTCTTCTTCGGTGACGTGTGCGGCAAGGGCCCGGAGGCGGCCGTGCGGGCCGGCATGGTCCGCCAGAGCCTGCGCGTGCTCACCCTCGCCGACGCCGCCCCCACCGCCCAACTCGACCTCCTCAACCGTGCCCTGCTGGCGGACGAGGCCCCGTTCACCACCCTGGTGACCGGTACCGCACGCCCCGCACGCGGTGGCGGGCTCGCCGTCGCCACGGCCGGCGGCGGTCACCTGCCGCCCCTGGTCCTGCGGGCGGACGGCGGCGTCGAGGAGGTGGGCCTGGAGGGCACGCTGGTGGGCGTCCTGCCCGACGCCGACTTCGACCTGACCCGCACCCACCTGGCCCCCGGGGAGAGCATGGTCCTCTACAGCGACGGCGTCACCGAGGCCCGCGGCGGCCCCACCGGCGAGGAGTTCTACGGCGAGGAGCGGCTGGCCAGGGACCTCGCCGAAGGAGCGGGCATGCCGGCCGCCACCCTCGCCGAACGGGTGGAGATGCTCACCACCCACTGGCTCGCCGGCCGGGACCACGACGACATCGCCGTGCTGGTGCTCCAGGCGCCGGCCGGGCCCGGGGACCACTGATGACCTCCGGCGCGCCCCACGTCACCCCCGCCGACCGGTCGGCGTTCGGCGACTGCCTGGCCCGGGCCGACGAGCGCGCCGCGCTGGCCCTCGTCGACCGGCTGCTGACGGCGGGCGTGGCCGCCCAGGACGTGCTGCTGGACCTCGTGGCACCCGGTCAGACGCAGATCGGCACGCGCTGGGCGGAGAACGAGTGGACCGTCGCCCAGGAGCACGCCGCCACCTCCGTCAGCGAGGCCTGCGTGGTGGCGATCTCCGGCGCACCGCACCCGCCGGCCGACAGCGGCCAGGTCGTGGTGGCGTGCAGCGACGGCGAGTGGCACACCCTCCCGGCCAGGCTGCTCACCGAGGTGCTGCGGCTCAACGGCTTCGACGCCCGGTTCCTGGGCGGCCACGTGCCCGCCGCCCGGCTGGTCTCCGACCTCCACCAGAACGGTCCCGACCTGGTGGCGATCTCCTGCACCCTCTCCGTCCGGCTGCCCCTGGCCCACGCCCTGGTCACCGCCGTCCGCCGCAGCGGCTGCCCCGTTCTGGCGGGCGGCGCCGGGTTCGGACCGGACGGGGTCTGGGCCCGCAGCATCGGCGCGGACCTCTACGCCCGGGACGCCGCCGCGGCCGCGGAACTGCTGCGAAGGCGGTGGCCGCCCCGCCTCGCCGCCCACGACTCCTCGACCGCCCCGGAGGCCGCCGAGGCCTACCACTGGTTCACCCGCAACCGCTCCAGGCTGCTGACGGACCTCGGTGGCGGCGCCGGCGGCCGCTTCCCCGGCACCCGCCTGCCCGGCGGGGAAGGCGAGGCGACGGCACAGAACATCGGTTACCTGGTGGACGCCCTGGCCGCCGCCGTGTACGTCGACGACGACACGATCCTCACCGACTATCTGGTCTTCCTCCACCGGCTGCTGGTCGCCAAGGAGGAGGACACCCGCCGGCTCCACAGCGTCCTCACCCGCCTCGCCGACCTGGTCCGCGAGGTGCCCCGGCTGCACGAGGCGGCGGAGCGGGCGCGCCGCAGGTACCAGGCCGAGCGCGAAGCGGAGGGGGGCGCACCGGGAGGCGGTGGGGCCTGACGCGGCGCCGGGCCGCGGTGCGGGAGCAGGGAGGTGGCTAGCGTCCCGCGGTGGCCACGGCTGCCGGCGGCCCGGCTGCCGGCCGCGTGGCGGCCCGCGCCTGGTCGTAGCGCCGCCACACCAGCCCCGCCACCGCCGGTGACGGCCCCAGCGGCGCCGCCGTCCAGTCGCCGCCGGCCGCCGCCAGCCGGGAGGCGAAGTGGCCGGGGGCCAGCAGGTAGGACGCCACCGCGACCCGGTCGTGGCCCCGGCCCCGCAACGCCGCGACGGCCGCCTGGGGTGTCGGGGTGCCGCCGGAGAGGAACGCCGGGACCACCGGGGCGTCCAGCCGGCGGGCCAGCAACCGCGCCGTGGCCGCCACGTCCGCGTGGGCCCGCGGCTCGCGCGACCCGGCCGACGCCAGCACCACGGGCGTCGGCCCCGCAGGCCGCCCCGCCTGAGCCAACCGGCCCGCCAGCGCCTGCGCCAGAGCGGTGGCCGGCCCCAGCGCGCGCGGCGCCGGGCCGCCGCCCCGCCCCGCCGCGGCCAGCAGCCGCGGCACGTCGATCCGCAGGTGGTTCCCGCCGCCCAGCAGCAGGGGCACCGTCACCACCGGCCCGGACACCGCCGCGAGGACCTCCGCCACCGACGGGTCGACCAGGCCCAGCCAGCCCAGCTCCACCGGCGTCCCCGGGCGCATCGCCCGCACCCGCGCCACCAGGCGCCGCACCACCTCGGCACCGGCGGCGTCCCGCGTCCCGTGCGCCACGGCCAGCAGCGTGGGCGGGCTCCCGGCTCCCGCGGCGCCCCTCACGAGGCACCGCCGCGCAGGGCGTCGGTGTCGATGCGGTAGCCGCGCTTGGGCACGGTGCGCACCAGCGCCGAGTGGGGGCCCAGCGCCGCCCGCAGCCGCGTCACCGCCGCCTCCACGGTGTGCTCGTCGGCGGCCTGCCCCGGCCACACCAGCCGCAGCAGCTCCGCGCGGCTCAGCACCCACCCGGGCCGCTCGGCGAGCGCCCGCAGGAGCGCCGCCGACACCCGCGACAGCCAGATGCCCTCCTCCTCGCCCACCAGCAGGGCGTTGCCCTGCAGCGTCACCGGGAGTCCGGCCACGGTGAAGGTCCGCCGGCCCCGTTCGGGCAGGGTGTCGGTCAGCAGGTGCACCATGGCGCCCAACCGCCCCCGTTGCGGCCAGACGGTCTCCACCCCCACGTCGTGGAGCGGCCTGGCACACACCGGCCCCACGCACAGCGGCAGCACGTGTTCCCGCAACCGGGTCAGGACCGCCCGGTACACCCCGCCCTCCTCGGCCGCGGCCAGGAAGCCGGTGATGGCGGGGGCGCTGGTGAAGGTGAGGGCGTGCACCTCGCCGCGGGCCGTGGCCTCCGCCAACCGCCGCACCGGCTCCGGGTCCTCCGGTGGCGCCCACCGGTACACCGGCACCTCGATCACCTCCGCGCCGCGCTCCCGCAACGCGCCGGCGAAGCCGGGCAGCGGCGCACCGTGCTCCTGCACCGCCACCCGGGCGCCCGCCACCCCCCGGGCCAGCAGCCACTGCAGCAACTCCTCGACGGCCTCGGAGGCGGGGGAGTAGGCCGTCTCCAGCCCGCTGGCCCGTACCGCTCCCGTGGCCTTCGGGCCCCGGGAGAGGACCGCGGCGCCGCGGCAGGCCGCCGCCAGCGCGGACCCGTGCCCCCAGCCCTCGGCGGCGCTCATCCAGGCCCGCCACCCGATGCCGGTGGTCGCCACGACGTAGTCCAGCGGCCCCGCCAGGCAGCGTTCGGTGGCGGCGCGCAACGCCGCGTCGTCCTCCAGCGGCAGGATGCGCAGCGAGGGCGCCTCCAGGACGCGGGCGCCGCGGCGGCGCAGCAGCGCCGTCAGCTCCTCGCGCCGCCGTGCCGCGGTCACCCCCACCGTGAAGCCGAGAAGCGGAGTGGCGGGTGCGGTGCTGCCTGGTCTCATGTCCCTCAGGCTCGTCGGACGCCGTTGCGGGCGTGTTGCGTGGGGGTCACACGGCGGTTAGTGAACGCGGCGGAGATGTTTCGGAAGATGTCGTCCCCCGCACGCCGCCCCCCGCGCGGTGTGCGAGGACCGTACCGGTGCCGCAACATCGGCGAACCCCCGGGGTAACCACGCCGGGCGAGTCTTGGGGCCATGGCGACCACCGACACCCCCCGCCCCTGCCGCGCACCACGGTGCGGCATGCGCCCGTCCCGGGCGGCCGGTGCCCTGCCGGAGGTGTGCGGCGGCGCCCGCCCCGCCCCCCGCGGCGCGCTGCGCGGCCGACGGCAGCACACCGCGGCCCGGCCCGCCCCGGCCGCCGGGTCCACCACCACCCCGCCGGTGCCCCCGGCCCGTCCCGGCGGCGCGGCCGGGGCGCCCCGGCCCGCCCTGCACACCGTCCGAGGAGCCCGAACATGACCGCACCCGCACCCCGCGACCTTCTCCTGGTCGGCCACGGCATGGTCGGCCAGCGCTTCCTGGAGGAGCTCTTCGACCACCCGGAGGCCGCCGCCCGGTGGCGGGTGACGGTGCTGGCCGAGGAGCCCCGCCCCGCCTACGACCGCGTCCATCTGACCTCCTGGTTCTCCGGCACCCCGGCCGAGGAACTCGCGCTGTGCGACGAGGGGTTCCTCAGCCGCAACGGCATCACGCTGCACCTGGCCGACCCGGCGGCCGCGATCGACCGCGCGGCCCGGACCGTCACCACGGCCGGCGGCCGGCAGCTGCCCTACGACACGCTGGTCCTGGCCACCGGTTCCCGGCCGTTCGTGCCGCCCGTCCCCGCGCACGACGCCCCCGGCTGCCACGTCTACCGGACGCTGGAGGACGTCGGCGCGATCCGCGAGGCCGCCGGCACGTCCCGGGTCGGTGTGGTGGTGGGCGGCGGCCTGCTGGGTCTGGAGGCCGCCGGGGCGCTGCGCGAACTCGGCCTGGAGACGCACGTCGTGGAGTTCGCACCGCGGCTGATGGCCCTCCAGGTCGACGACGGCGGCGGCAGAGTCCTGCGCCGCAGGATCGAGGAGCTCGGCGTGGTGGTGCACACCGGCGTCGGCACGCAGAGCGTCCTCACCGACGAGGCGGGCAGGGTGCGGGGCGTGGAGCTCTCCGACGGCTCCGAACTCGCCACCGACCTCGTCGTCTTCTCCGCCGGCGTGCGGGCCCGCGACGAACTGGCCCGGGCGGCCGGGCTGCCGGTCGGCGAGCGCGGCGGCGTCGTCGTCGACGCCGCCTGCCGCACCGAGGACCCCCACGTGTGGGCGATCGGCGAGTGCGCCCGGGCCGTCGACGGCCGCGTCTACGGCCTGGTGGGACCCGGCTACGCCATGGCCCGCACCGCCGCGCGGCGACTGGCCGGCGGCGAGGGCGAGTTCACCGGCGCCGACCTGTCCACCAAGCTCAAGCTGATGGGCGTCGACGTCGCCAGCTTCGGCGAGGACCCGCACGGCCGTACCGAGGGCGCCATGGACGTCCTGTACACCGACAGCCGCGCCGGCGTCTACAAGAAGCTCGTCATCGGCCCCTCGGGCGCGCTGCTCGGCGGCGTCCTGGTGGGCGACACCGAGGCCTACGCCACCCTGACCCCGCTGGCGGTGGCGGGGAAGCCGCTGACCGTCTCCCCCGAACGGCTGGTGCTGCCCGCCGGGGCGGGCGGCGGTGAACTGCCCGAGCTGCCCGACGAGGCGGTGCTGTGCTCCTGCCACCACGTCACCCGTGGCGAGGTCCGGCAGGCCGTGCGGGACGACGGGGCGTGCGACCTGGCCTCCGTCAAGAAGTGCACGAAGGCGGGCACCGGCTGCGGCGGTTGCCTGGGGCAGCTCACCAAGCTGGTCTCCCAGGAGCTGACCGCCGCCGGCGTGGAGGCGCCGCGCGGCCTGTGCGAGCACTTCGCGCACAGCCGCTCCGAGCTCTACGAGATCGTCCGCACCAAGGGCATCACCGACTTCGGCCGCCTGGTGGACGAGCACGGCACCGGCGAGGGCTGCGAGGTCTGCAAGCCCGTGGTCGCCTCGATCCTGGCGAGCCTGGGCGGCGGCCACATCCTCGACGGCGAACAGGCCGGACTGCAGGACACCAACGACCACTTCCTCGCCAACCTCCAGCGCAACGGCTCCTACTCGGTCGTGCCCCGGGTGCCGGGCGGCGAGATCACTCCCGAGGGGCTCATCACCATCGGTGAGATCGCCCGGGACTTCGGCCTCTACACCAAGATCACCGGCGGGCAGCGCATCGACCTGTTCGGCGCCGGCGTCGACCAGCTCCCGCAGATCTGGCAGCGCCTGGTCGACGCCGGCTTCGAGTCCGGCCACGCCTACGGCAAGGCGCTGCGCACCGTGAAGTCCTGCGTGGGCAGCACCTGGTGCCGCTACGGCGTGCAGGACTCGGTGGGCCTCGCCGTCGAACTGGAGCTGCGCTACCGGGGCCTGCGCGCCCCCCACAAGCTCAAGTCCGCCGTCTCCGGGTGCGCCAGGGAGTGCGCGGAGGCGCAGAGCAAGGACTTCGGCGTCATCGCCACCGCCGACGGCTACGACCTCTACGTCGGCGGCAACGGCGGCACCACGCCCCGCCACGCCGACCTGCTGGCCTCGGGACTGGACCGCGAGACGCTGATCCGCACCGTCGACCGCTTCCTGATGTTCTACATCCGCACCGCCGAGCGCCTGGAGCGCACCGCCCCCTGGCTGGAGCGGCTGGAGGGCGGCACGGCCCACCTCAGGGAGGTCCTGATGGAGGACTCCCTCGGCGTCTGCGAGGACCTCGACGAGATGATGGCCCGCCACGTCGCCGGCTACCAGGACGAGTGGGCCGCCACCCTCGCCGACCCCGACCGCCTGCGGCGCTTCGTCTCCTTCGCCAACGCGCCCGGCACGCCCGACCCGACCGTCACCTTCGTCCGGGAGCGGGGCCAGATCCGCCCGGCCCGCCCCGACGAGGCCCTCACCGACCGCCGCGAACCCGCCCTGGTCGCCGGACCCGTCCTGGAGGTAAGGCCATGACCCTCACCCACCCCGACCGCCCCGCCGTCGCCACCGCTCCCGCACCGCCCCCCGCCACCCACGTGCAGCTCCACGACGGCGAGGACTGGACCACCGTCCTGCCCGGTGAACACCTCACCCCGGGCCGCGGCGTGACCGTGCTGCTCGACGGCCGCCAGGTGGCGGTGTTCCTCGACCGCAACGGCGCCCTGCACGCCCTGGAGAACCGGGACCCCTTCAGCGGTGCCCACGTCATCTCCCGCGGCATCCTCGGCAGTTGCCAGGGCGCCCCGGTGGTCGTGTCACCCATGTACAAGCAGCGCTTCGACCTGCGCACCGGCGCCTGCCTGGACGAGCCGACCGCCCCCGACGGCAGCCCGGCCGACCTCACCGTCTGGCCGGTGCGCTGGGGCGCCCCCACCACCTCCTGACCGCAACCGGCACCCGTACCACGGCACCCGCACCCGGCCGGACACGGACCGAACCACTCACCGTCCCCGAACCGGAGGCAGGCAACCCCATGACCACCACCGCGGCCGAAGTCGCCGCCCACGAACGCAGCGCTGCGCCCCGGAGGGGCGCGCTGAGCGACTGGCGGCCCGAGGACCCGGTCTTCTGGGAGCAGACCGGCGCCCGCACCGCCCGCCGCAACCTGGCCTGTTCCGTCCTCGTCGAGCACGTCGGGTTCTCGGTCTGGAGCCTGTGGTCGGTGCTGGTGCTCTTCCTGGGCCCCGGGTACGGCATCAGCCCGGAGCAGAAGTTCCTGCTCACCGCCGTCCCCACGGCTCTGGGGGCGGCGCTGCGGCTGCCTTACGCCTTCGCGGTGACCCGCCTGGGCGGGCGGCGCTGGACGGTGGTCAGCGCCGCCCTGCTCCTGGTTCCCACCACCGCGGCGGCCTTCGTGCTCACCCCCGGCACGCCGTTCGGGCAACTCCTGGCGGTCGCGTGCCTCGCCGGCGTGGGCGGCGGCAGCTTCGCCTCCTCGATGGCCAACGTCAACGCCTTCTACCCGCGGCGGCTGAGCGGTTGGGCCCTCGGTGTCAACGCGGGCGGCGGCAACCTCGGCGTGGCCTCCGTACAACTCGTCGGCCTGCTGGTCCTGGGCACGGCCGGGGCCGGCCACCCCCGCGTCATGCTGCTGGTGTACCTGCCGCTGGTGGTCCTCGCCGCGGTGTGCGCCCTGTTCACCATGGACGACCTGCCCGTCGAGGCCTTCGGCGGTGCCGACCTGCGAGCCCTGCTGCGGGCCCGGCACACCTGGCTCGTCTCCGCCCTGTACGTCGGCTCCTTCGGTTCGTTCATCGGCTTCGGGTTCGCCTTCGGCCAGGTGCTCCAGGTGCAGTTCGCCGACCGGTTCGCCACCCCGGTGAGCGCCGCTGGCCTCACCTTCCTCGGGCCGCTGCTCGGCTCCCTGCTGCGGCCCGTCGGCGGCCGGCTCGCCGACGCCCGCGGGGGAGCCCGCGTCACCTTCCTGGCCTTCCTCGGCATGGCCCTGGCGGCCGCCTCGGTCCTCACCGCCTCGCGGGTCCACTCGCTGCCGCTCTTCCTGACCGGCTTCGTCGCCCTGTTCGTGCTGAGCGGCGTGGGCAACGGCTCGACCTACAAGATGATCCCCGGCGTCAGCCGCCTCGCCGGCCCCGCGACGGCCGGCGGCGGGCCGGAGCAGGAACGGGCCGCGCAGCGCCGGAGCTCGGCGCTCATCGGCGTGGCCGGGGCGCTCGGCGCCTTCGGCGGGGTACTGGTCAACATCGCCTTCCGCCAGTCCTTCCTGACCGTCGGCAACGCGGACGCCGCCTACGCCGCCTTCCTCCTCGCCTACCTGGTCTGCGCGCTGATCACCTGGCGCGCCTACGTCCGCGGGGCGACGGTCTGAGAGGCCGGGGGACCGGTGTTCCGTTGCGGGCGCGCTCCGCCTCCAGCCGGTGCTGGGGGCGGAGCGCCCCGCGTTTACCGGTCGTCGCCCTCGAACGACGCCAGGACGGGCGTCCTCGTGCGGCTCGGCACGAGGGTGGCCAGTGTGTTCCGTGCTTCCCGCCTCAACGCTTCACGTCGCCCGAAGGTCGCGGTGAGCGCAAGAACGGAGACTGTGGCCGTGTAGAGGACCCCACTCATCGCAGACAGAAGCCCGAAGATCATCGGGCACGCACCTTTCTCCCCCTGCTGGTAGTGCCCGGCCTCAAGACGGCCGGGGTGCGTGCTGCTCCGTCAGCATACAGAAGCCGGCACCCCCTGGTGGGGTGTCCGACTCAGGTGAAGCCCAGGCGTCCCGTGCGTCCGAGCTCGTTCCGGACGTCCTCCTCGTCCGGCCGCGTGGCCCCGTCCGCGTCGCAGTGGCCTGCCGCAGGGAAGGGGGGCGGATGCCGGAGAAAGGGTGGGCGCCGTCACGTGCCGGAGGTGACGGGGCGTTCGCGGGGTGGACGAGTCGGGCGGCACCTTCCACCCGAGCGCCCCCTTATGTCCGGCTGAGTTACCGGATTTTGATCAACTGCCTGTCCGTCATGTGGATGAACCCCTTGTCGCGCAGATCGTATGCGAAATACGTTCTGCGGTATTCAGCGCTCAGATCCCGCCGTGCGCTTCGTCCCCCCTGGCGGAGGTAACCCCCGTGCGCCCAACAGCGCTCCGTGTCGCCGCACTCGTACTCGCGGCGACCACCCTGGTGGGCTGCAGCTCCCTGCAGTCCCAGGTCACCGAGGTCGGCGCGGTGCGCATGACCGACGACCGACCGGTCCGCGACGGCGGCACCCTCACCGTCGCCCTCAACGCCGACCCCGACAAGCTCGACCCGACCCTGGGGCAGACCCTCGCGGGACGCACCGTCTTCGCCGGCATGTGCGAGAAGCTCTACGACGTGGACGCGGAGGGGAAGGCCGTCCCGCAACTCGCCACCGCCGCGCCGAAGATCACCGACGGCGGGCGCACCGTCACCTTCCACGTGCGGGGCGACGCCACCTTCAGCGACGGCACCCACCTCGACGCCGCGGCCGTGGTGACCTCGCTGACCCGCGACCGCGACCTGCCCGGCTCGGCCCGCGCCACCGAACTCGGCCCCCTCAAGCGCATCGAGGCCGTCGGGCGCTACGGCGTCCGCCTCACCCTCAAGCAGCCCTACGTGCCGCTGACCGCGGCCCTCGCCGACCGGGCCGGCATGGTGATGTCCCCCGCCGCCCTGCACCGGTACGGCAAGGACTTCACCAACCACCCCTCCTGCGTCGCCCCGTTCCGCTTCGTCGAACGCGTCGCCGGCGACCGCATCGTCCTCGCCAAGGACCCCCACTACTACGACGCCGACCAGGTCCACCTCGACCGCATCATCTACAAGTCGATACCCGACGGCACCGTCCGCCTGGCCAACCTGCGCTCCGGGGACGTCCAGGTCGGCGACCAGATGACCCCCGTCGACGTCCGCAGCGCCCTGACCGAACCCGGCCTCCAGCTCTTCAACTCGCCCTCACTGGGCTACCAGGGCATCGGGCTCAACGTCGGCAACACCCGCGGCCTCGGCCGGCCACCCGGACACCTCGACACCCCGATCGCCCGCGACGTGCGGGTCCGCGAGGCCTTCGACCTCTCCCTGGACCGCGAGACCATCAACAAGGTCGTCTTCCAGGGCATGTACGAACCCGCCTGCGGGCCCGTCTCACCCGGCTCGGCCCTCGCCCCCGGACCCGACCCCTCCCGCTGCCCCCGCCGTGACGTGGCCAGGGCCCGCCGGCTGCTGAAGGAGGCAGGCGTCCACACGCCCGTCCCCGTCGAGCTGAAGGTCTCCACCACCCCGGAGTGGAACCGGATCGGGCAGGTCGTCCAGTCCATGGCCAAGGAGGCCGGCTTCCAGGTGACGCTGCGCCCCACCGAGTTCACCACCATGCTCCAGGAGACCGACGACGGCCACTACGACGCCTTCAACAGCGGCTGGTCCGGCCGCCTCGACCCCGACGGCAACATCGCCAACTTCCTCCAGACGCAAGGTGCCATGAACGCCTACGGCCTCTCCGACAAGCGCGTCGACGCCCTCATAGCCCTCGGTCGCACCCAGACCGACCCCCGGGCCCGCGCCCGCACCTACGACGAACTCACCCGCCGCGTCGTCGCCGACCACGCCCTCATCTACCTCTACCGGCAGAAGAACTACGTCGTGGCCGGCAAGGACGTGGCGGGCGTGCGGGTCTACGGCGACGGACTGGTCCGTGTCGACCGGGCGGGGTACGTCAAGTGAACCCCATGGCCCACCACCTCCTCGTCCGCCTCCGGCAGTCCCTCATCACGCTGGTCCTGGTCTCCCTCGTCGTCTTCGCCGGCGTCCGGGCCCTGCCCGGCGACCCGGCGCTCGCCCTCGCCGGCGAGGAGCGCAGCCCGAAGGCGCTCGCCGCCGTCCGCCACGCCTACGGCCTCGACGACAACATCGCCGTCCAGTACTGGCGTTTCCTCTCCCACGCCGTCACCGGCGACCTCGGCACCTCCTCCCGCACCGGGCAGCCCGTCACCCACGCCATCGCCCAGGCACTGCCCGTCACCCTCGAACTCGCCGCCCTGGCCCTGCTGCTGGCAGTGGTCCTCGGCATCGGCGCGGGCGTGGTCGCGGCGGTGCGCAAGGGACGGCCCGCCGAGTGGTTCGCCAACGCGCTGGCCCTGCTGGGACTGTCCATCCCCTCCTTCTGGCTCGGCATCGTCTCGGTCCTCCTCTTCGCCATCGCCGTGCCCGTCTTCGCCGCCTCCGGCTTCGTTCCGTTCGGCAGCGACCCGCTGGACAACCTCCGCCGCATGGTCCTGCCCGCGATCGTCCTGGGTGCCGGCCTGGCAGCCGTGGTCATGCGCCAGACCCGGGCCGCCATGCTCGACTCCCTCTCCGCCGACTACGTGCGCACTGCCCGCGCCAAGGGCCTGGCCCGCCGGCAGGTCGTCGGCGGCCACGCCCTGCGCAACTCCCTGGTCACCGTGGTCACCGTGCTCGGGCTGCAACTGGGCCACCTGATCTCCGGGGCTGTCGTCACCGAGCAGATCTTCGTCCTGCCGGGCTTCGGGAAGCTGACCCTGGACGCCGTCTTCACCCGCGACTACGCCGTCCTGCAGGGCGTGGTGCTGTGCACCTCCACCGCCTACATCCTCATCAACCTGGTCGTCGACGTCGTCTACTCGCTCATCGACCCCCGCATCCGGATCGGAGCCGACCGATGACCGCCGTCGCCGCGGGACCCACCCGCCCCCGCCGCGCCGGTGCCGCCCGGCTGGGCGCGCTGCGCCGCAACCCCCTCGCGCTGACCGGCGCCGCTCTCGCCGCGCTCTTCGTCCTCGTGGCGCTGGCGGCCCCCCTGGTGGCGCCGGCCGACCCGGCCGCCCCCGACTTCGCGCACGTCCTGGCGCCGCCCGACGGCAGCCACTGGCTGGGCACCGACGACCTCGGCCGCGACCAGCTCTCCCGCGTCGTCTACGGGGTGCGCGCGTCCCTCCAGGTAGGGGTGCTGGCCGTGGCACTCGCCTTCGTGGCCGGCGTCCCTCTCGGCCTCCTCGCCGGGTACTACCGCGGACCGGTCGACGCGGTCGTCTCCCGGGTCACCGACACCCTCCTCGCCTTCCCCTTCCTCGTCCTGGCCGTCGGGCTCGCCGCCATCCTCGGCCCCTCCCTCGCCAACGCCACGATCGCCATCGGCGTCTCCCAGGTGCCCGCCGTCATCCGCATCACCCGGGCCGAGACGCTGCGGCTGCGGAACGCGGACTACGTGGCGGCGGCGATCGCCGGGGGCGGCGGGGACGGCACCGTGCTGCTGCGCCACGTCCTGCCGAACACCACCTCCGCGCTGCTCGTCCAGGCCACCGTCGGCATCCCCACCGCGATCCTGGGCGAGGCCCTGCTCAGCTTCCTCGGCCTCGGCGTGCAGCCGCCCGCCCCCTCCCTGGGCGTGATGCTCTCCGACGCCCAGTCCTTCCTCGCGCCCGCGCCCTGGATGGCCGTCTTCCCCGGCCTCGCCGTCGTCGCCGCCACCCTCGCCTTCAACCTCCTCGGCGACGGGCTGCGCGACATCCTCGACCCCCGTGGAGCCACCCGATGACCGCCCCCGCGACCGAGCCCGCCCTGAGCGTGCGGGACCTCTCGGTGACCTTCACCGCCAACCGCCCCGGTGCGCCCGAGGTCCACGCGGTCGACCACCTCTCCTACGAGGTCGCACCCGGCGAGATCCTCGCCGTGGTGGGGGAGTCGGGCTGCGGCAAGTCCGTCACCTCGATGGCCGCCATGGGGCTGCTGCCCGGCAACGCCCGCGTCGAGGGCTCCATCCGCCTCGCAGGACGCGAACTGGTCGGCGCCGGAGAGCGGGAACTGGGCCGGGTGAGGGGCCGGGACATCGCCATGGTCTTCCAGGAGCCGATGACCTCCCTCAACCCCGTCCTCACCGTCGGCCGGCAGATCACCGAGGTCCTCCGCCGCCACCAGGACCTCACCCGGGCGCAGGCACGCGAGCGTGCCGTCGAACTCCTCGACCTCGTCGGCATCCCGGCACCCGGCAGCCGGGTGCGCGAGTACCCCCACCAACTCAGCGGCGGCATGCGGCAACGCGTCATGATCGCCATCGCCGTGGCCTGCGACCCGGCCGTCCTCATCGCCGACGAACCCACCACCGCCCTCGACGTCACCGTCCAGGCCGGCGTGCTGGACGTCCTGAAGTCGCTGCGCACCCGCCTGGGCACGGCCGTGGTCCTCATCACCCACGACCTGGGCGTCGTTGCCGACAGCGCCGACCGCGTCCTGGTGATGTACGCCGGCCGCTGCGTCGAACAGGCCCCCGTGCAGCAGCTCTTCGACGCCCCGCGCCACCCCTACACCCGCGGGCTGCTGGCGGCGGTGCTGCGTCCCGGCGGCGAGGGCAAGCGGCGGCTGTCGGAGATCCCCGGCCTGGTGCCGAGCCTGGACACGCAGCCGGACGCCTGCACCTTCGCCCCCCGCTGCGTCCGCGCCGACGACGCCTGCACCGCCGCCCGCCCCCCGCTGGCCGCCCCCGCAGCAGCCGGCGCCCCCGCCCCCACCACCGGGGCCCCGCACCGGGTCGCCTGCCACCACCCCCACGACGCCCTCGTCCCGAGCCCCCAGGAGGCGGCGAAGTGACCACAGCCCCGACCACCGGCACCGGCCGCCCGCAGGAACGGCCGGACCCGGTCCCGCCCGTGCTCGAACTGCGGGACCTCACGCGCCACTTCGGTGCGGCCGGACGGGCCGTACGGGCAGCGGACGGGGTGACCCTGACCGTCGGCCGCGGCGAGGTCCTCGGCCTCGTGGGCGAGTCCGGCAGCGGGAAGTCGACCGTCGGACGGTGCGCCGTACGCCTGGACGAGCCCACCTCCGGAAGCGTGCTCATCAACGGCACCGACGTCACCCGCCTCTCGCGCAGGGCCCTGCGCCCGCTGCGCCGCCACTTCAACCTCGTCTTCCAGGACCCCTCCGCCTCCCTCGACCCGCGGATGACGGTCGGCCGCATCGTCACCGAACCCCTGCGCCTGCACGGCATGCTGCGCTCCACCGCGGCCCGGGAGCGGGCCGTGGAACTGCTCTCCCAGGTCGGCCTGCGCCCCGAGTACGCCGACCGCCACCCCCACCAGCTCTCCGGCGGCCAGCGCCAACGCGTCTCCATCGCCCGTGCCCTGTCCGCCGAACCCGACCTCCTGGTCGCCGACGAACCCACCTCCGCGCTCGACGTCTCGGTGCAGGCCTCCGTGCTGAACCTGCTCGCCGACCTCCAGCGCGACCGCGGCTTCGGCTGCCTGTTCATCACCCACGACCTGGCGGCAGTGGAGTACCTGGCCGACCGGATCGCCGTGATGTACCTCGGCCAGATCGTCGAACAGGCCCCGGTGGCCGAGCTGTTCGCCGCCCCCAAGCACCCTTACACCCAGGCGCTGCTCTCCGCCGCCCCGCTGCCCGACCCCAGCGCCCAGCGCACCCGCCGCCGCATCGTCCTGACCGGCGAGCTGCCCAGCCCCCTCGCCCCGCCGCCCGGGTGCCGCTTCCACACCCGCTGCCCCCTGGCAACCGACCGCTGCCGCACCGAGGTGCCACGCCTGCGCCCGTTGCCCGGCGTGGGCCGCGAGGTCGCCTGCCACCTGGTCGCCGACGACGGCACCGCCCCGGACGCGGCGGCGCCGCGGGGTGCGGAGGAGGCCGGGGACCCGGCGGAACGGGAGGGGACGGCGGGCTGACGGTGGGACCCCGGCCACCGGGCCGGGAGCGCCCACCGGTCCAGAGGCGTGACCGGTGCGGACGGGGCTACCGCACCACCGCTTGCCGCCGGGGACCGGTGCCGCCGGGGACCGGAGGCCCTCAGCCCCCCGCCGCCCCCGCCCGCAGCCCGTCCATGACGAGGTCGAGCAACCGGGTGGCCTGCGCCTCCCGTTCGCCCGCCGTGCCGAGCTGCCACAGGCCGGCGATGGCCAGGAGGAAGTCCTCCGCCGAGACCCCCGGCCGGATGGTCCCGGCAGCCTCGGCGGCGCGGAGCAGGAGGTCGGCCGCCGCGGTGAGCGGGGCGTGCCCGGGTTTCGCCCGGCCGCTGCCGGGAGCGCTGGTGGCCAGCCGCAGCGCGTCGGCGAGACCGGCCTTGGCCATGGCGAACCCGGCGAGGCGGTCCATCCACTCCCGCAGTGCCCGGTCGGGCGAGTGGTCCGCCAGCAACACCGTCGCGCTCTCGGCGACCTGGTGCATCTCGTGACGGTAGATCTCCAGGACCAGCGCCTCGCGGTTGGGGAAGTTGCGGTAGAACGTACCCTGCCCCACCCCGGCCGCCTTCGCGATCAGACTCAACGGCGTCTCCGCACACCGGGTCAACTCCACCAGGGCGACGGCGAGAATCCGTTCGCGGTTGCGTTGTGCGTCGGAGCGCAGCGGTGTGCCTTTCGACTGTGACACCGGTTCTCCTCTCGGGGGCTCGCCGCGAGCCCGGGCCTTGCTGAGCGGACAGTTGTCCGCTAACTTCTGGAAAGCGGACGGCTGTCCACTTGTCTTTACCACAGTGCGCCCCGAGCGGCGAGTCCTTGTGGCTCACATCCCGGGGCGCGACGCCCTCACCCACCGTCCGTGACACGACAGCGCCACCGGCGGACACCCCCGCCCTCCGCTTTCCCGACTGGTCCGCCCGCCGGCACTGAGCCGGTACACGCTCCCACTCCGCGAAAGAAGGCTGCACATGGCCGCATCGACGACCAGCGCCGTCACCCTGCACGTCAACGGCGACACACACTCGCTGACCGTCGACCACCGCACCACCCTGCTCGACGCACTGCGCGAGCGACTGTCGCTCACCGGCACCAAGAAGGGCTGCGACCAGGGGCAGTGCGGGGCCTGCACCGTCCTGGTCGACGGCCGCCGGACCGTGGCCTGCCTGCAACTGGCGGTCGCGAGCGAGGGACGTGAGATCACCACCGTCGAGGGACTCGCCGACGGCGCAGACCTCCACCCGGTGCAGCAGGCCTTCCTCGACCTCGACGGGTACCAGTGCGGATACTGCACCCCCGGGCAGATCTGCTCCGCCGTGGCCGTCATCCAGGAGCACGCCGCCGGCTGGCCGAGCGCCGTCACCGAGGACGTCCGCCCCGAAGCCGGGCCCCCTCCACTGACCGCCCAGGAGATCCGCGAGCGGATGAGCGGCAACCTGTGCCGCTGCGCGGCCTACGTGTCCATCGTCGAGGCCGTCGCCCAGGCCGCCACCGCCGAGCAGGGCAAGGGGGCCGCGGCGTGAAGGAGTTCGGATACCAGCGGGCCACCGACGTCGCCGGTGCCCTCGCGGCGCTCGACACCCACCCCGGGGCCCGGTTCCTGGGCGGCGGCACCAATCTCGTCGACCTGATGAAGACCGGCGTCGAACGCCCGGCCCACCTGGTCGACGTCCGCGACGTGCCGCTGCCAGGCATCGAGCCGACCGCCGACGGCGGCCTGCGCATCGGTGCGACCGTCACCAACAGCGACCTGGCCGCCCACCCCGAAGTGCGGCGCCGCTACCCGGCGTTGACGCAGGCAGTGCTCGCAGGCGCCTCCGGGCAGCTGCGCAACATGGCCACGGTCGGCGGCAACCTCCTCCAGCGCACCCGCTGCGGTTACTTCACCGACGTGTCCAAGGCCTGCAACAAGCGGGTGCCGGGCAGTGGCTGCCCGGCGATCGAGGGGGAGCACCACAACCACGCCGTCCTCGGCGCCTCCGCGCACTGCGTCGCCGTGCACCCCTCGGACATGGGCGTGGCACTGGCCGCCTTCGACGCGGTCGTCTCCTACGAGACCCAGGACGGGCCGGGCGAGACCCCGATCACCGAGTTCTACCTGCCCGTCGGGGACACCCCGCACCTGGAGACCGTGTTGCCGCCCGGCGCCCTGATCACCGGCGTCACCCTGCCGCCGGCCGCCGTGGCGAGCCGCTCCCGCTACCGCAAGGTGCGCGAACGCGCCTCGTTCGCCTTCGCGATCGGCTCGGTCGCCGCCGCGCTGGACATCCGGGACGGCGTGGTGCGCGAGGCCCGGGTGGCCCTCGGCGCAGTCGCCTCCCGGCCGTGGCGGGCCCGGACGGCCGAGCAGGTGCTCACCGGGGCCGCAGCCGACGCCGAGACCTTCGCCGCCGCCGCCGAGGCGGAACTCGCCCCGGCCCGGCCGCTGCCCCACAACCGGCACAAGGTTCCCCTGCTGCGCAACCTCGTGACGGCCGTGCTGACCGAACTCGCCGAGGAGGCCGCCCGATGACCACCGCCACCACACCGAGCACCACGACCGCGGGCGCCGTCGGCACCTCCCACACCCGGGTGGAAGGCCGCGACAAGGTCACCGGAGCGGCCCGCTACGCCGCCGACATCCCGTTCGCCGGCCTCGCACACGGCTGGCTGGTCCTCTCCACGGTGGCCCGTGGCCGCGTCCTGGCGGTGGAGGCCGACCCGGTGCTCGCCATGCCCGGTGTCCTGGCCGTCCTCCACCACGGCAACGCACCCCGCGTGAACACCGACTACGTCGGGATGCTCGGCACCCCCGACAAGACCATCGCGGTCTTCCAGCACGACCGGGTGCCGCACGCGGGCTGGCCCGTCGCCCTGGTGGTCGCCGAGACCCCCGAGCAGGCCCGGGAGGCGGCGGAGACGCTGCAGGTGCGCTACGAGGTGGAGCCCCACGACACCGATTTCGCCGCCGACCGCCCCGACGCCTACTCGGCGGACGGCCACATGCCGGGAGTGACCGAGAAGGGCGACCTGGCGGCCGAACTGGCCGCTGCGAGCGTGGTGGTGGAGGCCGAGTACACCACGCCCGAGGAGCACCACGGCATGATGGAGCCGCATGCCGCGACGGCCCGGTGGGACGGCGGACGCCTGGAGGTGGTCGACTCCAACCAGGGCGCCACCTGGGTGCAGGGGGAGCTCGCCAACCTCTTCTCCCTCGACCCGTCCTCGGTCCGGGTGCGCTCCGAACACGTCGGCGGCGGCTTCGGCAGCAAGGGCATCCGCGCCCACCAGGTGGCCGCCGTCATGGCCGCCACCGTCCTGGACCGGCCGGTCCGCGTCACCATGACCCGCCGGCAGATGTTCTCCCTCACCGGCTACCGCAGCCCCACCCGGCAGCAGGTCCGGCTCGGCGCCGACTCGGAGGGCCGGCTGCACGCCTTGGAGCACTCCTGCCTCAACCTCACCTCCAGCTTCCACGAGTTCGTCGAGCCGGGCGCCGGGGTGCCGCGGGTGATGTACGACGCGGACGCCCACCACACGGCCAACCGGGTCGTGCGACTGGACGTGCCCACCCCGACGTTCATGCGGGCCCCGGGGGAGGCTCCCGGGTCGTTCGCCATCGAGTCGGCGCTGGACGAACTCGCCGAGAAGTGCGGCCTGGACCCCATCGAACTGCGCGCCCGCAACGAACCCGAGCGCGGCCCCGTCTCCGGACTCCCCTTCAGCGGCCGCAACCTGCTCGCCTGCTTCCACGAGGGCGCCCGCCGGTTCGGCTGGGCCGACCGCGACCCGCGCCCCCGGGTGCGCCGGGAGGGGCGCTGGCTGGTCGGCACCGGCACGGCGGCGGCCTCCTTCCCGTCGAACGCCGGGCCCTCCACGGCGGTGCTGACGGCGGAGGCCGACGGCACCTTCACCGTCCGCATCGCCGCCGCCGACATCGGCACCGGAGCCCGCACGGCACTGACCCTGGTCGCCGCCGACGCGCTGGAGGTGCCGCCGCAGCGGGTACGGGTGCGCATCGGGGACAGCGACTTCGGCCCGGCGATGATCGCCGGCGGTTCCATGGGCACCCGCTCCTGGTCCTGGGCGGTCTCGATCGCCGCCGCGGAACTGCGCGAGCGGATCGGCCCGGGCACCGACATCCCGCCCGAGGGCATCACCGTCCGATCCGACACCACCGAGGCCCTCGGCACCCTGGCCCGCAAGGAACGGCACTCCTTCGGCGCCCAGTTCGCCGAGGTCGGCGTGGACACCGCCACCGGCGAGGTGCGGGTACGCCGCATGCTGGGCGTGTTCGCCGCAGGCCGCATCGTCAACCCGCTGACCGCGCGCAACCAGCTCGTCGGCGGCATGGTCTGGGGCATCTCCATGGCCCTGCACGAGGAGGCGCTCCGCGACCAGGCCTCGGGGACGCACGTCGGCGCCGACCTCGCCGGCTACCACGTCGCCACCCACGCCGACGTGCCGCGCGTCGAGGCGCACTGGGTGGACGACCCGGACCCGGCCGACCCGGTGGGCATCAAGGGCGTCGGCGAGGTCGGCATCGTGGGGGCCGCGGCCGCGATCGCCAACGCCGTCTGGCACGCCACCGGGGTACGCCACCGCCACCTGCCGATCCGGCCCGACCGTGTCCTGTCCGCCGAACCGGGGGCGCCGGATGCTTGACCTCGCCGAAGACCTGCTCCGCTGGGTCGAGGAGGGGCGCGGGTTCGCGGTGGCCACCGTCGTCGGCGTCACCGGCAGCGCGCCCCGCGGGCCGGGCGCGGCGCTCGCCGTCGACAGCGAGGGCACGGTCATCGGCTCGGTGTCCGGCGGCTGCGTCGAGGGAGCGGTGTACGAGCTGTGCGCCCAGGCGCTCCGCGACGGGCGCAGCGTCGTCGAACAGTTCGGCTACGACGACGAGGACGCCTTCGCCGTGGGACTGACCTGCGGCGGCACCATCGAGGTCCTCGTCACGCCGGTCACCGCGGACGCCCCCGCCAGAGGGCTGCTGCGCTCGGCGCTCGCGGCGGCGGCCGAGGCGGCCCCGGTGGCCCTCGTCCGGGTCGCCGCCGGTCCGCCCGAACTGCTCGGCGGCGCCCTGTTGGTACGCCCCACCGGGGCCGGCGAGGGCACGCTGGGCGGCACGCCGGAGCTGGCGGCCGCGGCGGTGGCGCAGGCCCGCCCCCTGCTGGAGGCGGGGAGCACCGGCACTATCGCGGTGGGGGAGGACGGGTCGTACTGCCCCGGCGGCCTCACGCTCCTCGTCGAGACGTCCACCCCGCCGCCCCGCATGATCGTCTTCGGGGCGGTCGACTTCGCCGCGGCCCTGGTCCGCGCCGGCAAACTCCTCGGCTACCACGTGACGGTGTGCGACGCCCGACCCGTCTTCGCCACCCGGGCCCGCCACCCCGAGGCGGACGAGGTGGTGGTCGACTGGCCGCACCGCTACCTCCGCCGCACCACCACCGACGCCCGCACCGCCCTGTGCGTGCTGACCCATGACGCGAAGTTCGACGTCCCCCTGCTCCAGGAGGCGCTGCGCCTGCCCGTCGCGTTCGTCGGCGCGATGGGCTCCCGCCGCACCCACGAGGACCGGGCCCGCAGGCTGCGCGAGGCGGGCGTGAGTGAGGCGGAGCTGGCCCGGCTGCGGTCGCCGATCGGTCTGGACCTGGGAGCCCGCACCGCGGGGGAGACCGCTCTGTCGATCGCCGCCGAGATCGTCGCGACCCGCCGGGGCGGCACCGGGACGCCGCTGACCGGTTCGGCGAGCCCGATCCACCACGAGGAGCGGGAGAGCGGAGCGCTCCTGACGCGCGGCGCCGTCCGGTCGACGCCCCGGACAGGGTGACGCCCGGGCCGCGCGGACTCGCGCCGGCGGCGGCGTGCCTCCCCGTCCCGGCGGCCGGCCGGGGTGCAGCCGCCGCCGTCCGGGGCCGGCCGCGGGGCGGGGGAGCGGCGTCTTGTAGCATCCCCGCGTCCGTGGCGGTCCAGTAGGCAGGCGGCTCGTGGAACCCTGTGCGCGATACGGCTCCTCGGTGCCCCTGGAGCGACTCGTGGAGCGGCTGGGCCCGACGCTCTCGCCCGGGCCCGGCCAGGGGCCGGCCGCCGGCCGGAGCGTCAGCTCGGTGGTGCTGCACGACCCCGTCGACCCGCCGTCGGTCACGCCTGGGGCCTTCGTGCTCGGAGCCGGCCTCGCGGATCCGGGTGAGGTCGCGGCGGCCGTCCGCTCCTTCGCCCGGGACGGGGCCGTCGCCCTCGTCCTGCGCGAGCCGGTGGAGCGGGAGGCGGCGGTCCGCGCGGCGGCCGCCGAGACCTCGGTGGCGCTCTACGGCCTCCCCCGAGGGGCCTCGTGGCTGCAGGTCGCCTCCCTGGTGACCGCCTCCCTGAGCCCGCTGCCGACCCACGTGAGCGGCGGGCACGAGCCGGGCACCGATCTCTTCGAGCTCGCCAACTCCCTGGCGGCGCTCCTCGACGCCCCCGTGGCGATAGAGGACCCGTCCTCCCGCGTCATCGCCTTCTCCTCCGACCAGACGGGGGCGGACGACGGGCGCCACCGCACGATCCTGAGCATGCAGGCGCCCACGGACGTCGGTGAACTCCAGCGCCGGCACGGGATGCTGCTGCGCATCCACGCCTCCGAACGCCCCGTCTACATCGACGGCGTGATGCCGGGGGCGATGCCGCGGGTTGCGCTGCGCATCCGGGCCGGCACCGAGCCCCTCGGGGTGATCTGGGCGGTCGTCAAGGAGCCGCTGACGGCCCGGCGCGAGCAGGGCCTGATCGAGGCCGCACAGGTCGTCGCCCTGACGATGCTCCGGGCCCGGCTCGACGCCGACGCCCTGACCCGGATGCGGCTCGGGCTGGTGCTGAGCCTGCTCGACGGCGGACCGAACGCCCGCCGGACCGCCCGGCAGCTGGACTTCGGCCGCAGCCCCGTGTGCGTACTGGCCTTCGGCGCGCGGGCGGTGGCGGAGGGGGACAGCTGCGCAGCCGAGGCCGACCAGCAGCGCACGGCGAGCGCGCTCACCATGTACCTGGCGCCGGTCTGCCCCCGGGCGGCGGCGGCGCTCGTCGGTTCCGTCCTGTACGCCGTCGTCCCGCTGCGGGAATCCGGTGAGCCGGGCAAGCGGGAGGCGGTCCGGATCGCGGAGGAGTTCCTCGCGCGGCTGGACTCGCCGCAGCCGTACTACGCCGGGGTGGGAACGGTGCTCGCCGACGTCACCGACCTCGCGTCCGCCCGGTCGGCAGCCGACGCCGCACTGCGCGTCCTGCGGGAGCGAGCCGCCGAGGGCCGCCGGGTGGCGGCGCTGGAGGACGTGCAGGTGGAACACATCCTGCTGCGTGTGACCGACGCCATGGCGGACGAGCGCACGGTGGTCGGCGGCCCGCTGCGCGCACTGCGGACCTACGACGCGGAACACGGCGGCTCGATGGTCGCGACACTGCGGGCCTGGATCGACGCCTTCGGGGACGTGACGAAGGCCTCGGCAGCCGTCCGCGTGCACAAGAACACCTTCCGGTACCGCCTCGCACGCCTGGAGCAGATCGCCCGGGTCGACCTCTCCGACCCCGACGTCCGCTTCGCACTCGACCTGCAACTGCGCGTCCTCACCTGAGGTCCGGCCGCCTGGCCCCTTCGTGCGCACGCACAAGGACGGGCGGGTTTTTCGTCCTGCTGCACGGAGATCGCCACCGGGGCGGCAGCCAGGATGACTGCCACCGGGACGACGGGCCCGCCGGCACCTCCCACCGCGCGCTCCGCCGCCCCCGGTCGCAGAGCCGACAGAAGGGAAGACGCGGTGGACATCCTCACCCGCACCGACGAACCGTCCGCACACCTGGAGCGCGCCCGGGCGGACTACGCGGCGCTGCGCGCACGCGGCCTCGCCCTGGACCTCACCCGCGGCAAGCCGTCCGGCGCACAACTCGACCTCTCCGCCGGTCTGCTGAGGCTGCCGGCCGGTCACCACCTGACGCGGGACGGCCAGGACACCCGCAACTACGCCGGGGACCGGGGGCTGCCGGAGCTACGCGAGATATTCGCCCCCCTGCTGCAGGTGCCGGTGGACCAGCTCCTCGCAGCGGGCAACTCCAGCCTGGCGCTGATGCACGACTGCCTGGTGCAGGCCCTGCTGGACGGTGTGCCCGGCGGCCCGGGGCGCTGGCTGGAGCAGGACCGCCCGGTCTTCCTCTGCCCCGCCCCCGGCTTCGACCGGCACTTCGCGCTGTGCGAGCGCTTCGGCATCTCCATGACCGCGGTCCCCATGACGGACGAGGGCCCCGACATGGACGTCGTCGAGCGCCTGGCGGCCGCCGACCCCGCGGTGAAGGGCATCTGGTGCGTACCCAAGTACAGCAACCCGGAGGGAGTGACCTACAGCGACCGGACCGTGCACCGGCTCGCCCGCATGCGGACGGCGGCGCCGGACTTCCGGATCTTCTGGGACGACGCCTACGCCGTCCACCACCTGACCGAGGAGCACGTCGAGGTCGCCGGCATCCTCGACGCCTGCGCCGAGCACGGCAGTGCGGACCGGGCGCTGGTCTTCGGCTCCACCTCCAAGATCACGCACGCCGGAGCAGGCGTGGCCTTCTTCGGTGCCTCCCCCGCCAACGTCGAGTGGAAGCTGGCGTACGACCGCGGGCGTTCGATCGGGCCCGACAAGATCAACCAGTTGCGGCACGCCCAGTTCCTGAAGTCCCCGGACGGCGTGCTCGCGCACATGGCCCGCCACCGCGCGTTGCTGCGGCCCCGGTTCGAGACCGTGCAGCGCCTGCTGGAGGAGGAACTCGGCGGCACCGGCCTGGCGCAGTGGACCCGGCCCCGGGGCGGCTACTTCGTCACGCTGCGGGTCCCGCGGGGCTGCGCGAAGGAGGTGGTGCGGCACTGCGCCGAGGCCGGGGTGCTGCTGACCCCCGCCGGGGCCGCCCACCCCTACGGAGACGACCCCGACGACAGCCTCATCCGCATCGCGCCCAGCTACGCGGACGTCGAGGACCTGGCTCAGGCCGTCCGGGCCGTCACCGTCTGCGTGCGGCTGGTCGGCTACGGCAGGCAGCTCCAGGACTGAGCCCCGCGCCCCGCCCGCCTCACCCCACCTCCCTCCCCGCCATTCCCCGGAGCAGGACGAAAGGCAGGTCCTTCGTGACGACCCACCCGGAACACCGCGGCTTCCCACCGCCAGGCGGCAAACTGGCCGAGGCCGCCGAACCGCGAGGAGCGCGACGGTGACGGCCGGCCCCGCCCCCACCGGGCTCCGCAAGGAGCTGAGCCGCCGCCAGGTGACCATGCTCGGGCTGGGCTCGGCCCTGGGCACCGGGCTCTTCCTCGGCGCCGGCACAGCGATCAGGACGGCCGGCCCCGCGGTGATCGTCAGCTATGCGGCCGGCGCGCTCATCGCCCTCACGGTCGCCTTCGGGCTCGCGGAGATGGTGAGCGCCCTGCCGGTGCGCGGCACCTTC
Organism: Streptomyces sp. NPDC059740; assembly: GCF_042733155.1. NCBI lineage: Bacteria > Bacillati > Actinomycetota > Actinomycetes > Kitasatosporales > Streptomycetaceae > Streptomyces > Streptomyces sp. NPDC059740. Next base: position 42,778 of record NZ_JBHWGP010000024.1, on the reverse strand, counting down.
GGGACCATCGCCGCCCGCTACCTGGGGCCCTTCGCCGGGTACACCGTGCGCTGGCTGTACTGGATCGGGGTGATCCTCGCGGTGGGCGGCGAGGTGGTGGCGGCGGCGATCTACCTGACCTACTGGTGGCCGCAGCTCCCCCTCGCCCCCGTCGTCGCGTTCTTCGCCGTGCTGGTCACCGCCGTCAACCTGGCCGGGGTGAGGTCCTTCGGCTCGGTGGAGTCGGTGCTCAGCACCGTCAAGGTGACCGCCATCGTGGTCTTCCTCGTCATCGGCGTGGTGCTGGTCCTCTTCGGGCTGCCGGGCCGGGAGGCGAGCGGCGTCGGCAACCTCACGGCGCACGGCGGTTTCTTCCCGCACGGCGGGCTCGCCGTCTGGCTGGTGATGGCCGTGGTCATCTTCAGCTTCGCCGGCATCGAGCTGATCGCCGTCTCCGCCCCGGAGACCGAGGACGCCCCCCGCGCCCTGCGCAGCGCGATGCGGTCGATGATGGTCCGGCTGGCCCTGTTCTACCTCGGCGCCCTGGCCGTCATCCTGTCCGTCACGCCCTGGCAGCAGACGCGGTCCGGCCAGACCGTGGCGAGCAGCCCCTTCGTGACGATGTTCTCGGCGGCCGGGATCCCGGCCGCAGCAGCCGTCACCAACGCCCTCGTGCTGGTCACCGCACTGTCCTCGGCCAACGCCAACCTCTACGCCGGCGCCCGCATGCTGCACTCGCTGGGCGGGGACGGGCTCGCCCCGGCCTCCCTCTCCGTCACCGACTCCCGGGGCGTTCCCCGGCGGGCGGCGCTGGTCTCGGCCTCCGGGACGGCCCTGGCCGCCGTGGGCAGCGGCTTCCTGGGCTCCGGCGTGGCCTCCTTCATCATGGCGCTCGCCGGCATGGCCGTCATAGCGACCTGGATCATCATCCTGCTCACCCTGCTGGCCTTCCGCCGAGACCCCGGCCGGCCCGCCTCCGCACTGCGGCTGCGCGGTGGCCGCGCCGTCCCCCTCCTGGCCGTCGCCGCCCTGCTGTCGGTCCTCGCCACGGGCGTGCGGGTACCGCAGATGCGCACGGCCGACATCCTGGGCATCCCGGCGCTGGCCGTTCTCAGCGGTGTCTACTACCTCCGCCGCCACCGGCCCGGCACCAGGCGGACGGTGCAGGGAGCGGCGCACGGCCCGCACCCCCGGCCGTAGCACCGCCCACCGCGGGCAGGCCCCGTACCTCACCGTGTGCGCAGGCGTCGTCCGCGCGCACGGTGCCGCCCCTCAGGCAGCGCGCAGCCAGGCGTAGGCATCGGCGAGGAGCGCCGCGACACCCTCCGGACGGTCGTCGCCGTGGAGGTCCCGGGCCACCGGGTGCCCCTGCTCCTCCAGGCAGTAGCCGAGGAACCGGTACGAGGGGCGGTGCGCGGCCAGCCGGTCACGGTCCAGCCGCGGGACCTCACCCGGGACGACGGGGGAGAGCGTGTCGCCGGCGTACACCGGGTCCAGGGCCGTCAGCCACCAGCGGCCCGCCCGGCGCTCGGCGCGGTACAGCAGGCGGGTGTGCGAGGTCAGGTCCGCCTCGACGGCGTCGAGGTGCAGCCGCAGGCAGATGGCGGCGGGGGCCTCGACCACCGCCCGGTCGCCGGCCACGTCGACGACGGGCGGCCCCATCCGGTGCACGGCCTGGGTGCCGCCCTTCGCCATCGCCTCGGAGGCGGTGACGAACTCCTCGCCGCTGCCCCGGAACCAGCTGATGGCCACCCGTGCGTCCGGTGCCAGGCTGTCGCGCATCCGCTGCCACCAGCCGCGGTCGCGGCCCTGCCGCTCCCGCAGGACGAGTTGGGTCACGGCGGTCATGTCGGCCTCGACGGCTGTCATGGGTCTCCTCTTCTCCGGGTGCCTCCCGGTGGCGCGGGAGGGGGCTCCAGTGGACGGAACGGGCCGCCGTGACACGGTGCTTGCACGCGGGCGCACGCAGCGGGCGGCAGGAAGGGCGCGGTCGCAGGGCCGGTCAGGCGACCGGGGGCACCGCCCCTCCCGCGCCCAGCAGACGGCGGGCGTTGCGGCCGGTCAGCTCGCGCCAGGTGGTGCCGGCCGGCTGCGGGGCGGCGTCGACCGAGGCGACCTGGGCGAGGACCGCGGTGTCCGGCGTCCAGCAGGCGTCGCTGCCGTAGAGCAGCCGCCCCGTGCCGAAGACCCGCTCCAGCACCGGGACCTGGTCCGGGAAGGGCGTTCCGGCCATGTCGTACCAGAGCTTGCCCAGCTCCTCGCGGACGGCGGTCCCGGGCGCGCCCGGCGCCACGGGAAGCAGTCCGCGGAACAGCTCCAGGCGCTCTACCAGCAGCGGCAGCACGCCGGCACCGTGCGTGAAGACCCACCGGATGCCCGGGTGGCGGACGGTGACCCCGCCGAGGACCAGGTCGCTCGCGGCGCGCGCCGAGTCGAAGAGGAACTCCATCATCGGCCGGGGGCGTCCCAGGGCGACCGCCTCGCTGCCCTGCGGTGAGGTCGGGTGGACGAAGACGACCGCGCCGCGGCGGCCCAACTCCGCCCAGAGCGGCTCGTACCGGGCGTCGCCGAGGTAGACGCCGTGGGCGTGGGTCTCCACGGTGAGCCCGTCCGCCCCCAGTACGTCGAGGGCATGCGCCGCCTCCTCGAGCGCCCCGGCCACGTCCGGCAGCGGCAGTGAGGCGAAGTGGCCGAACCGGTCGGGCCGCTCGCGGTGGAGGCCGGCCGCGAACTCGTTGACCTCGCGGGTCAGGAGGCGGGCGGCGGCGTCGTCGCCGAAGTGCGTACCGGGGGAGGAGACCGACAGCACGGACAACCCGATGCCCGCCTCGTCCATCAGCGCCAGCGCGCCCTCGGGGCTCCAGGACGGCCACCCCGGCATCCCGTCCGGATGCCCGTGCCCCGCCTCCCGGGCGGCAGCGACGTACCGCTCGGTGACGAAGTGGGTGTGCACATCGAGGAGGGGCGGGGTTTTCGTCATGGTATGCGTCCTGTGTCGCGTTGCTGGTGATGCCGTTACCGTAGAGGGCACGCCCGGTCAGAGGCACCAGGCGTTTCACTCAGTGGCACGGGAGATGGCGTGGACGTGCGCCGGGGCGGCGAGGGCGGTGACGGCCGGCGGCGGGCCGGCGGGGACTTTGCAGGTGCGGCGGTGGTGGACCGCGCCTTCGCCGTGCTCCGTGCCTTCGACGCCGAGCACCGCGCCCTCGGCCTGGCCGAGCTGTCCCGGCGCACGGGACTGCCCCGCAGCACGGCGCTGCGGATGGCCCGCCGGCTCGTCGCGGCCGGAGCGCTGGAGCGCCGCGGCGACGGACGGTACGTGATCGGGCTCGGGCTCCTGGAGATCGCCACGCTGGCACCGCGCGGCCACGGCCTGCGGGCGGTGGCCATGCCGTACCTGGAGGACCTCTTCCATGTGATCCGCCGCCATGTACTGCTCGCGGTGCTGGACGAGGAGGAGGCCCTGCTGGTGGAGCGGCTCTCCGCCCCGGAGGCCGGCCCGGTGCGCTTCCGCGTCGGCGGGCGCATGCCGCTGCACGCCGGCGGCGCCGGGCTCGTCCTCCTCGCCTTCGCCCCGGCCGCGACACAGGAGCGGGCGCTGCGCCGGTTCACCGCCGGCGAGAGCGTCGACGCCCTCCGCGACGCCGAGGACCTGCGCCGCCTCCTCGCCGAAGTGCGGCGCGGCGACTACGCCGTGGGCAGCCGGTCCCTCCCCTATCCGCGCGCCACCGCCGCCGCCCCGGTACGCGGTCCCTCCGGAGCCGTCGTCGCCGCCCTCTCCGTCGTCGGCCCCCTCGACGGCTTCGACCCCTCCGCCTGGATTCCCGCCGTCCGCGCCACCGCGCGCGCCGTCTCCCGGCGGCTGGCCGAGGACGAGGTACCGGAGTAGCCGGACCGCGTACCGGCGCGGGCCCCGACGCCCTGGGGCCGGGACGGGGGCGCTCACGCCCCGGACGTCGCCGGAAAGCAGGGGCGCGCCGACCTCACACCGTGTGCGTGCGAGTCACCCTGAGTCGTTACGGGAGGGAGGCGTACCTGCCGCATAACGTCCTCACATGAACGTCCGCAACAGCGTCACCCCAGCCGGCCCGACCCCCTCTCGGCCACTGCTCACCGGCGCGCGAGGTGCCCGAACCGCCGGCCTCCTCGCCGCCGGGATGCTCCTCGGCGGATGCGCGACCGGGACACATCCCACCGGTTCCGGCGCCTCCACCCAGGGTGCCCCGGCCGCCTCCGCCTCGGCGTCCCCCTCCGGCGAACTCACCGAGGACCAGCGGGAGAGGAAAGCGCTCGTACCGGCCGCCAAGGTCTCGGAACGCCAGGCAACCCGGATCGCCACCAGGGCGGTGCCGCACTCCCGCCTCGTCAGCATCGAGCTCGACCGTGGCCCGGGCGGCCGGCCGAGTTGGCAGACCGAGGTCGCCACCGACGACGGGGTCGCCAGTCACGTCCGGGTCAACGCGGTCTCCGGGGACGCCTCCCGCCCGCGCCGCTCCGGGGACGAGGACGCCGACGACCGCCACGACCTGGCCCACCTCCTCAGTCGCGCCAGGATCTCCCCGGACCGGGCCGCAGCCGTCGCCACCGACCACACCCGGGGCACCGTGACCGCTCTCGAACTGGACGACGAGGACCACAAGGGCCCGGCCTGGTCCGTGGACGTGGTGTCCCCCCACGACTGGCGCAAGACCACGTACGACATCGACGCCACCAACGGCAAGGTCCTGCGACGCCACGTGGACCGGGACTGACGTCCTCCCCCCTCCCGGACCGCGCCCTCCCGGCTTCGGGCCCGACTCCCGAGCCGGGCCGGTGCGCCGGGCGGACCGCCGCCGGTGGAAGGCCCCGACGCGGCGGCGCAGGAGGGCGGTTGGCCCGGCCCCGCTCCGACGCCCGCCCTCCGCCCCCCGGTTGCCCGGCCCGCCCTCGCTCCGACGCCGCCGCCGGGGCCGCCCGCGCCCCGGGACCAGGTCGCCCCACCAGAACCGCCCACCCGCGCCCGACCGCGCAGGTTTCTCCGTCCCGGCTTCCGCCCCGTCACCGGGCGCCGACCCGGCCACTGCGTCCACTTCCTGGTGCAGGTGGGGCGGGTGGGACGCAAGGTGATAGACAGCCTGCTGATGCATCGGACAGACCAGAGCCCTGGCGCGGACTCCCCGGAGTCCCCCAGGATCGTTCCCGAGCGCCGCTCGGACTGGCCGATATGCGCAAACAGCGAGGTGAGAGGCAGTATGTTCACTACCCGACCCACTCTCCAAGGCACCTTCGGCATGGTATCCTCGACCCACTGGCTGGCCTCCCAGTCGGCCATGGCCGTGTTGGAGGAGGGCGGCAACGCCTTCGACGCCGCCGTCGCCGCCGCGTTCGTGCTGCACGTCGTCGAGCCGCATCTGAACGGCCCGGCAGGCGAGGTGCCGATGATCCTCGCGCCGGCCGACGGCGAGGTGCGCGTCCTGTGCGGTCAGGGGGTGGCGCCCGCCGGCGCCACCGTCGAGCACTACCGCTCCCTCGGACTGGACCTCGTCCCCGGCACCGGCCCGCTGGCCGCTGCGGTCCCCGGCGCCTTCGACGCCTGGATGCTGCTCCTGCGCGACCACGGCACCAAGCGGCTCGCCGACGTCCTGAAGTACGCCGTCGGCTACGCCGCCGACGGCCACGCGCCGGTCGAACGGGTCACCGCCACCGTCGAGACGGTCCGCGAACTCTTCGAGACCGAGTGGACGTCCTCGGCCGAGGTCTACCTGCCCGGCGGGCGCGCCCCGCAACCCGGTGAGCTGCTGCGCAACCCGGCCCTGGCCGCCACCTGGCGCCGCCTGATCGCCGAGGCCGAGGAGGGCGCGGCCGGCGACCGGACCGCCGAGATCGAGGCGGCCCGCACCGTCTGGAGCGAGGGCTTCATAGCCCAGGCGCTGGTCCGCCAGGCCCAGCGCCCCACCATGGACACCACCGGCACCCGCCACACCGGCACCCTCACCGCCGCCGACCTCGCCGGCTGGCGCGCCTCCTACGAGGCCCCGCTCACCTACGACTGGAACGGCTGGACGGTGTGCAAGGCCGGCCCCTGGAGCCAGGGCCCCGCCTTCCTCCAGCAGTTGGCCCTCCTGCCGCCCGAACTGCCGGCCTACGGCTCCGCCGAGTACCACCACCTGCTGCTGGAGGGCTGCAAGCTCGCCATGGCCGACCGGGAGGCGTGGTACGGCGACAGCGCCGAGGTGCCCACCGCGGATCTGCTCTCCCCCGAGTACAACGCCGAGCGCCGGGCGCTGGTCGGCGAGCGGGCCTCGCACGCGCTGCGGCCCGGCAGCCCCGGCGGACGCGCGCCCCGCCTCAGCGCCCACGCCCACGCGGTCGCCGCCGGCGAGGCCGTGGGCGGGCCGGTCGCGGCGGGCGCCGGGGAGCCGACGATGGCGAAGGAGGGGGCGCCGCAGCACCACGGTGACCCCGTCGTCGAGCCGGACGGCGAGACCCGCGGCGACACCTGCCACGTGGACATCGTGGACCGCTGGGGCAACATGATCTCCGCCACCCCCAGCGGCGGCTGGCTGCAGTCCAACCCGGTCGTGCCCGAACTGGGCTTCCCGCTCGGCACCCGGCTCCAGATGACGTACCTGGACGAGGGCCTGCCCGCCACGCTCACCCCGGGGCGCCGCCCGCGCACCACGCTCAGCCCGTCCCTCGCACTGCGCGACGGCGTCCCGGTGCTCGCCTTCGGCACGCCCGGCGGCGACCAGCAGGACCAGTGGCAGGTCCACTTCTTCCTCGCCGTGGCGCTGGCCGGCACCGTCCGCGGCGGCCTGGACCTCCAGGGCGCGATTGACGCCCCCAACTGGCACAACGACAGCTTCCCCGGCTCCTTCCACCCGCGCGGCATGCGGCCCGGCAGCGTCACGATGGAAGGCCGGACCGATCCCGGCGTCGTCGAGGAGCTGCGCCGTCGCGGACACCTCGTGGAGGTCGGCGAGGACTGGTCCGAGGGCAGGCTGTGCGCGGTGGCCCGCGACCCGCGCACCGGCGTCCTCTCGGCGGCGGCCAACCCGCGCGGCATGCAGGGGTACGCCGTCGGCCGGTGACACGACCCGGGAGGGGCGGCGGCCTGCCACGGCAGGTCCCGCCCCACGGCCGGTGACGGCGGCCGGCCGCTTTGCCGCAGGCCGACGGGCCGGCGCGCCCGCCGGGAGGTGAAACACCGCCGAAACACCGGCGTTCGTTACCGGAAATCCCGGCGGGACACCCTCTCCTCAGCCCGGCGCAGCGACGGCCATCACCCCGCCGGGTGGGAAGGTAGAGACACATGCCCCCCGGGATCGACTCCGGAGACACCGCCTGGCTGCTGGCCGGAACAGCGCTCGTCCTGCTGATGACGCCCGCCCTCGCCATCTTCTACGGGGGCATGGTGCGCGCCAAGAGCGTGCTGAACATGCTCATGATGAGCTTCGCGGCCATCGCCGTGGTCACCGTCGTCTGGCTCCTGGTGGGATACAGCCTCGCCTTCGGCGAGGACCTCGGCGGCGTCGGCCTGCTGGGCGATCTGGCCCATGCCGGCATGCACGGCATCGGCCCCGGCAGCCGCACCGGCCACGTCCCCACCCTCCTGTTCGCCGCCTTCCAGCTGACCTTCGCCGTCCTCACCGTGGCGCTCGTCAGCGGCGCCATCGCCGACCGCGCCCGGTTCGGCGCCTGGGTCGTCTTCACCGCGGTGTGGACGGTGCTGGTGTACGCGCCGGTGGCCCACTGGGTCTTCGGCGCCGGTGGCTGGATCACCGCCCACCTCGGTGCCCTGGACTTCGCCGGCGGCACGGTGGTCGAGATCAACTGCGGGGCCTCCGGCCTCGCCCTGGCCCTCGTCCTCGGGCCCCGGCTCGGCTTCGGCAAGGAGGCGATGCGACCCCACAACCTGCCCCTGGTCGTCCTCGGCGCCGGTCTGCTCTGGTTCGGCTGGTTCGGGTTCAACGGCGGCTCGGCGCTCGCCGCGAACGGTCTGGCCGCCGCCGCCGTCCTCAACACCCAGGCCGCGGGCTGCACCGGGCTGTTGGGCTGGCTGCTGGTGGAGAAGCGCCGCAACGGCCACGCCACCACCCTCGGCGGGGCCTCGGGGGCCGTCGCCGGACTCGTGGCCATCACCCCCTCCTGCGGCTCGGTGGACGTCCCCGGGGCGCTGGTGGTGGGGCTGGTGGCCGGCGTCGTCTGCTCCTACGCCGTCAACTGGAAGTTCCGCCTGGGCTACGACGACTCCCTGGACGTGGTCGGAGTCCACCTCGTCGCCGGCGTCACCGGCACCCTCCTGATCGGACTGCTCGCCACCTCCACCATGACGGACGGCCCCGAGGGGCTCCTGTACGGCGGCGGACTCGCCCAACTCGGCAGGCAGGCGGTGGCGGTGCTCGCGGTGGGCGCCTACGCCTTCTGCGTCACCTACGTCATCGGCAGGGCCATCGACCGCCTCATGGGCTTCCGGGCCTCCGCCGACCACGAGCGCGGCGGCCTGGACCTGGCGCTGCACGCCGAGACCGCCTACGACCACGGTGTCCTCAGCCACGCCACCGGCCGCCGCGACCCGGTGGCGAGCGCGCTGCACCGGCACCGGGAGCACGGTACGGCCGGCCTCCCGGACGAGTAGGGCACAGGAAACCGGCCGTTCAGCCCTTGACGCCGGAGAGCGCGATCCCCTGCACGAAGTGGCGCTGCATCACCACGAAGACGGCGATGACGGGGAGGGTGGCCAGCACCGAACCGGCCATCAGCACCGGGTACTCGGTCAGGTGCGCCCCCTGAAGCGTGGCGAGCCCCGCCGACAGCGGCATCTCCTCCGGCGCGGTGTTGACCACCAGCGGCCACATCAGGTCGTTCCAGGACCACAGGAACGTCAGGACGCCCAGCGCCAGCAGCCCCGGCCGGGCCAGCGGCAGCGCCACCCGCCAGTACACGGTGAACGGGTTCGCGCCGTCCAGCCGCGCGGCCTCCTCCACCTCCTGCGGCAGACCGAGGAAGAACTGGCGCAGCAGGAAGGTGCCGAAGGCGCTGAACATCCCCGGCACCACCAGCGCCTGGAGGGAGTCCAGCCATCCCAGGTCCTGCATGATCTGGTACTGCGGCAGGAGGAACAGCTCGCCCGGCACCATCAGCACCGCGAGGAACGCCAGGAAGATCGGGCCACGGCCGGGGAAGCGGATGCGGGCGAAGGCGTACGCGGCCATCGAGCACAGCAGCAACTGGGCCCCCGTCCGCAGCACCGTCATGGCCAGGGTGTTCAGGAGCTGGTGGGCGAAGGGGATCGAGGTGAACACGGTGACGTAGTTCGACAGGTGCCAGTATTGGGGCCACAGAGTCGGCGGCACCCGGGTGGACTCGCCGAAGCTCTTGAACGACGTCAGCACCTCCCACAGCAGCGGGAAGACCGTCACCACCGCACCGGCCGACAGCACCAGGTGCGCCTGCCACAACCGCCCCTCGCGACGTACCGGCCGCCTCGCCTCAGGCATAGTGGACCCACTTCCTCTGGAGCCGGAACTGCAGCGCGGTGAGCGCCATGATGAGGAGGAACAGCACGCAGACGATCGCCGCCCCGTAGCCGCGCTGGTTGTCGAAGAAGGCCTTCTGGAAGAAGAGCATCACCACCGTCTGCCCGTCCCCGTAGGCCGGGTTGGTCAGCCCGTACGTGGTGTTGGAGCCCATGATCATGTAGACCAGGTCGAACACCTGGAGCGACTGGATCACCGACAGCACGGTGGTGAAGAAGAGCGTCGGACTCATCAGCGGCAGCGTCAGCGAGAAGAACTGCCGCACCCGCCCGGCCCCGTCCAGGGAGGCGGCCTCGTAGTAGTCCTGCGGGATGCCCTGGAGCCCGGCCAGGAGCAGCACCATGTTGTAGCCGACGGTCATCCACACCCCGACCGCCGCCACCGCGAACCGCACGGTGCCCGGGTCGGACACCCAGTAGGTGCCGTGCAGACCGACCGCCGAGAGCGCCTCGTTGAGGATGCCGGTGTCCCCGCTGTACAGCCACCGCCACACCACGGCCACCGCCGCCGGCATCGTCACCACGGGCACGAAGTACAAGGTGCGGTAGACGCCGGTGCCCCGCAGGCCCCGCTGGTTGAGCAGCACCGCCAGCACCATGGCCAGCGGTATGCCCAGCAGCACCAGGGCGGTGTACAGCAGCGTGTTGCCCAGCGACTCCCACACCTCCGGATCTCCCACCAGGGTGCGGTAGTTGCTCAGCCCGATCCAGGTGGTGCCGCCGAACGCACCCCACTCGGTGAAGCTGTACCAGAGGGTCTGCACGACCGGCCACAGGTAGAACACGGCCAGGCCCAGCCCGGCCGGCGCGATCAGGGCGTACCCCCACCACTTGTCCCGGTGCAGGAACCGGCGGTGGCGCCGCCGCAGCAGACGCTCCCGCTCCCGGTCCGAGGGGGACGGGGGCACCGCGGCCGGGTGTTCCTCCAGGTCGGTGCTCATCGTTTCTCCCCGCTCTGTTCCTGCGCTAGCAACAGGTCCATGGCGCGGCTCAGTTCACCGGCCACCTCGGTCAGCTCCTGGTCGCCGCTCCAGGCCCGGGCCAGCATCCGCTGCTCGGTGTGGGACCAGGCCGCGGTGTTCTTCGAGATCGGGTACGGCGCGGCGTGGTCGAGGGCGTCGAGGTGGACGCGCAGGTCGAAGCGGGGCATCGCGTCCAGCCACGGCTGCTGGGCACCCCGGCGGGCCGGGATGGCGGTGCCGTACCGCCCCTGGATGAGCGAGGCCTGCGAGCCGGAGAGGAACCGGACGAAGGCGCGTGCCAGTTCGGGCTGCGCGGTGCGGGCGTACACCACGTTGGCCAGGCCGTGCAGGACGGAGGCGCGCTTGCGGTGACGCGGCAGGGGGGCGACGTCCACCTTCGCCCGCAGCTCCGGGTCGGCCCAGAACGTCGCCGCGTTGTAGGAGCACTCCTGCACCATGGCGAGCCGGCCCGACTGGAACATCTGGGTCGGGTCGGTGTCGGTGACCTGCTGGAGGGTGGGTGCCGCGCGGTGGCGGTGGATCAGGTCGACCCAGAGCCGCAGTCCCTCGACCGTCCTGGGTTCCGCATAGCCCGAGCGGGTGCGGTCCTCGGATATCACCCAGCCGCCGGCCTGGGCTATGGAGTCGTAGTAGTTCTCCTGGGCCCACACCGGGGCGGCGATCCCGTAGGTGCCGCGGCGCCGGTCCGTCAGGCGCCGGGCGTTCCCGACCAGGTCCTCCCAGGTCCACTCGCCGGTCGGATGGTCCACGCCGGCGCGGTCGAAGAGCTCCTTGTTGTACCAGAGGGCGACGGTGTCGAAGTCCTTCGGCGCCCCGTACTGCACCCCCTGCCACCGGTAGAGGGAGACCAGGTCCGCGGGGAAGTCCCCGGGGTCCAGCACCGCCTGCGGCCCCCCGGTCTCCAGCGGCAGCAGCTGCCCGGCGTCGGCGTACAGGCCCAGGTTGGGCCCGTTCATCCAGAACACGTCGGGGGCCGAGCCGCCGGTGCAGGCGGTGCGCAGTTTGGTCCAGTACGTGCCGTTCGGGGTGAGCTGGACGTCGACCGAGACGCCGGGGTGGAGGCGTTCGAAGGCGCGGGCCGCCCGCCGCATCGCAGGCAACTGGTACACGTCCCACACGCCGTAGGTCAGCCGGCGCCGGCGGGCGCCGGAGGAGGCGGAGGGGCTGGAGCACCCCGCGGCGAACGCCGTGACGGCGGCCGCCGCGAGCAGGGATCGTCTGCGCACGCGGACCCTTCCTGAAAGGACCGGGGGCGGGCGGCGCGGTCCGGGCTGCGGCGGCGCCGCCCTTCCCGGTTGCCGGCGCCGAGGGCCGACCGGTCGTCCGTACCGGGAGCCCACGGCCGCGGCGACCGGAGCCGGGGCCCCCTTAGGGGTCCTTGCCATATGCCCGCCCGGGCCGCGTGGTCTGGCACCGCACCTCGCGGCGTTGCCGAAAAGCCCTGGTAGCTCCGCTACGAGGACTCTCCGGCGCCTTGCGATGCACGGCACCAGACCACGCGACCTCATCGGACGCTCATATGGCAAGGACCCTGAGCCGGTGGGCCCCCAGCGAGGTTGCCGTGACGCTAATTGCTCAATAGTGACGCGTCAATATCGGCTGCGAGCAACTTCGTTCATTCTGGGGGCGCGAGGCTCTGTGCAGGACTGCTCGACCACCCGTGTCACCCGGCAACCGTGACACCCGTCGGCCGTGTCACCTGGCAGCGGTGTCACCCGTCGGCCGTGGCCGCCTGGTGGTCCCGCAGCACGAGGGCTCCGCACTCGGCCCCGCTGCCTCGGCGTCCCGTCACTCAACCGCGCGGTCGCGAACCGTCACCGGCATCGCCGCCGGTGCCCGGGGCGCCGCCCCCGCGTGCGCCGCTCTCCTGCCCGCCGGACTCCGGTCCGCCGTCCTCGCTGCTGCGCTCCTGCCGCCGCCTGCGCAGCCGCCACGCGACCAGGGCGGCCACCACGACCACGGCGACCACCACCGCGGCGATGCCGCCCGCCTCCCGTTCCACCTGCTCGTAGGCCGAACCTGCGAAGTAGCCGAGCAGGACGCACCCCACTCCCCACACCAGCCCGCCCAGGGCGTTGAACAGCAGGAAGAGCGGGTAGTGCATGCGGGAGGCGCCGGCCAGCGCCGGCATCAGCGCCCGGAAGACGGCGATGAACCGCCCGAGGAACACGGCCGCCGGACCGCGCCGGCGGATCAGGCGTTCCGCTCCCTCGATGCCGTGGCGGTGCCGTTGCAGCGGACGCAGCTCCCGCAGCCTCGGACCGAGCCGCCGCCCGATCTCGTACCCCACCGAGTCCCCGACGATCGCGGCCAGGACCACGACCACGGCCAGCCAGAACACCGAGACCCGGTGCTGCGAGGCGATCACCCCGCCCAGGACGGCAGCCGTCTCGCCGGGCAGCACGAACCCGACGAACAGCGCGTCCTCGCAGAAGACGAGGGCTGCGACCACCCCGTAGACCGCCGCCCCCGACAGACCGGCCAACCAGCCCGTGACCGTGCCCACAGCCGGACACCTCCTGAAGCTTCCGCGACCCGCACCGGACTCCAGTGTTCTCACCGCACCCGGCCCACGCGGGTGCGGACGCGCCGGGTGGCGGCGGAAGAGGTCCCCAAGACGCACCGGGCGGGTCCACGCGACCGTGGGCAGGCAGCGGGGCGAGGTGACGGGCGGGAAGCGGGCGCCCCGCTGCCAGGCGCGCTCCCGGGACGGGCCGGCCCCCGGGAGCGGGTGCGCTCCGGGGGCCGGGTGCGGCGGTGCGGGCCTCAGCCCTCCTCGGGGGGCGGTGGGGGCACCGGCGCACCCGCCGGGGGTGCGATGCGCGGGTAGCGGCCGCCCGGCCCGGCGTCCGCACCACCGCGACGGGGCGCGGGGACGCTTGCCTCGACCCGCCGCGCACCGGGGACCCAGCCGGTCGCCACGACCCGCTTCTGCACCACCAGGGCCCCCGCGAGCACCACCAGCCCGGTCACCAGCATCAGCACCAGGCTCGCCGCGCCACCGACCTTCGCGACGTTGCCGATCACCGAACCGAACCAGCCGAAGTCGGCGTCACCGAAGGTCGTGTTCGCCTTGCCGAAGGAGCCCAGCACCTTCAGCAGCAGCGCCGGGAGGAAGGTGATGAGCAGGCCGTTGAGGAACGCCCCGACGGCCGCGCCGCGCCGGCCACCCGTGGCGTTGCCGTAGACGCCGGCCGCGCCGCCGGTGAAGAAGTGCGGCACCAGGCCCGGCAGGACCAGGGCCAGTCCGAGCGCGGGGTGGAGCAACCAGATCAACGCGGCCAGCCCGAGGAGCCCGCCCGCGAAGGAGCAGACGAATCCGACGAGGACGGCGTTCTGCGCGTGCGGGAAGACGATGGGGGCGTCCAGGGCCGGCTTGGCGCCCGGCACCACCCGCGCGGCGACCCCCTGGAAGGCGGGCACCAGCTCGCCGAGGATGGTGCGCACGCCGAAGAGGATGACGGCGACCGCGATGCCGAACTGCAGGCCCTGCATCAGCGAGTGCATCAGGTAGTCGCCGACGTCCGTCGCCCGGTCGCCACCGCCGGTGGCGAACGCCGCGAAGGCGGCCCGGCGGCCCACCCTGACGAGGAAGAGCACCGCCATCACCAGGTAGATGACGACCATGGACAGTGCGGTCGCCACCATCGAGTCACGCAGGAAGCGCAGCCCCTCGGGCAGCCGCATCTCCTCGGTCGACCGGCTGCGCCGCCCCACCAGCTGGCCGGCGGCCCCGGCCACGATGTACCCGGCCGTCCCGAAGTGCCCGATGGCCACGGTGTCGTCGCCGGTGACGCGCTTGGTCCAGGGGTGGGCGAAGGCGGGCATCGAGACCAGCAGGATGCCCAGGAGCAGACCGCCGCACGCGACCACGGCGAACGCGGACAGTCCCGCGCCGGCCATCACCATCGTCAGCAGGGTGGCCATGAACAGCATGTGGTGGCCGGTGAGGAAGACGTACCGCAGCGGGGTGAAGCGGGCCAGCGCCAGACTGACCACGAAGCCCACGATCATCAGCCAGGCCACCCGCGCGCCGAACTGCTCCTGGGCGATGCCCACGATCGCCTCGTTGGTCGGGATCACCCCGTGCGCGCCGGTCGCGCCCTGGATCATCGTGCCCAGCGGTGCCAGCGCGTCGGTCACCAGCCCCGCCCCGGCGTCGACCAGCAGCAGACCGAGCGTCGCCTTCAGCGCCCCGCCCACGACCTGCCCGACCGGTCTGCGCAGCGCCAGCAGGCCGGCGGCGGTGATGAACCCGATGAGGTAGGCGGGTTGGCTGAGTATCTCGTTGACGAGGAACCTGGCCAGGTAGATGAGCGCAGTCATGGGTGTGGATGCTCCCCCGGTGTCAGACGCGGTAGGTGGCGCGCAGCACGCGGTCCACCTCTGTCGTGCTCGTGAAGTCCTCGACCACCTGGACGGGGACCCCGAGGTCGCCCAGGGCGCGGGCGATCTCCCGCGAGGTCAGGACGGCGACCGCGTCGGCGGCCTTGCCCCTGGCGGAGATGGTGTCGGTCGCCTCGACGGTGACGTGGCCGGACCAGCCCCACCGCTGAAGCACCTGTTCGAGGGTGTTCTTCAGGAACAGGCTGGTGCCGACGCCGTTCCCGCACACGGTGAGAAGGGTGTGGTGCTCGGCACCACGGGTCTGCGCCGGCTCCGCGGTCTCCTCGGTCTCCGAGGGCTCCTCGGGCTCGGCCGTCCCGGCGTCGGCGGTCTGCGCCGTTTTGCCCCCGAGGACCCGCAGCAGTTCGCCGGGCGTCGCGGCGGAGCGCAGGGCCGCTTCGGTGGCCGGGTCGGTCAGCAGCCGGGCCAGGGCGGCCATCGCCTCGGTGTGCGCGGCCGAGTCGGCCGCCGCCAGGGCCACGACGAGGTCGACGGGGTCGTTGCTCTCGTGTCCGAACTCCACCGGCTGCGTCAGCCGCACCCAGGACATTCCGGTGCGGCGGACGGCGGGGGAGGGGCGGGCGTGCGCGAAGGCGAAACCGGGAGCGAGAACGATGTAGGGACCGTTCTCCTCGACGCTCGCGACCATCTCCCGCGTGTAGGCCTCGGTGGCGCTACCGGAGCGGGTGAGGGCCGCCCCCGCCAGACGTACCGCCTCCCGCCAGTCGCGGGCGGACGCCTCGAATTCCATGGCCTCCGGGGGGAGGAGGCCCGTCAGTGCAGTCATAAAAGCATATGGTGACATGATTAAGGGAGGCTCTCGGTTCCCGTCTGCGCGCACACACACCGTCCAGGTCCCAGAGGCGTTCGCCGGCGGGGGCAGGGACCCGGTTGCGCTCCTGTCGGGAGTCGGCAAGCTACTGACCACCGGTGCCGTCCTCCCCTCCTGGCCGTCCCGTCGCCGCCGTCGCCTTCCGCCGCGGGGCGGGTGCACCCCAGGCCGTTCCTGCGGCGCAGGCCCGCACCGGCTGAAACCGTCCGCACGGCCCGTCGGCGCCCGCTGCCGCCGCAGCCACGAGCGGGAGGGGCGGCGCAGACCCTGGTGACAACCGCCCGCCGCCCTGGTTGGATGCCGCAACCCACTCCCGGCCGCGTCCCTGGAGCCTCCCGTGCCGCTGTCCCGTCGCGCCCTCCTCTCGGTCGTCCCCGCCTCCGCCGTCCTCGCCGCGGCGCCCCACCACGCCGCAGCGGCGGCGGGGAGCCCGGCAGACACCGCCTCCTCGACCCGGATCCTCACCAACACCGTCGCCCTTCTCGCGGGCACGGCCGAGTCCAACACCCGCCCCGAGGTGGCCGCCAAGCTCGCCGCCATGGACACCACCGCCCGGCAGCGGCTGACCGCCATGGCCGCCGCGGGGTCCGGCGAGCTCTTCGCCGGGCTCCGGCTGGGCACCAGCGACACCAACCTGACCACGACCTTCCAGTACCTCTACGAGATCGCCCTGGCCACCGTGGCCCCCGGCCGGAGACCTTCGGGCCCGGCGGGCGACCGGGGCGTGCAACTCCGCGTCCTGGAAGCCCTGGCCACCCTCCACGAGGACTACTACGGCGACCAGTCCCGGGGTTACTACGGCAACTGGTTCAACTGGGAGATAGGCATCTCCACCCACGTCAGCCGGACCCTCGTCCTGCTCCACGAGCTGCTGCCCGGCCACGCACCCGACCTCGCCGCGACCTACACCGCCTCGATGGACGCCTACCTGCGCAACGGCCGCAACGGGGACGTCGACCTCGACTCGCGCTTCCACACCGGCGCCAACCTCGCTGACATCACCGCCAACCGCATCCTGCAGGGCGCGGTGCTCGGCGACGACGCCCGGGTGGCGAAGGCGGTCTCCGACCAGTCCACCGTCCTGGCCACCATCGACCCCTACCACCTGCAACACCAGGTCACCGACGGCTTCTACGCCGACGGCTCCTACCTCCAGCACGGCAGCGTCGCCTACACCGGCACCTACGGGGCGGGCCTGCTCTCCCGCATGGTGCAGACCCTCGCCGTGCTCGACGGCACGGACCACGCGGACGGCGGGGAACGCGCCGCCACCGTACTGCGCTGGGTGACCGACGGCTTCGCGCCGCTGGTCTTCGAGGGATGGCTGATGGAGGCGGTCAAGGGGCGCGGCGTCTCCCGGCCGACGACGGGCTACGCCGACACCGGCACCGTCGCGGAGGCAGTCGTGGGGCTGCACGACCACGTGGCCGCCGCGGACGCCACCGCCCTGGCCTCCTGGGTCACCTACGTGTGGCAGACCTCGAAAGCCGCCCCGGACCCCACCGCCTTCACCTCCCCCCTCACCGTCGCGCGCCTCGCCGACCTGCTCGCCGACCCCTCGGCACCGGCCCGCGACCTCGGGCCGGCCGTCCGGAGCACCGCCTTCCACGCGATGGAGCGCACCGTCCACCGCCGGCCCGGCTGGGCCTTCACCCTCTCCCGCAGCTCCTCGCGGATCAGCCGCTACGAGTACATGAGCGGCGAGAACCTGATGCCGTGGTTCCAGGGGTACGGCACCCACCACCTCTACCTGGGCGGACAGGACCAGCGCACCGCCTACGGGGTGGACCACCTCACCGTCGTGCCGCCCCAGCGTCTCGCCGGGGTCACCGCCCCGGTGGAGGAGCGCCGCACCGTTCCCGAGCTGTACGGCACCGCCTGGTACGACAACCCCGCGGCCGGGTTCACCGCCTCCTCGGAGTCCCAGAACACCTACGTCTACTTCCCGCGCGGCACCCAGGACTTCTCCGGCGGGGCCACGCTGGGCGCCCACGCGGCCGTCGGCATGGTGCAGTCCGACGACGCGGCGTGGGCGGCCAAGGCGGCGGGCGCCCTCCCCGAGGACTTCACGGCCTACCGCGACGCCGACGCCGTCAAGTCCTGGTTCCTGCTGGACGAGGAGATCGTCGTGCTCGCCGCCGGCGTGGGGGACCGGGCCGGCCGGGCCGTCTCCACCACCCTCGACACCCGCGTCGCCGCCCCCACCGACACCGTCACGCTCACCGGAGCCCTCCGCGACGGCCGCCGCTGGTCCGGCACCGGCACCGCGCCGCTCGCCTGGCTCCACTACGCCCTCGCGGACCAGGACCTCTCGGTCGGCTACCTCCTCCTGGACGGGCCCCGCCCCACCGTCACCCTCGACACCGTCACCCGCAGCCGGCGGTTGGTGCGCACCGCCAACCCGGACACCCCGGTGACCCGGCAGGTCTTCTCGCTCTCCGTGGAGCAGCCCGCGGGCGCCGCGCACACCCGGCTCGCCTACGCCCTGCTGCCGCGCGCCACCCAGCGGCAGGTACGGGACGCGGCATCCCGTGCCCCCGTCACCGTCCTGGCCAACAGCGTGACAGCACAGGCGATCAGCCACCGGCGCCTGGGCCTCCTCGCCGTCAACACCTTCACGCCGGGCCTGCACCGCGCCGACCGTCTCACCGTCGACGGGCCGGCCTCGGTGGTCCTGCGGCGCAGCGGCCCGGACCTCTCGCTCGCAGTGGCCGACCCCACGACCGGACGCGACCGGGTCACCCTCTTCCTGCGGGGGCGCACGCTGCGACCCGCCGGCCTCGACGAGGGCGTCCGCGTCAGCCGGGCCCCGGGCGGCACCCGCGTCGAGGTCACGACCCGGCACGCCTACGGACGCAGCTTCCGGGCGAGGTTGCGGTGACCGGTACGGACGAGGCAGTTCCGGCGCCGCCCGAACCAGCGTGACCAGACCTCACCGAACCGGCCGGCTGATCCGATCAGTATGCTGTCGGCTGGAACGGTCAAACGAACATCGCGGGGGGCCTGCGTGCGGGAACCGGTCGACGGGCGGCGGCAGCGCATCCTCGACGCGGTGCGGGAGCGCGGTGCGGTCAAGGTCGCGGCCCTCGCGGCCGAACTCGGGGTCTCCGTGGTCACCGTGCGCCGGGACATCGAGGAACTGGCCCGGGCCGGCGCCCTGCGCCGCGGGCACGGCGTCGCCCGATCCCTCACGCACCTGCCCGGCGCTGCCGAGGCGGCCCCCGGGGACGCGGCGACCGTCGCCCTGCTCGTCCCCGACCAGCACGCCTACCTGATGGGCTTCGTGCCCGGTGTGCGGGCGGTGCTGGAGGCCCGGGGCGTCCGCCCGGTCCTGCACCTGACACCCCAACAGGGCGGGGACCTGCGGGCGACGGTGGAGCGTGCGCTGGCCGAGGGGGCCCGCGGCCTCATCCTCGCCCCCCGGTGGCGCAACGTCGCCGAGGAGGAGCGGGAGGCGGAGTGGATCGCCGGGCTGCGCGCCCCCACTGTCCTGCTGGAGCGCCGCCCGGCACCGGGGAGTGCGCTGCACGCCGTCGACTCGGTCTGCTCCGACCACGCCTACGGCGTCCACCTCGCCGTGGACCACCTGGTGCGCCACGGCCACCGCCGGATCGTCCTGGCGGCACGTGACGACAGCCCCACCGCCCGGTCGGTGCGCCGCGCCTTCCGGCGACTCGCCGAAGAGGGCGGCGCACTGGAGGACTGGGCGGTGGTGCTCAGCGCGCCGGACGCCGGGGGAGAGGAGCCCGACCAGGCCGCCGCCGGCCCCGGGGACCTCGTCGACCTCGTCGCGACACTGCGGTCCCGGCGCGCCACGGCGCTGGTCGTGCACAACGACATCACCGCGCTCGCCGTGGTGCGCCGGCTGGAGGAGCGCGGGGTCCGGGTGCCGGGCGACTGCTCCGTGGTCGCCTATGACGACGTGGTCGCCGCGCTGGGCACCACCCCGCTCACCGCCATCGCGCCCCCCAAGACGGCGGTGGGCCGCGCCGCCGCCCAACTCCTGCTGCAACGACTGGACTTCGTAGCCGGTGACCCGGCCGCCGCGCCGTCCCTCCCCCCGACCCGGCAGGAACTGCTGCCCTCGCTGGTGGTCCGCGGCTCCACGGCGGCGCTCGCGGACTGAAGCGCCGGCCGGCACCACGCGGGCGCCCCGGCCGGTACGCCGGGCGCCCTCCCCCCACGGCGCCGCCAGGACCGGCGTCCCGGAGGCCGCCGGCGGAGGGTCCCGCCGCCGGCCCGTCAGGCACCCTGACCCCGGCGGACCCTGACTGATCGTTCGACCGTTTTGGTTTCCACTGAACGATCTATTGACCCGGTGGGCGCCTGCCCGCAGGATGCCGGAAGTCCCCCAACGCCGCGGGAGGCCCCGTGCACCGTCGTCCGCGTACACTCCTGGCACTTCTGGCACTCGCCGCCATGGCGCCTCTCCTGCTGGCCGGCTGCTCCGGCGGCGCGTCCGGCGGCGGGGGCACGGCCGCCGGCAGCCCGGTCCACATCCGGTTCTGGTCGGCGCTGCGCGGCGCGGCACAGGTCGTCGACGCCTTCAACCGCACCCACCACGACGTCCAGGTCGACTTCGAGCAGATCCCCGGCGGGGACCAGGGCGGCTACGCCAAGCTCAGCACCGCCGCCCGCGCCGGCAACGCCCCCGACGTCGCCACCATCGAGTACCCGCAACTCCCCGGCTTCGCCATCGACGGCGTCACCCGCGACCTCACCCCGCTCATCAGCGACCGCCTGCGCCGGCAGATCCTCCCGCAGGCACTCGCCCTGACCACCTTCGACCACCGCACCTACAGCGTGCCCCTGGACGTCGAACCGATGGTCTTCCTCTACCGGCGGGACGTGTTCACCGCGCACCACATCAAGGTGCCCACCACCTGGGCGGAGTTCCGGCGCGCCGCGCAGCAGGTCAAGGCGGCCGTGCCCGGCTCGCGGATCGTCAACCTGCCCACCGACGGCGGCGCGGTCATCGCCGGACTCGCCTGGCAGGCCGGCGCACGCTGGTTCCGCACCGACGGCGGCACCTGGCGGGTCTCCATGACCGACGCCCCCACCCGCCGCGTCGCCGCCTACTGGCAGCGGATGGAGGCCGACGGCCTCGTCCTGCACAACGCGGGCACCGGCCAGCACGCCACCGCCCAGTTCGCCAGGGGAGAGGTACTCGGCAAGCTCACCGCGGCCTGGGACGCCGGCGGCATGATGGGCGCCGCCCCGCAGATGAAGGGCAAGTGGGCCATCGCCCCGATGCCGCAGTGGGACCCCGACCACCCCGCCGTGGGCGTCTTCGGCGGCTCCACCTTCGCCGTCACCAGGGACAGCGAACACCCCAGGGCGGCAATGGAGTTCATCGACTGGCAGGTCACCTCACCCGAGGCGATGCGGGCCCGGCTCTCCAGCGGCGTCAGCAGCGCCTACCCGGTCGTCCCCGCGCTGCTGCCGGTCTGCCGCAAGACGATGGACACCTCCTACTACGGCGGCCAGGACATCTACGCCCTCTTCCACCGGCAGGCCGCCCTGATAAGCGACCAGTGGACCTGGGGGCCCCGGATGAGCGCGACCACCCGCGTCATCCAGGACGGCCTCGCCCGTTCCGACGGCCGGGCCGGCGGCATCACCGACGCGCTCCGCAACGCCCAGCACGCCACCATGTCCGACCTGAAGAGCCTGGGCCTCGCCACCGGCGAGTCCGACTCCTGACCGCCGCCCACGGGAGCCGCCGTGACCACCTCGACACCACTGCCGGCCGCCGCGCCCGCACCCCCCGACGCGGGGGCCCCGAGCCCCGCCCGACCCCGCCGCGACCGCACCGGCCCACGCGACCGACGGCTGGCGTGCACCGCCCTGATGGCGCCGTTCTTCACCCTCCTGGTGGCGGTCTTCCTCGTCCCCGTGGCCACCGCCGTCTACCTCTCCTTCTTCGCCGACGACCAGCCCGGACTCGGCTTCGGGCCCGAACGCACCGTCTTCGTCGGCCTGCGCGCCTACTCGGCCGTACTGACCGACCCGACCTTCCTCGCCGGCCTCGGCACCATCGGCCTCTACTGCGTGCTGTACGTACCCGTCCTGGTGGTCCTCTCGCTCGGCCTCGCGCTGCTCCTGGACTCCGGGATGGTCCGGCTGCGCCGCACCGCCCAACTGCTGCTCTTCCTCCCGCATGCCGTCCCCACGATCATCGCCGCCCTCATCTGGCTCTACCTCTACACACCCGGCCTCAGCCCCGTCGTCGGTCTGCTCGCCCGAGGCGACCTGCACATCGACTTCCTCGGCGTGCACACCGTCCTGCCGTCCATCGTCAACATCGCCGTGTGGAGCAACCTCGGCTACGAGGTGGTGGTGTTCTACGCCGCCCTGCAGGCCGTACCGCGCGAGGTGCTGGAGGCCGCGGTGGTCGACGGCGCCGGACCGGTGCGCACCGCCCTGCGCATCAAGACCCCGCTGATCCGGGCCTCCGTGGTGATGGTGGCGATGTTCAGCCTCATCGGCGCGCTCCAGCTGTTCACCGAACCCACGCTCCTGAACCAGACGGCGCCCCTGGTCGGCACCCGCTACACGCCCAACATGTACATCTACGACGCCGCCTTCACCCGCAACAACTACGGCCTGGCCGCCGCCGCCTCGGTGGTGCTGCTGGCCGTCACCGTCCTCGCCTCCTACGGCGTCACCCGCTGGACCTCCCGCGCCGGCCGGCTCCAGGAGGGCGCCGCGTGACCACCCTGTCCGCCACCACCCGCCGCGCCCCGGCAGCCGCCGCACCCCCCGGCCGCCGCCCCCGCGTCCTGGGCCGCGCCACCGTCAACACCCTCGTCACCCTCTCCGCCCTCTACACCCTGCTGCCGGTCGGCTGGCTGCTGCTGGGCGCCGCCAAGAACCCCGCCGCCCTCTTCAGCAGCGACCTGATCTCGTTGCGCGGGTTCTCGCCCCTGCACAACCTCTCGGTCCTCTTCACCACCGACGGCGGGGTCTACGGCCGCTGGTACCTCAACAGCCTGCTGTACTCCGTGCTCGGCGCCGCCCTCGGCTCGATGATCTCCCTGGCCTGCGGGTACGCCTTCGACAAGTACCACTTCGCGCACAAGGAGAAGCTGTTCGGCCTCGTCCTGGCCGGGGTGATGGTGCCGCCCACCGTGCTGGCGCTCCCGCTCTACCTGGTGGCGTCCTGGGCCGGCGTGGTCAACACCTTCTGGTCGGTGTTCGTCCCCGTCCTCTTCAACCCCTTCGGCGTCTACCTGGGACGGCTGTTCAGCCAGGGGTACGTCCCCGGCGAGGTGCTGGAGGCCGCCCGGCTCGACGGCGCCGGCGAACTGGGCGCCTACCGGCGGGTGGCGCTGCGCATGATGACGCCCGGCCTGGTCACCGTCTTCCTCTTCCAGCTCACCGCCATCTGGAACAACTTCTTCCTCCCCATGGTCATGCTCTCCGACCACCGGCTCTACCCCGTCAGCCTCGGCCTGTACTCCTGGAACAGCAACGCGGTGGTCACCCCCGACTACTACCCCGTCGTCGTCACCGGCTCGTTCCTGGCCGTCCTCCCCCTCATCCTCGCCTTCGTCCTGCTCCAGCGCTACTGGCGCTCGGGCCTGACCGCCGGGAGCGTCAAGTGACCACCCCCACCGACCCGTCGGTGCCCCGCCGCCCCCGGGCCGCCCTCGCGATGCGCCCCTCCGCCGCCGCGGCCGTGCTCACCGAGGACTTCACCGCCGCACTGGCCCACCGCACCGACCTGGCACCCCTGCCAGCCCTGGACCGCCTCGACACCGACCGGGCCCGCCGCGTGCTGGCCGGCACCGAACTCCTGGTCACCGGCTGGGGCTGCCCACCGCTGGACGAGACGGTGCTGGCCGCCGCCCCCGCCCTGCGGGCCGTCGTCCACACCGCGGGCAGCGTCAAGGACTTCGTCACCGACGCCCTCTTCCGCCGCGGCATCGCCGTCACCTCCGCAGCCGCCGCCAACGCCGTACCCGTCGCCGAGTACGCCCTCGCCGTCATCCTGCTGCACGGCAAACGCTTCCGCCAGGCCGTGCGCACCTACCGCGCGACCCGCTCCCGCGAGGCCTGGTCCGCCGACCCCGCCCTCGGCAACAACGGCCGCACCGTGGGCCTGGTCTCCGCCTCCCTCGTCGGCCGGCGCCTGCTGGAACTGCTGCGCCACCACGACTTCCGGCTGCTCCTGCACGACCCCTACCTCTCCCCGGAGGAGGCCGCCGCACTGGGCGCACGCCTGGTACCGCTGGAGACCCTGTTCGCCGAGAGCGACGTGGTGAGCCTGCACACCCCGCTGCTGCCCGCCACTCGCGGCCTGGTCGACGCCGCCCTGCTGGCCCGGATGCGGCCCGGCGCCCTGCTGCTGAACACCGCGCGCGGCGCAGTCGTGGACGGCCCCGCCCTCACCGAGGCGCTGCTGGCCGGCCGCATCCAGGCCGTCCTGGACGTCACCGACCCCGAACCCCTGCCGCCGGAGCACCCCCTGTGGGAGTGCGACGACGTCCTCCTCACCCCCCACATCGCCGGTTCGCTCGGCAACGAACTGTCCCGCCTGACCGACCTGGCCCTCCAGGAGGTCGACAACTGGCGCGCCGGCCGCGGATTCGCCCACCCCGTAGAGCAGGAGAGGCTGGCCTTCCTCGCATGACACCCCGCACCTTGCGCACCCCCTTCCCGCTGCCGCCCGCGGACCGCACCCTCAGCCCGCACACCGGTTTCACCCGCGACCACGTCGAGGCACTCGCCGACGGACTCCTCGCCGCAGCCTGGCGCTGGGCCTCACCCGGCGGCGCACGCCTGGACCTGCCCGGACCCCCGTCGAAGTCGGGCGTGCGCTCGGACGGGCTGGAGGGCTACGCGCGCACCTTCCTCGCCGCCGCCTTCCGCACCGCCGGGGCCGGCGGCAAGGACCCGCACGGCCTGCTCACCCGCTACGCCGACGGCCTCGCCGCCGGCACAGCCACCCCCGGCCGCCCCGACGCCGACTCCTGGCCGCGGATGCGCGACTACACCGTCTTCGGCCAGCCGACGGTGGAGTCCGCCTCCATCGCCCTCTCCCTGAACCTGACGCGGCCGTGGCTGTGGGACCGGCTGGAGCAGGACGTCCAGGACCGCGCCGCCGCCTGGCTGCGCGACGCCCTCACCGTCGCCTGCCCGCCCAACAACTGGCTCCTCTTCCCCCTCACCGTGGCCGCCTTCCTGGAGTCCGCCGGCCGCGGCGACGAGACCACCCGGCGCGTCATCCAGCGGGGACTGGACGCCTGCGACCACTGGTACCAGGGCCAGGGCTGGTACCGCGACGGCGACCTCGCCGCCTACGACCACTACAACGGCTGGGCCCTCCACCTCTACCCGGTCCTCCACGGCCACCTCACCGGCGACCCGGCCGTGGCCGACCGCTACGGCGACCGCCTCACCGAGCACCTGCGCACCTTCGCCCTCACCTTCGACGCCGACGGCGCCCCCCTCCACCTCGGACGCTCCCTCACCTACCGGTTCGCCGCCGCGGCCGGCGTCGGGCTCGGCGCCGTCACCGGTCACACGCCGCTCACGCCGGGCACCTCCCGGCGCCTGATCACCGGGGCGATGCGCTACTTCCTCGAACGCGGCGCGCTCAGCGAGGACGGGCTGCTGACCCTGGGCTGGCACGGTCCCCACCCGGCGACCCTGCAGAACTACTCCGGCCCCGGCTCCCCGTACTGGGCCTCCAAGGCCTTCGTCTGCCTGCTCGCCGGCCCCGACCACCCGCTGTGGACCGCCACCGAGGAACGCGCGCCCGTCCAGGAGCGCGACCGGCTCGTGGCCGTCCGCGCTCCGGGCTGGCTGATCCACACCACCGCCCGCGACGGCCTGGTCCGCGTCCACCAGCACGGCGACGACCACGTCCCCGAGCACGCACCGGCCACCCACGAGGGAGTCGACGTCCACTACGCGCGGCTGGCCTACTCCACCCGCACCGGGCCCACCGCCCCCGCCAACGCCCCCGACAACCACGTGGCCGTCGTCCTCGCCGACGGCACCCGCAGCGCCCGCCGCAGGGTGCGGGAGCTGGGCTGCGGCGCCGACGAGGCGGAGGGCTGGGGCTGGGCGGCCTCCGCGCACACCCCCGTCTTCCCCGAGGGCACGCCGGTGCCCGCCGGGCTGGAGGTGCAGAGCGTGACGGTGGCGCGGGGACGCTGGGAGCTGCGCGTCCACCGGGTGCGCCGCGGCCCCGAGGACAGCGCCGTGCACCTGACCGGCTGGGCCGTGGGCCCCGAGGACGGTCTGACCAGCGTGCTGCACCCGCTGACCGGCCTCGTCGAGGAGCAGGCGATCAGGGCTCCGCAGGGCACCGCCTTCACCCGCTGGGCGGTCCTGCCCCACCTCTCGGGGCCGGCCGCCGGCGACCGTGTGGTGGCGGCCCTGGCCTGCCTGTCCACCGAACCGGCCGACCCGGCGGACGTGGTGGAGGTGCTGCCCTCCCAGGGCGCGGTGCTGCGGGTGCGGTGGCGTGCGGACGACGCGGTGACGACGGTCGCCTTCGCACCGGAGCTCTCGGTCACCACCGGCTGAAGCAGCCCCCGTGCGGGGCCGGCCTCCGCTCGGCCCCGGACGGGCCCGCCGGGAGACGGGGGCGCGGGCCGGCACACGCCGGGCCGCCACCGGGCGGCAGGTCAGCGCTGCGGGTGCTCCCAGCCCTCATGGCCGAGGTGGGTGGGGCGCCGCAGCGGCCCCCACGCGCCCCGCTGCCGGGCCACCTCGTCCACCGCCTCCGCGATCACCCGGTCCCCGACCCAGGCCACCGGACGGGCATCGGTGACCAGCGGCTCGTTGTCGGGGCCGCGGCCCACCTCGCGTCCGGTCAGCGTCCAGGGCCGCACGTCGGGCCCCTTGACCTCGCGCAGGTGGCTGTAGTCGTACACCCGCCGGGCCACCCACAGCTCCAGCGGGCGGTCCTCCCACCACTCCTCGACGCCCAGCGGGCTGGCGGACAGACCCGGCATGGCCACCCCGGTCAGCTCGTCGGTGCTCACCTGCCCCGGGGCCAGGTCGTAGCGCGGCCCCCGGGACCAGCGCACGAAGACGCGTCCCCCCTCGGCCCCGACGAGGTCGACGAGTTGACGCAGCGAGGTGTACGTGGGAAGTCGCGCATGCTCCATGACGCGAGGGGGTACCCACGGCCGGGCTCCTTCCACCCCGTCGGCCGGGTGAGGTGGGCCGCGGGGGCGCCCGGCCCCGGGCCGCCGGTCAGCGCAGCGCGTCGGCGGCCGGCCGGTAGCGGGACGCCAGCGGTGCGCCCGCCCCACTGCGGACGCCGGCCTCCGCCTCCGCCAGCCGCTCCAGGGCCCGCGCCTCCTCCAGCCCGGGGACGCACACCGTCTCCCCGGTGCGCAGGGCGGTCAGCGAGGCCGTCACCACATCGGGGGCGGGCATCCCGCCGTCCCGGTGCACCTGCGGCGCTGCCCCGGACACGGGCTCCCGGCCGGTGGTCAGGTGGAACTCGGTCGCGGTCAGCCCGGGGCACAGCACCTGGAGGCGGACCGGGCCGTCCCCCAGCTCCGCGGCCAGCACCCGGGTGAAGGTGACCGCGTAGCCCTTCGTCGCCGCGTACACCGCACGCTGCGGCAACGGGTCCGGCGGCAGGTCCCCGGAGAAGGCGAGCAGCGAGGCGACGTTGACCACCGCGCCCCGGCCCCGGGCCTGCATTCCGGGCAGCGCCGCACGGGTGAGCACGGTGGGCGCCGTCACGTTGAGAGCCACGACCTTCGTCAGCAGCGCCGGGTCGACGTCGGTGAAGAGGCCGTACCCGTTGATGCCGGCATTGTTGACCAGCAGGGCGACGTCCTCGCCCGCGACGCGTGCGGCGACGCGGGCCAGGTCCCCGGCGTCGGCCAGGTCGGCCACGCACTCCTCGGCGCGCACCCCGTGCTCCTCCCGGAGCCGCCGCGCGAGCGAGGCGAGCCGTTCGGCCCGGCGTGCGACGAGCACCACGTCCCAGCCGGCCGCCGCCAGCCGGCCGGCGTACTCGTGGCCGATGCCCGACGAGGCTCCCGTGACCACGGCCGTGGCCGGCCCCCCG
Organism: Streptomyces sp. NPDC059740; assembly: GCF_042733155.1. Classification (NCBI taxonomy): domain Bacteria; kingdom Bacillati; phylum Actinomycetota; class Actinomycetes; order Kitasatosporales; family Streptomycetaceae; genus Streptomyces; species Streptomyces sp. NPDC059740. The sequence goes on along the minus strand of NZ_JBHWGP010000024.1, from coordinate 15,035 downwards.
GCGTCCGGTCCCCACTCCTCGTGCGTGTCCACAGCTCCGCTCCTTCTCCCTGTCCGCTGCCAGGCGACCCCGTTCCCGCCGCCGGCGACGCCCCACGCCCGCCGGGAAGCGTGCCCGGTCGGCATCCGTGCCCGCCGGGTCCGGGGGCGAGAGGCGCCCCCGAAAGGCTGCCATGCGGCGGACGGCGGCCGGACGGCGCCCCGGCCCGTCCGCGTCCCGCCCGGCCGGGCCGTTTCCGGGCGGCCTCACGACGGCGGACGGCCCGCCCCTGCGGTGGGGCGGGCCGTCGTGGTGCGGATGCCGGGCCGCCGGCAGCCCGGCGGTGGGGGAGCGCGGGGTCAGCCGCGCCAGGGGACGTAGTGCGGGTTGTCCACGCACCCGGCCATGACCTCGCGGCGGGTCTCCTTGTCCACCGGGCAGGCCCCCACCACGTACTGGCTGCGGATGCCGCCCGCGAAGGCCACCTCCTGCTGCTCCGCCCACCGGTGGGTGTCGCCGATGGTGCGGTTGACGTCGATGCCGCCCGGCGCGTCGACGTAGTAGTTCCACCCGCTCTTCCACTGCTTGTACAGGTCGTGGTCGTAGCTCGTGGAGACGTACGGCGAGGGCTGGTTGACCAGGACGTACTGCCTCAGGTCGTACTGGCCGTCCAGGGTGTCCTTCGGCCGGAAGCCCTCCTTGAAGATGACGGCGGGCGTACGTCCGTCGGCGCGGTAGAGCTGACGGCAGTTGTCGCGGTAGACCGGCTCCGGTGTGATGCGGGACCGGTCCACCCGCGGGTCCGCCGCAGCCATCAGCGGGTCGGCGACCCGAGGACACCGCGCCGCGGCGGCCGCGGCGGCCCGGGCGGGGCGTGTGGGGGAGGCTGCGGCCCGGTCGGCCTGTGCCGGGGTGGCCGAGCTCGCGCCGGCCGGGGCGGCCAGCAGGGCGGTGAGGGAGAGGGTGAGGAGTGCGGCACGGAACCGCGAGCGCGTGGTGATCATGCAGGCACGATCGGGCCCCGGAGGGTGTCAGGGGTGGATCGTCACCTCATGGTGGTGTGTCCCCGGCGCACGACTGACGCCGCCACAGCCCAAAGCCGCTCTCCGCCCCCGCCACCACCCGCCCTGGACGACGGGAGCCGCACGCGGGTCACCGTGGACGCCGCGCACCGCATCCGTCTGCCGGGGGCCCCGCAGGAGTTTGCCGCAGCCCGCTGCCGCCCGTAACCTGTAGCGGGTGAACACGGATAGTGACCCTTACGAGCTGCGGTCGGGGCCTCCCCCCACGGACACCTACCTCCACCTGCGGGTCGCCGCGGGGCTGAGCCCCAAGACCGCCGAGGCCGCCGAGGCCGGTCTGCCGAACACCTGGCACGGGGTGACGGTGCTGCACCAGGAGGAGCCGGTCGGGATGGGCCGGGTCATCGGTGACGGCGGGTGCTTCTTCCAGATCGTCGACATCTGCGTGACCCCCGAGCACCAGGGCAGGGGCCTGGGCAGGCGGATCATGGCGGAACTCCTCGGCGAGCTGCAACGACGCGCCCCGCAGGGCGCCTACGTCTCGCTCATCGCCGACGGCGACGCCCGGTTCCTCTACGAGAAGTTCGGCTTCCGGCAGACGGCCCCGGCCTCCGTCGGCATGCACCGCACGGTCTGAGACGTGCGGGGCGGCCGGCCGCAGCGCGGGCACGCGGGCCAGTCCGGGCCGGTGCTGCTCCTGCGTCTTTCGCGGCCTCCGCCACCGGTCGACTGGCCCTGCATGCACGGCCGTTGCCAACGGGGCACCGGAGGAGGTCACACGAGGGGACCGGCCGGCCCTGCCCGGCCGAGACCATGGATGTCAGTGCTGCGGCCCATACTCGTGCCGCGGCGTCATCCCCGGCACCGCGGCGCGAGGGGAGCAACATGGCTGAGGTGCTGGTCTTCCACCACGGGCACGGGCTGACCGCCGGTGTCCGCGAGTTCGCCGAACACCTGCGCCGGGCCGGACACACCGTCCACGTCCCGGACCTGTACGAAGGGCGGGTGTTCGCCGATCTGGACGAGGGGGGCGGTTACGCCGAAAAGGTCGGGTTCGACACGATCATCGCGCGCGGCACCGCCGCTGCCGAGGAACTGCCCGCGGAACTCGTCTATGCCGGGTTCTCGCTCGGTGTCCTGCCGGCGCAGAAGCTGGCCCAGACCCGCCCCGGGGCAGCGGGTGCGCTGTTGCTCGAGGCGTGCGTCCCGGTCTCGGAGTTCGGGGGAGCCTGGCCGCAGGAGGTGCCAGTCCAGATCCACGGCATGGACGAGGACCCGTTCTTCGCAGGGGAGGGCGATGTGGAGGCCGCCGGTGCGCTCGTCGAGACGGCGACGCATGCCGAGCTGTTCCTCTACTCCGGCAACAGGCACCTGTTCACCGACAGCAGCCTCCCGTCCCACCACGAACACGCTGCAGAACAGGTCAGCCATCGGGTGCTCAGCTTCCTTCAGCGCATCGATCAGGGGACCGACGGCCTGGTGTCCGGCTGACGACCCCGCGGCCCCCGGCAAACGGACCGGTCACGAGATTCCGCGGACGAGCTGCGGCGACGGCCCGGCCCCTCCGGCCTCGTTCCGGACCCCGCCAAGGGCCCGGTGCTCAGGCCGGCCAGGTCGGGTGGCCTTCCCCGCGTTCTCGCCACCTCCCCGGCTCCGTCGCGGCAGGCCAGGCCCGGCACGTCCGCCCGTGTGCGCCAAGTGAGCGCCGTGAGGGGGCCCTTGAGGCACGTCACCGGACGGCAACGCCTGCGCCGGCCCGCCCCGGGCCGCCGCCGGTGCGGCAGGGCCTCGGGGCGGCCCGGCGTGGTCTTCAGTGCCGGGACGGGGTCGCGGCCGTGGTCTGCGTGGTGGCGGAGTGGATCGCGAGGTCGTCGAAACGGGCGAGAGGCGCGGGGGAGCGGGGGTGGCCGGCGCCCTGCCGGGCGGGAGCCGCCGGACGGCTGACCCGGACGCCGTTCGCGCCGGAGGTGTAGGTGGTGTCCGTGACGCTGATCCTCGGTGTGGTCATGTCGTCGACGTACACCCGGAGACAGGAGCCCACGGCCTCGACCTTCACCTGGTGCGCCCGGCCGGCCGCCACCCGCATGCGTGCCGTGGCCAGCAGCTTCGGGGCGTCCCCCGCCCGGCCGAGTACCACACCGTCCCGGGTGAGGTCGGCGTAGTAGCCGTCGAAGCCGTCGCTTCCGGTTCCCGGCTGCGTGACGCGGAAGGCGAGGCCCGCCTCGCTCCGGCCGCGCGTCAACGTCACCTCGCCCCGGTAGGAGAGGTCGGAGAAGTCGGTGTCCTGGAGGGCGAGGCCGCTGGTGGCCGAAGCGCCGGAGTAGGCACCGCCCTTCGCGGTCCAGTCCGCGTCACCGTAGGTGTGCCAGCCCACCGCGTTGCCGTCGTCGAAGTCGTCGTGGACCTTCATGGTGACCGGCAGGATCGTCCCGTCGGGGCCGAAGTACATCCGGTCGTAGGCCAGCGCCCGGTGGTTGCCGTCGGTCTCGCTCAGCGGGCGGCGGTGGTAGAAGATGTACCAGACGTCCGTGCCGGGGATGTTGACGACCGCGTTGTGACCGGAGCCCCGCGCCACCTCCGGGTCCTGTTGCAGTACCTTGGCCGCCCGGTGGAACGGTCCGGTCGGCGAGTCGGACATGGCGTAGGAGACGGAGTAGTCGGGTCCGGTCCAGCCGCCCTCGGACCACATCAGGTAGTACCTGCCGTCCCGCTTGAACATCTGCGAACCCTCGACGTAGTTCTCCGGCGTGATCTCCCGGAACGTCGTGCCGTCCTCGAACGTCCCGAGGCTGGTCATGTCGGGGTTCAGCTTGACGACGTTGGCATGGCCCCAGCCGCCGTAGTACATGTACGCCTGGCCGTCGTCGTCGACGAAGACGTCCTGGTCGATCGGTTGGGCTCCGTTGTGGAAGGCACCGATCAGCGGATGGCCGATGGCGTCGACGTAGGGCCCGCCCGGCTTGTCGGCCACGGCCACGCCGATACCGCCGAGCTGCTGGTCGTTCTGGATGTCGTTGGCGGCGAAGTAGAGGTAGTACTTGCCGTTGCGGGCGACGGGCGCCGGGGCCCACAGTGCGCGCTCGGCCCAGGAGACGTTCGCGACGTCGAGGACCCTGGGGTGCTTCGTCCAGTGCACCAGGTCGGTGGAGGAGAAGGCGTCCAGGTAGGTCTGGGCGTCGTACTCCTGCGAGGTGGTGGGGTAGAGCCAGTACTGGTCGCCGTAGCGCGCGATGTCGGGATCGGCGTACCAGCCGTCGACGATCGGGTTGCCTGCCTCCGCCGTGCCGTAGTCCAGCGGCGGACCGGCCGGTGGGGCGGAGGCCGGGCCGGCCGCCTGGGCCGGGGGCGAGAAGCCGAGCAGGAGGACGGCTGTCAGTGCGAGGGCGAACCTGCGGAGTCTGTGCATGGCTACCTTTCCCCGGGCACAACGGTCCTCGGACCGGGTGGGGCCCAACCCGGTCGCAGGTCCGTCACTTGGGAATCTGACAACGTTGTCTGCGGTGCGCGACACAGCTTCGACGACCGCCGTCGGCGCGTCAAGACCGTGGGCGCTCCACGGAGCGCCACACCGGACCGGTACGGCGGCCCGGCGCGGCAGTGCGCAGCCGTTTCCATGGCGCGTCACCGGGTCACCGGCGAGGTGCGCGTCGGCCGCCACGGAAACCGGTGCCCTCCCGGAGCCGTGGCAGCGGCGCCCCACGCCAACGCGGGGCTTGCGGCCGGAGCGCAGCCGTCCCAACGCCGAGGAGGCGGTCCGCGGGCACCGACGGCGTGTGGCAGGGCGTCGGACGGAGCTGTCGGCCGTCCGGCGGGGGCAGTTGTCCGAGGGCCGGGCCGAGGCCGCGGGAGAGTGTGTACGTTGAGGTGACGTACGGGGTGCCGGCCGGGTCGACCGGAGGGGCGTCGCGGCGGTGGCGAGGCAGCGCGTCCGAGGGGGGAAGAAGTCGTCCTCCTCCGTCGGCACGGGATGCTCCGGCTGTCCCCGCCACCGGGTGAGCCGGTCGGTGGACAGGCCGGACCGGCCGCGTGAGCCGCCGGCTGCCAAAGGTCGCCTGTCCGGCCGGCGGAGGAAGAGGACGGGATGACGAAGGCACCTGAGGCGGTCTGGCGCAGGGTGACGGTGGTCGCGGCGCTCATGGTGGCGGCGTTCAGCTTCAACACCACCGAGAACCTGCCGATCGGTCTCCTTGAGCTCATCGCGACCGACCTCCACGTCTCGGTGCCCTCGGTGGGCTACCTCGTCACCGGATACGGCCTCACGGTCGCGGTGGTGTCGCTGCCGCTGGCGCACGTGACGCGCTCGTTGCCCCGCCGGCACCTGCTCGCCGGGCTGCTCGCCGCCCTGGTGCTGGCGAGTTGGGGTTCCGCGCTGGTGTCCTCCTACCCGCTCCTGCTGGCCGCCCGGGTGGTGACGGCTGTCGCCCAGGCTCTGTTCTGGGCGGTCATGGGGCCGGTCGCCGTGGGGCTCTTCGCACCCGAGCGGCGCGGCCGGGTGATCGGGATGCTGTCGTTCGGCGGCTCGCTGGCGACGGTCGCCGGGGTGCCGGCCGGCACCTGGCTGGGGCAGCACGCGGACTGGCAGGCGCCCTTCTGGGTGCTGAGCGCACTCGGCCTGGTCGCGCTGGTACCGGTCGCCGGCCTCCTGCCCACCTCCCGGCCGGAGGAGGGCCACGCCGCGTACGGGGTGGCCCCCGACACCCGGAGCTTCGGCATCGTGCTGGCCACCACCGCGTTGTCGGTCACCGGAGCCTTCGCGGGCTTCACCTACGTGGTCGGGTTCCTCCACGAGGTCGCGGGCTTCTCGGCCGCTTGGGTCAGCGGACTGCTCTCGGTCTTCGGCGTGGCAGGCGTGGTCGGGGTGAGCGTCACCGGCCCGCTGCTGGACCGGTTCCCGCGGGGGACCCTCACCGTGCCGGTCGCCGCGCAGGGCGTGGCGCTGCTGGTGATGTCCGGCGCCGGAACGGACCGGGCGGTGGCCGTCGCCATGCTGGCCTTGCTGGGCGCCGCCGTCGGCCCGGTGTTCATGGCCACGCAGAACCGGGTGCTCCGCGTCGCTCCCGGACGCACGGAGATGGCGCTCGCGGGAAACTCCGCCGCCTTCAACCTCGGTGTGGCCGCGGGCGCACTCCTGGGCGGCCTGGTGCTGCCCCTGGTGCACCTGCGCGGCACCTTCCTCGTCGGCGGCCTGCTGACCCTCGCGGCGCTCGCCCTGCTGCTCGGCGAAGGCATGCTGCCGACGCCCGGCCGGAAGGCCTCCGCCCCCAGCGCACCCGCTCTCCGCACCGGCACGGCAGAACAGGGCTGAGGCCCTCGCCGCGCGGTCGACGGCGTCCCCGTGACGGTGGCCGGGTCAAAGGCGGCTACGCCGCCGGGCGCCCCGCCCCCGGTGGGCGGCCCCTGCGCACCGCACCGCCGGGGGCCGGCCCGCTTCCGGGTGCACGCCTGCGCGGAAACCGGCGGAGTCGGTCCAGGGACGCACGGCCCCCTCGGGCGGGTCCGGCGGCAGGGAGCTGCCGGGTGGGGGAGCGGGTGCGGGCGTGGTCACGCCGACGGGGTGCGGGCTCGGTCAGTGGCCGCTGATCGGCCTCGTCCGGTAGTTCTCGCCGAGCAGTTCGCGCTCCTTCTCGCTGAGCTGCACCTCGACTGCGGCGAGGGCGTCCTCGAGGTGCTGTTCACGGGTGGCGCCGACGATGGGGGAGGTCACCGTGGGCTGGTGCAGCAGCCATGCCAGAGCCACCTGGGCACGGGTGATCCCCCGTTCCTCGGCCACGCGGGCCACCGCGTCGACGGTCGCGCGGTCGCCCTCCTGGTAGAGGGTGCCGCCGAAGGTGTCGGTGCGGCTGCGCTCGGTGTCCGTCCCCCAGTCGCGGGTCAGACGCCCCCGCGCCAGCGGACTCCACGGCAGCACGCCCACGCCCTGGTCGGCGCAGAGCGGCAGCATCTCCCGCTCCTCCTCGCGGTAGAGGAGGTTGTAGTGGTTCTGCATGGACACGAAGCGGGTCCAGCCGTGCAGCTCGGCCGTGTACTGGGCCTTGGAGAACTGCCAGGCGTACATGGAACTCGCCCCGATGTAACGGGCCTTGCCCGCCTTGACCACGTCGTGGAGGGCCTCCATGGTCTCCTCCACTGGGGTCGCCGGGTCCCAGCGGTGGATCTGGTAGAGATCGACGTAGTCGGTGCCCAGGCGGCGGAGACTGGCGTCGATCTGGGCCATGACGGCTTTGCGGGACAGGCCTGCTCCGCCCGGCCCCGGGTGCATCCGGCCGTGGACCTTCGTGGCGAGCACGACCTCCTCGCGGCGGGCGAAGTCGGCCAGCGCACGGCCGACGATCTCCTCACTGGTGCCGTCGGAGTAGACGTTGGCGGTGTCGAGGAAGGTGACGCCGCCCTCCAGTGCGCGGCGGATCAGCGGACGGGACCGCTCCTCGTCGAGGGTCCAGCTGTGGTTGCCGCGGTCCGGGGAGCCGAAGCTCATGCATCCCAGACACACGCGGGACACCTCCAGGCCGGTGTTTCCCAGTTTCACGTACTCCATGAACGCCTCTCTCGCTGTGCGGACGACGCGGTGGCATCCGTCGGTGCCGGATGGGCTCTGCCCGACCGGCCGTCGTCCGCAAATATCCATGTCACCGGTGCGCAGTTCAAGCGTCCGCGGCCGTGGCGCAGGCCCGTGGCCCGGTCGCAGTCCCTGAGGGCCGCCGGGTCGCACAGCGGGGAGAACTGCCGACGGCCGTGGTCCGTGGGCGTGTCCAGAGCCTCCGCGGCCCCGTCCGATACCTGCCTTTCCGCGGCCGGCGCATGCGTTGACGTGGCGTGAGGCGAGTGGCATCGTTCCCATGTGGGATCGATGCCACAGCGCACCGGTACCGCCACAGCGAAGGTCGGGCCCACGGCGGGCGGTAAGGGGCGGGAATGCGCTGCGAGTTGATGACCGAGGACGTCTACCGCTTCCAGGACACCTGCCACGTGTACGTGCTCCGCGACAGCCGGGACGGAAGCGGTGGCCGGGAGGCCGTCCTCGTCGACTTCGGGTCCGGTGACGTCCTGGACCACCTCCACGAGATCGGCGTGGAGCGGGTGACCGACGTGCTGGTCACCCACCACCACCGCGACCAGGTGCAGGGGCTGGCCCGGGCGGTGGAGCACGGTGCCAGGATCTGGGTCCCGCCCGTGGAGCGCCATCTCATCGACCAGGTGGACGAGCACTGGCGCACCCGGCCCCTGGACAACGACTACGACGTCCGCCAGGACCGGTTCTCCCTGTTGCGCCAGGTGCCCGTCACCGGGTCGGTGGCCGAGTACCGCACCCGCCGCTACGGCGGCTTCGACGTCCACACCCTTCCGCTGCCCGGCCACACCGTGGGCTCGGTCGGGTACCTGGTGGAACACGCGGGGCGCCGGCTGGCCTTCACCGGTGACCTGGTCCACGGTGAGGGGCGGCTGTGGTCGCTGGCCGCCACGCAGTGGGCCTACACCGGCTTCCACGCCAACGCCGGGCTGGAGGGCGTCGCGGCGACCGTGCTCTCCTGCCGCACGCTCCTGCGCGAGGACCCGGACCTGCTGCTGCCCTCCCACGGCGACCCGGTGACCCGGCCGCGGGGTGCCGTGGCCCGGCTGGAGGGACGCCTGCGCGAGCTGCTGGACATGCGCCGGCGCACGCCCTGGGACCCCGCCGCGATGCTGGAGCGGCCCTGGCAGGAGGTCACCCCCCATCTGCTGCGCAACACCACGAGCATGGCCCACTCCTACGCGCTGCTCTCCGAGAGCGGCACCGCGCTGCTCCTCGACTTCGGCTACGACCTGACGACCGGCCTGCCCGGCGGCCACGACCGCTCCTCCCGGCGCCCGCTCCTCGCCTCCGTCCAGGCGCTCCGCCGCGACCACGGCGTCGAACGGGTCGAGGTGGCCCTGCCCACCCACTACCACGACGACCACGTGGCCGGGTTCAACCTGCTGCGCGAGGTCCACGGGACGGCGGTCTGGTCCCCGGCGCACATCGCCCCCGTGCTGGCCGCCCCGACGCGCTGGGACCTGCCCTGCCTGTGGTACGAGCCGATACCCGTCGACCGCGTCCTGGAGTGCGAACGCCCCTTCCGCTGGCGGGAGTACGAGATCGGCGTGCACGCGCTTCCCGGCCACACCCTCTACGCCGCCGCCTACTCCTTCCAGGCCGACGGCCGGCGGGTGCTCGCCACCGGTGACCAGCAGAACACCTCCTGGGACCCCGCGACGGGGGAACCCGAACTGCTCAACTACCAGTACCGCAACCGCTTCCGCATCGACGACTTCGCCCGCAGCGCCGAGCTCTACCGGCAGCTGGAACCCCAGCTGATGATCAGCGGGCACTGGCCGCCCTTCGAAGTCACCGAGGACTACCTCGACATGCTCGACACCGAGGGCCGGCGCCTGGCCGCGCTCCACCGCGAGATCCTGCCCGCCGGACTGGACCTGGAGGCGGAGGGGTTCGCCGCCCGCGTCCAGCCCTACCGCAGCGAGGTCCGGGCCGGGGAGGCCGTGCGGCTCACCGTCGAGGCCCGCAACCCCTTCCCCCGGCCCGAGACCACCCGCGTCCAGCCCGTCGTGCCGCCCGGGTGGAAGGTCGAACCCGCCTTCAGCGAGGAGCTGTTCGCCCCCGGGGCGGTACGGGAGGTGCAGTTCGAGGTGCGCCCGCCGGAGGACGCCGGGCCCGAGGAGCGCGTCCGGCTCGCCGTGGACCTGACCGTCGGCCGCGCCCGGCTGGGACAGCAGGCCGAGGCCCTGGTGAGCGTCCGATGAGCGCGGAAGCAGCCCCCGGGACAGCGGCCGGTGCCGTGCCGGCCGCGCCCCGGGTGACCCGCCGCGCGGACGGCGCCGTCGAGGTGCAGGCCGCCGACTGGTCGATGAGGGTCAGCCCCGACGGACTCACCGCGCGGGTGCATGCCACCGCCGGCGGGCACCCGGTGCTCCTGTCCCTGTGCGGCGTGCTGGACCGCACCGACCGCACCGACGAGACCCTCGGGGTCCACCGGCCCGAGTGGACGGTGAACCCCGAGCAGGGTCTCCCCGTGATCACCGTCATCCGCCGCAGCACCGCCTGGCAGTCAGCCGACACCCGGATCAGGTGCACCGCCGAGGGCCCGGAGTTCCAGTGGTCGGTCCGGGGGGAGGGACGACTGCGCGACGTCCTGCCCTTCGCCACCCGGGCCGCGCTGGGGGGCCGTGGCGGCGGCCTGCTCCCCAGCGGTCACGCCTGGCAGACCCTGTTCACCCCCAACCCCGGCCCGCCGCGCCGACTGCTGCGCGGGGCCGGGGAGAGCGCGGCGATCGGCGCCTACGGTGACGCCCGCCCGGGGCGCGGCCACTGGTTCTTCACGCCCGCCCCGCTCTTCCTGGCCTTCACCGAGGACCAGCACCCCGAGGACACCGACCCGGGCGCCGCCCACGGCGAACACCCCTGGTGGACACTGTCGTTGGGTGCCCCCGTCGAGCGGCTGACCTTCACCGAGATGGTCCACGTCCCCAGTGACGGCGGCTTCCACCTGCGTCTGGCCCACGAGGGGCACACCGAGGTGGGCGGGGAGTACCGCACCCCCGCGGTGCTGCTCTCCCCGGGACACCGCGACCCCTACGCAGGTCTGCACGCGCACCGCCGTTGGCTGTCGCAGCGGGGCTGGGCCGCCCGGCCGCGGCACCGGGCCGGCGACCGCCCCGCCTGGTGGCGGCAGCCGATGTTCTGCGGCTGGGGCGCCCAGACGGCGCGGGCCCGCGACACCGGCAGGCCCGCGCCGTCGCTGAGCACCCGGGCCGAGTACGACGACCACCTCGGCCACCTGCGCAGTCACGGGCTGGTGCCCGGGACCGTCGTCATCGACGACAAGTGGCAGCGCCAGTACGGCTCCTGGGAACCGGACGAGGAGGCGGCCTGGCCGGACCTGCGCGGCTGGATCGCCGACCGGCACTCCCAAAACCAGCGCGTCCTGCTGTGGTGGAAGGCGTGGTCGACCGAGGGCGTACCCGACCACTGGTGCGTGCGCACCGCCGACGGCCACCCCGTGGCCCTCGACCCCGCACACCCAGAGGCCCGCGCCTGGCTCGGCCACTGCATGACCCGGATGCTTGGCCCGCACGGCCTGGCCGCGGACGGCCTGAAGGTGGACTTCACCGCCGACACGCCCACCGGCGAGAGCCTGCGGGGTCACGGCGATGCCTGGGGGATCGCACTGCTCCACCAGTACCTGGACGTCCTCTACCGCGCGGCCAAGAGCGCCCGCCCCGACGCACTGGTCGTCACCCACACCCCGCACCCGGCCTTCGCCGACGTGACGGACATGGTCCGCCTGAACGACATGCTCCGGCTGGACGACCCCGACCCCTACGCCCCCGTCGTCCCCCAGATGCGGCTGCGTGCCGCCGTCACCGCCGCGTCCTGCCCCGGCACCCTGGTGGACACCGACGACTGGTGCGCCCCCGACCGCGAGCAGTGGCGCGACTACCTTGCCGCCAAAGGGCAGCTGGGGGTCCCCGCGCTCTACGTCACGACCCATCTCGACCGTACCGGCGAGCCGTTGGAGGAAGAGGACTACGCCGCGCTGCGGACACTGTGGAGCCGATGGCGGACGGCCCACGGCGACGGGGAGAGGGAGTAGGGCATCTCGATGAGCAACGACGGGACCGCGCGGACCGGCACGCCTCGCGGGCGGCGGCCCAGGGCCACCCTGCGCGACGTGGCGGAACGGGCCGGCATCTCCCGGTCCACCGCCTCGCGGGCGCTGGGCGGCCACGGCTACGTCGCCGAGCACATCCGCGAGCGGGTCAGGGCCGCCGCCACCGAACTCGGCTACGTCCCGGACGTCTCCGCCCGCACGCTCAAGGGACGTTCCAGCGGCGTGGTCGGCCTCCTGGTGTCCGACCTGCGCAACCAGTTCTACGCCGAGCTCGCCGCCGGAGTGGAGCACACCCTGTCGTCCGCCGGGTACCAGGTCGTCCTGGTGGACGACCACGGGGATGCGGAGCGGGCGGCCGACGGCGCGCGTGCCTTCGTGGCGATGCGTGCCGAGGGCGTGCTACTGGCCCCGAGCGGGCGGACCGCCACGGAACTGCTGGTCGAGCACGGCACCCCGGTCACCGAGGTCGACCGCCGTTCGGGTGTGCGCGGCTGCGACGCCGTGGTGATCGACAACGAGCACGGCAGCCGGGCAGCCGTGGAACACCTGGTCGAGCTGGGGCACGAGCAGATCGCCGTGGTGATCGACGAGACGCGGTGGGACACCGGCCGGCACCGGTTGCGGGGATACCGGGCGGCACTCCTGGCCGCCGGCCTGCCCCGGACGCGGCGACACGTGCTCGACCTCGGTACCGCCGAGCGGCCCGCCCAGGAGGAGGTGGCCGCCTTCCTGGCGGACCGCCCCTCCCTCACGGCGGTCTTCGCCGCCAACAACGTGGTGGCCGAACTGGTCTGGCAGGAACTCAAACGCCGGGGCGAGGCGGTGCCCGGTGAGGTCTCGGTGGTCTCCTTCGACGACCTCGCCTGGATGCGGATGGTCGAGCCGGGCCTGACGGCCGTGCGCCAGCCGGTCTTCGACATGGGCGCCCGCGCCGCCGAACTGCTGCTGGGCAGGGTCGCGAGGGGCGGCGGCGGCCGGAGCACCACCGAGGTGCTCCAGCCCTCGCTGGTGGTGCGCGGCTCGACGGCCGAGCCGGGACGCTGAACCCGCCCCCTCCGGACGGTGCGCCTGGAGGGGCGGGGCCGGGCAGATGCAGTTCCGGTAGGTGCGTCACCGGGTGGCCCCGGCGGGTGCGGCGGCTTCGAGGCGTTCGGACCGGACGATCAGGAGCCCGGCGCCGGCCGCACCGGCGAGGTAGGCGGTGCCGGCCAGCAGGAAGCACAGGGCCGGCCCGCTGTCCCGGTCCGCGGCGGTGCCGAGCACCACACTCATTCCGGCGATGCCCACCATCGTGCCGATCTGCCGGTTGGCGTTGAGTACGGAGCCGGCCACGTTGGCGTGTTCGGGGCCTGCGGAATCCACCAGGGCGGCAGTCATCGCGGGGGAGATGACGCCCGCACCGATGTTGGCGAGACCGACGGCCACGGCCAGCACCCAGTAGGGCGTGGACGGGGTCACGGTGACCATCGAGAAGGACGCGACCCCGGCGACCAGGAGGAAGATCGTCAGCAGCGTCCCGTTGGAGAGGCGCGCAGAGATCCGCGAGTAGACGAGGTTGGCCAGCGGGAACCAGACCGTCATCGGCAGCAGTTCGAGACCGGCCCGGAAGGCTCCGGCCCCGCGGGACTGCTGCAGGTACAGGGCGAGCATGAACATGGTCCCGTACAGCGCGAAGTTGAAGAGGAAACCCACCAGATTCGCACCGGCGAAACCCGGGCGGCGGAACAGGCCCCAGGGCATGACCGGGTTGTCGGCCCGTCGTTCACGTACCACCAACGCGCCTCCGGCGAGGGCGAGTACCGCGTAGGAGGCCAGTGTCCCGCCGGCTCCCCAGCCCAGCCGAGGTCCTTCGATGAGCGCGAAGCTGAGTGCGGCGAGCGCCACGATCCACAGGGCGTGCCCGGGCACGGCCAGCCTGACGGTCCGCGCTTCGGTCGCAGCGATGTGACGCCTGGCCAGCAGGATGCCGGCGATGCCGACGGGCAGGTTGAGCAGAAAGATGCTCTGCCAGCCGAAAGCGCTGACCAGCAGGCCGCCGACGGTCGGTCCCAGACCGGCGGAGGTGGCGACGATCGCTGACCACAGGCCCAGCATCCGCGTGCGCAGCCGCCTCTCGGGAAACGAGAACACCAGCAGCGAGAGGGAACTCGGCATGAAGAGTGCCGCGCCGACGCCCTGGGCGAGACGAGCGGCGACCAGCACCGCGGCGTCCGGTGCGAGTGCGCAGCCCAGCGAGGCCAGGAAGAAGACGGCCATGCCCCACAGGTAGACCCGCTTCGCGCCGAGCCGGTTCGCCAGACCTCCTCCCAGGAGCAGGAGAGAGCAGAAGACCAGGACGTAACCGTCCACGATCCAGGTCAGCTCCGACAACGAGGCGTGCAGACGCTCCTGGAGGGCGGCACCCGCCACGTTGACGACGGTCACGTCGAGGGCGGCCATCACGAAGCCGGTGGCGAGGGCGGTGAGCCGCCACAGCGGTAACACCTCCCGCCGCTTCGGCGGCCCCTGGACGGGAGACGACATCGTGGCGGACGAGATGGCGGACATCGGGCACTCCTCCGGGAACGCGGCGAGGCGGGGACCCTCGAAGGACCGCGGTCCGGCCCGGCGGGCCTCCTCCGGTGACTGGTATGACGATGACCGTCAAACTTGATAACTGTCAACCTTCGATGACCGTCAACCTTCGATGACTGTCGTACGATGGGAGGGAGTCGAGACGCAGGGAGGTCGGCCCACGTGACCGCACAGACGGCCGGACGCATCACCGATCACGTCGCCGCCGAGGACATCGCGCTCCAGGACGTGCTGGACGCGCTGGTCGACCCGGTGCGACGCAGCATCGTCCGCCAACTCGCCGACTCCGACCGGGGTATCCCGTGCGGCGCCTTCGACATCAGCGTCACCCGCTCCACCAGCACGCACCACTTCAAGGTGCTGCGGCGAGCAGGCATCATCCGGCAGCGCTACGAGGGCACCGTGAAGCTGAACACCCTGCGCCGCGCCGACCTGGACCGGGCCTTCCCCGGCCTGCTCGACACGATCATCGACGCGGCGCGTCGCGAGGCGGAGGGGTAGGAGCCGGCCGGGCGCATGGTCGGCCCCTCGGCCGGTCCGGCACGCACCACACCACGAGCGGTCAGCTGCCTCGGCCTCCCGGGGGCGGGCTGCTCCCGGACCATGGCCGGGCCGGCGACGCCCGCGTCGGTGGTCAGGAGCCCGTGAACCGGCAGCGACTGCTCGCGGTCCCGGGGAAGTCGAGCGGACCGGCGCGACGACCGCCTACTTCCCCCGCCTGGCTGCGGCACCGCCTGAACTGGAAGCGCGCGTCGATGGCCGGGGCCTTGGGCTACCACTCCACCGACCCCGATCGCGGGGCCCGCCTCTGCTTCCA
>NZ_JBHWGP010000023.1:33667-103368 GCF_042733155.1 Streptomyces sp. NPDC059740 | reverse complement strand
CTCCACACCCTCGGCTGTTCACCCCCCCCGGACCCAGGGCGGGGAGGCACGCCGCTGCCCCCCCCCCGCCCCGGGTGCGGGGCAGCGGCGTCCGCCCACTTCAGGGGCGTTCGGCCCGTTCCTGAAGGGGGGACGGCCGGTACGCCGGGGTCGGCCGTCCGAGCGGGGGAGGTGCGCCTGGCCGTCAGGGGCTGTTGCGTGGAGGGCCCGGTGCGCAACAATCGGGCGCGAACCGCTTCCGCGCGCAACGCTCGTCCCGCCAGACGCAACGAACCCGGATATCTGTTCCCTCGTGGTTCCCCGTAAGGTCATGCGCTGTACGTGGAGAGGCGGGGACCGTCTGCTCGGCGGTTTCCCCAGGCGGCCCACCGTTGTGCCGTGGGGCGCTCTGCCGTCGGTCAACGCCCCCCAGACCGGCAGCGAGAAGGAGCCCTCCCGTGACGGACCATGGCGAAGCCCCGCCCGGCAGCAGTGCGGGCTCCCCTCGACCCGCCCCGAGCCTCGGCGCCCGCCTGGCGCGGCGCAAGCCCGTCGAGCAGCTCGTCGCCGAGAGCGGCAAGGGCGAAGGCGGCACCCTGCGCCGCACGATGGGCGTCTCCCAGCTCACCATGATCAGCATCGGGGCCACCCTGGGCACCGGCATCTTCGTGGTGCTCGGCCAGGCCGTGCCCAAGGCGGGCCCCGCCGTGATCGTCTCCTTCGTGATCGCGGGCATCACCGCCCTGTTCTCCGCGCTCTCCTATGCAGAGCTCGCCGGCACCATCCCGGTCGCCGGCTCCTCCTACTCGTACTCCTACGCCACCCTCGGCGAGTTCGTCGCCTGGGTCTGCGGCTGGTGCCTGATCCTGGAGTACGGCGTCTCGGTGGCGGCGGTCGCCGTCGGCTGGGGCCAGTACCTCAACGAACTGCTGGACGGCACGATCGGCGTCACCCTTCCCCAGGCGCTGGCCGGACCCCCCGGGGACGGCGGACTGTTCAACCTGCCCGCGCTCCTGGTCGTCCTGCTGGCCATGGCCTTCCTGCTGGGCGGGGCCCGCGAGAGCGCCCGCGCCAACGCCGTCATGGTCGGCGTGAAGATCGTCGCGCTGCTGCTGTTCTGCGGGGTGGCCTGGCAGGGCATCCGGGCGGGCAACTACGCACCCTTCGCCCCGCTCGGTCTGGCGGGCGTCAGCTCGGCGGGCGCCACCCTGTTCTTCTCCTACATCGGCTTCGACGCCGCCTCCACCGCGGGCGAGGAGGCCAAGAACCCGCAGCGCGACCTGCCGCGGGCCATCATCGCCTCCCTCATCATCGTCACCGCGCTGTACTGCCTGGTCGCCGCCGTGGCCGTGGGCGCGCGCCGCTGGCAGGCCTTCGAGGGCTCCGAGGCCGCGCTGGCCGGCATCCTCAAGGACGTCACGGGCCAGACCTGGTGGGCCTCGCTGCTGGCGGCCGGCGCGGTCGTGGCGATCGCCAGCGTGGTGCTGACGGTGCTCTACGGACAGACCCGCATTCTGTTCTCCATGTCCCGCGACGGCCTGGTGCCCAAGGTCTTCTCCACCGTCCACGCCCGCACCGGGGTGCCGCGGGCCAACACCGTGGTGGTCTCCCTCTTCTGCGGCATCCTGGCCGCCGCCGTGCCGCTCGGTCAGCTCGCCGACGCCACCAGCATCGGCACGCTCTTCGCGTTCGCGCTGGTCAACGTCGCGGTCGTCGTGCTCCGCCGTACCCGGCCCACCATGCCGCGCGCCTTCCGCGTGCCGCTCTCGCCGCTCTTCCCGCTGATCGGCTTCGGGCTGTGCATCTGGATGATGTTCAGCCTCTCCGCCGTCACCTGGGTGGTCTTCGGAGTGTGGCTGGCGGTCGGCCTCGTGCTGTACTTCGCGTACGGGATGCGCCGCTCCCGTCTGGCCACCGCCACCCCGTCCAGTTCCTCCGCGCAGAGGTGAACCACCCGCCGTGCCCCTGAACGACCTCGACGAACGCATCGTCCACGCACTCGCCGAGGACGCCCGGCGCTCCTACGCCGACATCGGCCAGGAGGTCGGCCTGTCGGCACCGGCCGTCAAACGGCGCGTGGACCGGCTGCGGTCCGAGGGCGCCATCACCGGGTTCACCGTGCGCGTCGACCCGGCGGCCCTCGGCTGGCAGACGGAGGGCTTCATCGAGATCTTCTGCCGGCGCAAGACCAGCCCGGACGACATCCGCCGCGGCCTGGCCCGCTACCCCGAGGTGGCGTCCGCCTCCACCGTCACCGGTGAGGCGGACGCCCTGGTGCAGGTCTTCGCGGGCGACATGCGCCACTTCGAGCACGTCCTGGAGCGGATCGCCGGCGAACCGTTCGTCGAGCGCACCCGCTCCGTGCTGGTCCTCTCGCCGCTGCTGCGCCGCTTCAGCTCGGGCGCGCCGGGCTGAGAGGGGCCCCGGGTGGCGAAAGTGCCGTCTGGGCACCGGCTGCGGGTTCTGGCCCAGGAGGTCCGGGGCCGGAGGCCCCCGGCCGAGAGGCCGCGGGCGGCGCAGTCCTCCCCGTGCGGCCGTCCCGCCACCGGGCGTGCCCCCGGGCCGGGGCCCAGGACCGCCACGGGCGACGACGACCGCGCCCCGGGCAGGCGCCGCGGCCCGGCCGTGGACACCCCAACTCCGGTCCACCTCGGCGCGCTCGGGGGCACGGCACGGCCCCTCCCGGGCGCCCGGCACAGGCCCCCGGCACCCCGGCCGCCGCTGTCCGCCTCCGCGCACCGATTCGCCGTCCCGCGCCGCGCAGGCGCAACGAATCGCCGGTGGACGCGCAACGAAGGCGCCTTGTCCACGCCGAGCGGCGCGCCGTACCGTCGAGGTGTCCGGCCGCATCCCGGAACACCGTGTCCGCTCACCGGTGACCCTGCGGCCCCCTGCCCTTTCTCCCGCCGCGAGGTCCGATGTCCGTGCTGCGCACCGCCCTGCTCCAGAGCTCCGGCCGGCCCGGTGACCCGGCCGCCCAACTGGCCGCCCTCGGCGACGCGGCCCGCCGGGCGGCCGACGCGGGTGCCCGACTGCTCGTCTGCCCCGAGCTGTTCCTCACCGGCTACGCCCTCGACGAGGACCTCCACCGGCTGGCCGAGCCCGCCGACGGACCGAGCGCACGGGCCGTCGCGCGGACCGCCCGGGAGACCGGGGTCGCCATCGCCTACGGCTACCCGGAACGGGACGGCGAGCAGGTCTACAACGCCGTCCAGTTCGTCCCCGCCGACTCCGCCCCGGCCACCACCTACCGCAAGGCGCACCTGTACGGCGACTACGAACGCCGGTGGTTCACCCCGGGCACCGACACCGTCGTCCAGGCCCGTCTCGACGGCCTGACCGTGGGCCTGATGGTCTGCTACGACGTGGAGTTCCCCGAGTTCGTGCGGGCCCACGCGCTGGCCGGCACCGACCTGCTCCTGGTGCCCACCGCCCAGCTCCATCCCTACGAGTTCGTCGCCGAGTCCCTCGTCCCGGTCCGCGCGTTCGAGAACCAGATGTACCTGGCGTACGTCAACCGCACCGGCCCGGAAGGGGAGTGGGACTTCGTCGGCCGGAGCTGCCTGGCCGGTCCCGACGGAACGGCCCGCGCCCGCGCCGGACGCGCCGAGGAACTCCTTCTCGCCGACGTCGACACCGACCTGCTGGCCGCGGGCCGGGACCGCAACCCCTACCTCGCCGACCGCCGGCCGGAGTTGTACGGCGCGCTGACCGGCCGCGCCTGACCCGGCCCACCCGCACACCTGATCCAGCACCCCCGCAAGGAGCCGTCGCCATGGCGTCCACCG
This sequence comes from Streptomyces sp. NPDC059740, assembly GCF_042733155.1. NCBI lineage: Bacteria > Bacillati > Actinomycetota > Actinomycetes > Kitasatosporales > Streptomycetaceae > Streptomyces > Streptomyces sp. NPDC059740. The sequence goes on along the minus strand of NZ_JBHWGP010000023.1, from coordinate 99,601 downwards.
TGCCTCCCGCCGCCCCCCAGCACGCCGAGTCGCAGCCGCCGATCACCATGTTCGGCCCCGACTTCCCGTACGCCTACGACGACTACCTCGCGCACCCGGCGGGGCTCGGAGGGGTGCCGGCGACCGAGCACGGCACGGAGGTGGCCGTCATCGGCGGCGGCCTCTCCGGCCTGGTCACCGCCTACGAGCTGATGAAGATGGGGCTGCGGCCGGTCGTCTACGAGGCGGACCAGCTCGGCGGACGGCTGCGCACCACCGGTTTCGAGGGCTGCGAGGCGGAACTGACCGCGGAACTCGGCGCGATGCGCTTCCCGCCGTCCTCCACCGCGCTGCGCCACTACGTCGACCTGGTCGGCCTGCGCACCAGGCCGTTCCCCAACCCCCTCTCGCCCGCCACCCCCTCCACCGTCGTCGACCTCAAGGGCGTCCCGCACTACGCCCGCACCCTGGACGACCTGCCCGAGGTCTACCGCCAGGTGGCGCAGGCCTGGCAGGCGTGCCTGGACGAGGGCGCCGACTACCAGGAGATGAACCGCGCCATCCGCGAGCGCGACGTCCCCCGCATCCGGGAGATCTGGTCACGGCTGGTGGAGCGGCTGGACGACCAGACCTTCTACGGATTCCTGTGCGCGGCCCCGTCGTTCAGCTCCTTCCGGCACCGTGAGATCTTCGGGCAGGTCGGCTTCGGCACCGGCGGCTGGGACACCGACTTCCCCAACTCCATCCTGGAGATCCTCCGCGTCGTCTACACCGAGGCCGACGACCACCACGAGGGCATCGTCGGCGGCAGCCAGCAGCTCCCGCTGCGCCTGTGGGAGCACGTGCCGGACAAGCTCGTCCACTGGGCCGCGGGCACCTCGCTCGCCACTCTCCACGACGGCGCCCCCCGCCCCGCCGTGACCCGGCTGCACCGCACCGCCGGCAACCGCACCACGGTGACCGACGCCTCCGGTGACATCCGCACCTACCGGGCCGCCGTCTTCACGGCCCAGTCCTGGATGCTGCTCTCCAAGATCGAGTGCGACGACTCGCTCTTCCCCATCGACCACTGGACGGCGATCGAGCGCACCCACTACATGGAGTCCTCCAAGCTGTTCGTCCCCGTCGACCGCCCCTTCTGGCTCGACAAGGACCCCGAGACGGGCCGCGACCTGATGAGCATGACGCTCACCGACCGCATGACGCGCGGCACCTACCTCCTCGACGACGGCCCCGACAAGCCGGCCGTGATCTGCCTGTCCTACACCTGGTGTGACGACAGCCTGAAGTGGCTGCCGCTCAGCGGCCGGGAGCGGATGGAGGTCATGCTCAACTCACTCGGTGAGATCTATCCCGGCGTCGACATCCGGGGGCACATCATCGGCAACCCGGTCACCGTCTCCTGGGAGGACGAGCCCTACTTCATGGGCGCGTTCAAGGCGAACCTGCCCGGCCACTACCGCTACCAGCGGCGCCTGTTCACCCACTTCGTGCAGGACCGGCTGCCCGCCGACCGGCGCGGCCTCTTCCTCGCCGGCGACGACGTCTCCTGGACCGCCGGCTGGGCCGAGGGCGCGGTGCAGACCGCACTCAACGCGGTCTGGGGCGTGATGACGCACCTGGGCGGGGCCACCGATCCCGGCAACCCCGGCCCCGGCGACGTCTTCGACGAGATCGCGCCGGTCGAACTGCCCGAGGACTGAGGCCGGCCGGGGCGGGGCCTGCTCAGCCCAGCGGCGTGAGCAGGAACCGGCTCACCAGCCCCACCCCGGAGTCCAGCCGCCTCGTCAGATGGGCCGTCACGTCGGGCAGGCCGCGCAGGGCCCACAGGGCGCGGGCCGCCGCCCAGGCCGCGTCCCGCGCCCGCTCCAGGCTCCAGGAACCGACCAGGTGGGTGAGGGGGTCGGCGAGGTCCAGCAGGTCGGGCCCCGGCATCAGCGCCTCCCGGACCGCCTCCTCCAGCGCGGTGAGGATCACCCCCACCCGGTCGAAGTCCGCCTCCAGGGCCTCCGGTTCGCACTCCAGGGCACGGCAGGTGTCCACCACGGCCAGGGCCAGGTCGTGCCCCACATGGGCGTTGACCCCGGCCAGGGCGAACTGCAGCGGCGTGATCCCGGTGCGGTGCCGCGCCTGGAGCAGGGGGCGCCACGCGGCGGGCGGCGCAGCGTCGCCGGACACCGGGCAGGCGACGTCCAGGTAGCGCCGCGCGAAGAGGACGTCGAGGGCCGCGGTGGCGGTGGCGTCGCCGAAGCGGCCGGCGGTCAGCGAGGCGGTCACCTGCTCGGTGACCGTCAGGTAGACCTGGTTGAACACCGCCAGGCCGTCCCGCCGCGGGAGCTGTTCGCCCAGCTCCCGCATGCGGGCGAGCACCTGCTGCACCTCGGGCCGGGACACCACCGGCGGTTCCGCTGTCGTCGTCATCCACCCAGAGTGACAAGTGGATACGCTCGGTGAACCGGCCGACGGGCTGGTGTCACCCGATCGAGCGGGCAGGGCGGGCCTGCGCCGCGGTCGGCGGTGCCGGCGCGCCCGTCCCACCGGGTGTCAGCCGCGGCGTCCCGGGCCGCCGTCCGCGGGGCCCTCACCCGCCGGACCGTGGTGCCCGGGCCCCTCGGCGGCGGCCGGAGTCCCCGAGGCGTTCCCGGCGGCGTCCGGGTCGTAGGACGAGGTGCCCTCGTCCAGCAGCGGCTCCTGGGTCCGCAGGTGCGGCGGCGCCAGGACCCGCAGCACGTGGTAGCCGGTGAGCACCACGATGGTGCCCAGCGCGATGCCGCTCAGCTCGAAGGTGTCGGTGAACTTCAGGCTCACCCCGCCGACGCCGATGATGATGCCCGCGGCCACCGGGACGAGGTTGAGCGGATTGCGCAGGTCCACCTTGTTGTGCACCCAGATCTGCGCGCCCAGCAGGCCGATCATGCCGTAGAGGATCACCGTGATGCCGCCGAGGACGCCGCCGGGGATCGCGGCGACCACCGCGCCGAACTTCGGGCACAGGCCGAACAGCAGGGCGAAGACGGCGGCGGCCCAGTAGGCGGCCGTCGAGTACACCCGGGTCGCCGCCATCACCCCGATGTTCTCGGAGTACGTGGTGTTGGGCGGACCGCCGACGGCGGTGGAGAGCACCGAGCCGACACCGTCCGCGGCGATCGCCACGCCGAGCCGGTCGTCCAGCCGGGCCCCGGTCATCTCGCCGACCGCCTTGACGTGGCCCGCGTTCTCCGCGATCAGCGCGATCACCACCGGCAGCGCCACCAGCACCGCCGACCACTGGAAGTGCGGCGCGTGGAAGGAAGGCAGCCCCACCCACCGCGCGCTGCCCACCCCGGAGAGGTCCAGGCGCCAGTGGTCGACGACCTTCCCGGATCCGTTCGCCGAGTGGATCATCCCGAAGACCCGGTCGAGGAGGAAGGAGACGGCATAGCCGAAGAGCAGCCCCAGGAAGATCGCCACGCGCGACCAGAAACCCCGCAGACAGACCACCGCGAGACCGGTGAAGAGCATGGTCAGCAGCGCCGTCCACTGGTCCTGCGGCCAGTAGGTGCTCGCCGTCACCGGCGCCAGGTTGAAGCCGATGAGCATCACGACCGCGCCGGTCACCACCGGCGGCATCACCGCGTGGATGACCCGCGCCCCGAACCGCTGCACCGCCAGACCGGCCAGGAAGAGCACCACCGCCACCACCAGCACCGCGCCGGTGACGGTCGCACTGTTCCCGCCCTGTGCCCGGATGACGGCCGCGACGCCGACGAAGGAGAGGGAGCAGCCGAGGTAGGACGGGACCCGGCCGCGCGTCGCCAGCAGGAAGATCATGGTGGAGACGCCCGACATCATGATGGCCAGGTTGGGGTCCAGGCCCATCAGCAGCGGGGCGACGAAACTCGCACCGAACATCGACACCACGTGCTGGGCGCCCAGTCCCGCGGTGCGGGGCCAGGTGAGCCGCTCGTCGGGCCGGACCACCGCCCCCGGGGCGGGGGTGCGCCCGTCGCCGTGCAGGGTCCAGCGCACACCGAGGCCCATGTCTGCTCCTGTTTTCCGCTCTTCACGTGATGACCGGGACATGGTAATGGCCGAAAATGTTCGGTCGACCGGGCCCGGTCCGGACGGAAGCGGGCTGGTCACAGGCGTGCGAAAGGCGGCCCTTACGATGACCGGGTCCCCGTTCCCACCCTTGGTGCGCCCCTGTCCGGGTAAGCACCCTTCCGCACAGTTCCAGGAGCTCCACCCGTGACCGTCGAAGCCGTCCAGCCCACCGCGCCCACCGTGCCCTACGGCCGGCTGGTCCCCGTCACCGTCCACTTCGACGAACTCGACGCCCTCGGCATGCTCCACAACTCCCGCTTCCCCCTGCACGTCGAGCGGGCCTTCACCCAGTACTGGTCGGGGCAGGGATTCCGCTTCGAAGGGGACTGGGAGGCGGCCGGCGACATGTGCAACGTCGTGAAGGACCTGCACATCACCTACGAGCAGCCGGTGCACCTGCCCGGCGAGTACGCCGTCCACGTCTGGGTCGAGGAGCTGGGCCGGACGAGCCTGACCTACGGCTTCCGCTTCTGCTCGGCGGACGGCGGGACCACCCACGCCCTCGGCCGGCGCGTGCTGGTCAGGGTCGACGCCCGCACCCGCCGCCCCACCCCCTGGTCCGAGCACGCCCGGGCCGTCGCCGGCGAACTCCTCCGCCACGAGCCGGCGGCCACCGCCGCCTGACGGCCCCGCCCCGGCCGGGTCCGCGGCCGGCCACCCCGCCCGGGTTCCGCCCGGGGGCCCGGGGTACCCGATGTGAGCCGGCCCACCGCACCCCTCCGGTTGGCGGGGCGGCGGACGTGGCAGACTGAGGGAGTACGTAAGACACGCAGCGCACTCCGGGGTCGGTGAAAATCCGAACCGGCGGTAACAGTCCGCGACCCGACCGCTTCCAGCGGCCGGTTGAGCAGGTGGAATTCCTGCACCGACGGTGAAAGTCCGGATGGAAGGCAGTGCGCGGCGGGCCAGCGACGGTCACCAGACCGACGTCGGTGGAGCAGGTACGCGCCTCCGGGCGACGCCCGCTCCCCACCCTGGACCGCGGCAGAAGGCGGAGCACACCGGCTCCGTCCGATCGGCCGGCCGGAGCGGGGTGCACCTCCGACGCCGTGCGCAGACGTCGTCAGCCCCGCTCACCGCCGCCCGTCGGCGAGCCCCGGAGTCCGTGCCCGAAGAGGCAGGAGGACCCGGTGGCGAGTGCACCGCCCACGACGCCCCAGACGCTGGCCGCCATGCGCCGCGCCATCGACCTGGCCGCGCGGGGCCTGGGCCACACCAGCCCCAACCCCGTCGTCGGCTGCGTCGTCCTCGACGAGCGGGGCGAACAGGCCGGCGAGGGCTGGCACCGGCGGGCCGGCGGGCCGCACGCCGAGGTCGAGGCGCTGCGCCAGGCCGGCGACCGGGCCCGCGGCGGCACCGCCGTCGTCACCCTCGAACCCTGCAACCACACCGGACGCACCGGCCCCTGCGCCCAGGCCCTCCTCGACGCCGGCATCGCCCACGTCGTCTACGCGGTCGCCGACCCCACCCCCACCGCCACCGGCGGCGCCCAGACCCTGCGCCGGGCCGGCGTCGAGGTCGCCGGCGGGGTGCTGGCCGCGGAGGCCGCCGCCGGCAACGAGGCCTGGCTGACCGCCGCACGCCACCGCCGCCCCTTCGTCCTGTGGAAGTACGCCGCCTCCCTGGACGGCCGGGTCGCCGCCGCCGACGGCACCAGCCGCTGGATCACCTCCGCGGCCGCCCGTGCCGACGTCCACCGGCTGCGCGCCCAGGCCGACGCCGTCATCGTCGGCTCCGGCACCGCCCGCGCCGACGACCCCCACCTCGGCGCCCGCGTCACCGGCCTCACCGACACCGACGTCACCCAGCCGCTCCGCGTCGTCGTCGACTCCCGGGCAAGCGCCGTCAAGCCCGGCGCCCGGGTCCTGGACGGCACCGCCGCCACCCTCGTCGCCGTCGCCGAGGACGCCGAGGCCGGCCACCTCGAAGGACTCGTGCCCCTGCTGCGGTTGCCCCGCGCCGCCCACGGACCGGGGCTGGACATCACCGCGCTGCTCACCGCCCTGTACGCCAGGGACGTGCGCTCGGTGCTCCTGGAAGGCGGGCCCACCCTGGCCGGCGCCTTCCTCGCGGCGAACAGCGTCGACAAGGTCGTCGGCTACCTCGCCCCCGTCCTGCTCGGCGCCGGACCCGCGGCGCTCGGCGGTGCCGGAATCACCACCATCGACCAGGCGTTGCGCCTGGACGTCGTCGACACCCGGCGGCTCGGCCCGGACCTGCGCGTCACCGCCGTACCCGTCCGCCCAGAGGAGAACTGACACAGTGTTCACCGGAATCGTCGAAGAACTGGGCGAGGTCGTCGCCGTGGAGGACCTCGGCGACAGCTCCCGCTTCCGCCTGCGCGGCCCCCTGGTCACCGAAGGGGCCCGGCACGGCGACTCCATCGCCGTCAACGGTGTCTGCCTGACCGTGGTGGACAGCACCGAGGGCGAGTTCACCGCCGACGTCATGGCCGAGACCCTGCACCGCTCCAGCCTCGGCGCCCTCGCCCCCGGTCACCGCGTCAACCTCGAACGCCCCATGGCGCTCGGCGGACGCCTGGGCGGCCACCTCGTCCAGGGCCACGTCGACGGGACCGGCGTCATCACCGACCGCGCCCCGGGTGAGCACTGGGAGGTCGTCACCGTCTCGCTGCCCGAACGCCTGGCCCGCTACGTGGTGGAGAAGGGCTCCGTCACCGTCGACGGCATCAGCCTCACCGTCGTCGAGGCCGGCGCCGACCACTTCAGCGTCAGCCTCATCCCCACCACCCTGGAGCTGACCACCCTCGGCCGGAAAAAGGTCGGCGACCCCGTCAACCTGGAGGTCGACGTCCTGGCCAAGTACGTCGAGCGGCTGCTGGGCCAGGGCGGCCACCCGGTGCCGGCTGGCGGGGCCCTGCCCACCGAGGGCGCGCGATGAGCGCCGTCTCCTGGCTCGACGGTGAGGCCTTCACCGCCCTGGGCCAGCACGTCATCTGGTCCGACATGCTCGGCAACACCATCGGCCTGATAGGCCTCGCGCTGGGCTGGCGCCGCTCGGTCGCCACCTGGCCCGTGCAGTGCCTCTCCGGCCTCGTCCTCATCGCCGCCAACCTCTACGCCCACCTCGCCGGCGGCGTCGGCAAGCAGTTCGTCGTCATCGTGGTCGCCCTGTGGGGCTGGTGGCAGTGGCGCGCCGGCAACCGCCGGGGCCAGGACGGCTCCATCGCCGTCCGGTTCGCCTCCTGGCGCGAACGCGGCCTGCTGGTGGCCGCCGCCGCACTCGGCACCGCAGCCGTCGGCGGCCTGTTCACCGCCCTCCCGCAGCTGTCCTGGAACCCCTGGCCGGACGCCTACATCTTCGTCGGCACCCTGGTCGCGATGATCGCCCAGGCCCGCGGACTGGTGGAGTTCTGGTTCGCCTGGCTCCTGGTCGACCTCGTCGGCGTCCCGCTCGACTTCGCCAGCGGCCTGGCCTTCTCGGGCTTCGTCTACGTCCTCTACGGCGCGCTGGTGCTCTGGGGCATGCGCGACTGGTGGCTGCGCTCCCGCGACACCGCCCGCCCCGTCCCCGAAGGAGCCGCGGCATGACCGCCCCGTCCAGCCGACCCGAAGACCCCACGCCGCGGGAGGCCTACGTGTACGAGCCCGACGCACCCGAGGTGCTCGTCCTGGACCCGGTCCAGCGGGCGATCGCCGACATCGCCGCCGGCCGCCCCGTGGTCGTCGTCGACGACGAGGACCGCGAGAACGAGGGCGACCTGATCGTCGCCGCGGAGAAGGCCACCCCCGAGATCGTCGCCTTCATGATGAGCGAGTGCCGTGGCCTGATCTGCGCCCCCATGGAGGGCGCCGACCTGGACCGGCTCGACCTGCCGCAGATGGTGGGCGCCAACACCGAGTCCATGAAGACGGCCTTCACCGTCTCCGTCGACGGCGGCCACGAGCACGGCGTGACCACCGGCATCTCCGCCGCCGACCGCTCCACCACGCTCCACCTGCTCGCCACCGCCGGCACCGCCCCCGCCGACCTCGTCCGCCCCGGCCACATCTTCCCGCTGCGGGCCCGCGAAGGCGGCGTGCTGACCCGCCCCGGGCACACCGAGGCCGGCGTCGACCTGGCCCGCCTCGCCGGACTGCGCCCCGCCGCCGCCATCGTCGAGATCGCCGGTGAGGACGGCACCATGCTGCGCCTGCCGGAGCTGGTGCCCTTCGCCCGCAAGCACGGCCTGTCGATCATCTCCATCGCCGACCTGATCGACTACCGGCGCCACAGCGAACCCACCGTGCGCCGCGAGGCCGCCGTCCGCCTGCCCACCGCCCACGGCGAGTTCACCGCCTACGGCTACCGCTCCACCGTCGACGGCGTCGAGCACGTCGCCCTCGTCCACGGCGAGCTGGGCGAGGGCGAGGACGTCCTGGTCCGCGTCCACTCCGAGTGCCTGACCGGCGACGTCTTCGCCTCACAGCGCTGCGACTGCGGCCCCCAGCTCCAGGAGGCCATGCGCCGCGTCGTCGAGGCCGGGCGCGGCGTCGTGGTCTACCTGCGCGGCCACGAGGGACGCGGCATCGGCCTGCTGTCCAAGATGCGCGCCTACGAACTCCAGGAACTGGGCCGGGACACCCTCGACGCCAACCTGGAACTCGGCCTGCCCGCCGACGCCCGCGACTACGGCGCCGGCGCCCGGATACTCACCGACCTGGGCGTGCGCTCCCTGCGCCTGATGACCAACAACCCCGAGAAGACCGAGGCACTGACCCGGGCCGGCCTGACCATCACCGGCCGCGAGCCGATGCCCGTCCAGGCCGGCGAGCACAACGTCCGCTACCTGCGCACCAAGCGCGACCGCATGGGCCACGACCTGCCGTGGCTGGACCCGGCCCGGGGCACCTCCTGCGACGACCAGTGACCACCACGGCCCCAGCAGCACCGGAACCACCAGCAGCACCAGCAGTACCCAGAGGAACCCCCTCCCCACCGGCGGCCCGACCCCAGGCCGCCCCGAGACGGACAGCACACCCCGAGGAGAGACCGTGAGCGGCAAGGGCGCACCCGAACTCAACGTGAAGAACTGCGGCGACCTGCGGGTGGCCGTCATCGCCGCCCAGTGGCACCAGCAGGTCATGGACGGCCTGGTCGACGGCGCGCTGCGGGCACTGACCGAACTGGGCATCGACGAGCCCACCCTGCTGCGGGTGCCCGGCAGCTTCGAACTCCCCGTGGTCGCCAAGGTCCTCGCCGGCCGCGGCTACGACGCGATCGTCGCCCTCGGTGTCGTCATCCGCGGCGGCACCCCCCACTTCGACTACGTGTGCCAGGGCGTCACCCAGGGGCTGACGCAGGTCAGCATCGACACCGGCGTGCCCGTCGGCTTCGGGGTCCTGACCTGCGACACCGAGGAACAGGCGCTGGACCGCGCCGGTATCGAGGGCTCCCACGAGGACAAGGGCCACGAGGCCGTCACCGCCGCGGTGGCCACCGCCACCACGCTGCGCTCGGTCGCCGAACCGTGGCGCTGACCGCACCGCGGACCGCCGCCCGCCCGGCCCGGCACACCTGCGCGGTCCGGCATGCGGGACGCGGCGCCCTACGCGGTCGCACGACCGCGTAGGGTGGAGCCACCATGTCCAAGAAGACTTTCGAGGAGCTCTTCGTCGAGCTCCAGCACAAGGCCGACGGCGACCCCGCCACCTCCCGCACCGCCGAACTCGTGCAGGCAGGTGTGCACGCCATCGGCAAGAAGGTCGTCGAGGAGGCCGCCGAGGTATGGATGGCCGCCGAGCACGAGAGCGACGAGGCCGCCGCCGAGGAGATCTCCCAGCTCCTGTACCACCTTCAGGTGATGATGGTCGCCAAGGGCCTGACCCTCGACGACGTCTACGCCCACCTGTGACCCGGCCGCCCCGCTGACCCGGGCCCCGTCCGCACCTCCGCGGCCGGGACCAGGCGCCGGGCGGCGCGCGAACCCGCCGCACCGCACACCACACCCACCACGTAAGGAAGTCGCTGAACCATGCTGCGCATCGCCGTCCCCAACAAGGGTTCACTGTCCGAGCCTGCGTCGGCGATGCTGCATGAGGCCGGCTACCGCCAGCGCAAGGACCGCCGCGAACTCGTCCTGATCGACTCGGACAACGAGGTCGAGTTCTTCTTCCTGCGCCCCCGTGACATCGCCGTCTACGTCGGCTCCGGCAAGCTCGACATCGGCATCACCGGCCGCGACCTGCTGCTGGACTCCGGCGCGGACGCCGAGGAGATCCTCCAGCTCGGCTTCGCCGGCTCCACCTTCCGCTACGCCACCCGCCCCGGCACCGCGAGCGACGTCAGCGAGTTCGGCGGCATGACGATCGCCACCTCCTTCTCCGGACTGGTCCGCCGGCACCTCGCGGACAACGGCGTCGACGCCTCCGTCGTCCACCTCGACGGCGCGGTGGAGACCGCCATCCAGCTCGGGGTCGCGCAGGTCATCGCCGACGTCGTGGAGACCGGCACCACCCTGCGCAACGCCGGCCTGGAGATCATCAGCGAGCCCATCCTGCGCTCCGAGGCCGTCGTGATCCGCGGCAAGGACGCCGGCCTGGAGGACCCGAAGGTCCAGCAGTTCCTCCGCCGCATGCAGGGCGTCCTGGTGGCCCGCGCCTACGTGATGATGGACTACGACATCCGCGTGGAGAACGTCGAGAAGGCCGTGGCGCTCACCCCCGGCCTGGAGTCGCCGACCGTCTCCCCCCTCCACCACGAGGGCTGGGTCGCGGTCCGCTCCATGGTCCCCGCCAAGGACGCCCAGCGCATCATGGACGAGCTCTACGCCCTCGGTGCCCGCGCCATCCTCACCACCGGCATCCACGCCTGCCGGCTCTGACACCCCGCCCCGGCACCCGGACGCCCGGCACGAGAACACCGTCCCGAGAAGCCGCCACGAATCGAGCCACGGACGTGACCACCCCACCCGACGGACCTCCCGCCCTGCCCGTGACGTTCCGGCCGACCCGTACCCGCGCCGTACTGCTCTCGGTGGGCCTCGCCCAGTTCCTCGTCATCACCGCGGTCGCCCTGGCCCTCCCGGAACTGACCGGGGGCGAGCGGGCCAGCTTCGTCGCCATCGCCCTGGTGCTCCTCGCCGGTCTGCTGCTGCTCAGCCGGCCCAAGGTGGAGGCGCACTCCGGCGGCGTCCGGGTCGTGAACCTCACCACCACCCGGGAGCTGGCCTGGGAAGAGATCGTGCAGGTCAACCTGCGCCCCGGTGACGCCTGGGCGCACCTCGACCTCACCGACGGCACCAGCCAGCCGGCCATGGGCATCCAGCCCGGCATCGGCAGGCAGCGCGCCATCGCCGACGCCCGGGCACTGCGGGAGCTGACCCGGACCCACACCGCCGGCCAATGAGCGCCACGGCCCGCCCCACCGCCCTCCCGGCACCCGGAGCGGGCCGGCCAAACCCTTCCCGGCGGCCACGCACAGGCGACACCGCCGCCGCTTTGACTACCCTGGTGTTCGGCCGCGTCCCGCGGCCCACCCCGCACCGGCGGCCCGCGCCGCCCCCGGGGAACCCTGCGACCCGAGGAGTGACTTACTCCGGCGATGGACGGATCGTCCTGTAGTACCCACGCCGCCCCACCGGCCTCCCCGACAGGGGAGACCCCCCACACGGCCGAGGGGGCGGCGGCATGACCGCGACCCTCCTGCTCCTGGCAGCCGCGTTCGTCCTGATCCTGGCCAACGGTTTCTTCGTGGCCGCCGAGTTCGGGCTGGTCACCGTCGAGCGCCCGGAGGCCGAACGGGCCGCCGCGCAGGGTGACCGCCGCGCCCGGACCGTGGTCTCGGCGCTGCGCGCCCTCTCCTTCCAGCTCTCCGGCACCCAGCTCGGCATCACCATCACCTCCCTGGTGGTCGGCATGCTCGCCGAGCCCGCCATGGCCGACCTCGTCCGCTACCCGCTGACCGCCACGGGCCTGCCCGACGGCGCCGTCTCGGGCGTCGCCGTGGTCCTCGGCATGCTGCTGGCCTCCGCCGTGCAGATGGTGGTGGGTGAGCTCGTTCCCAAGAACTGGGCGGTCTCCCACCCGCTGACCGTCGCCCGGTTCGTCGCCGGCCCGCAGGCCGCGTTCTCCCGCTTCTTCCGCCCGGTCATCGCCGCCCTCAACGGCGTCGCCAACCGGCTGGTGCGGGCGCTGGGCGTCGAGCCCACCGACGAGCTGGCCTCCGCCCGCACCCCGGGCGAGCTGGTCTCGCTGGCCCACCACTCTGCCCAGGCCGGCGCGATCGAACAGGACACGGCCGACCTGTTCGTGCGCACCCTCGCCCTCGGCCACCTCACCGCGGAGAACGTCATGACCCCCCGGGTGCGGGTCTCCGCCCTCCAGGCCTCCGCCACCGCCGAGGACGTGCTCAACCTCACCCGGGCCACCGGACTCTCCCGCTTCCCCGTCTACCGCACCCGGATCGACGAGGTCGTCGGCATGGTCCATCTCAAGGACGCCCTGGCCGTTCCGGCCCAGGAGCGCCTGCGCACCCCGGCCACCCGGATAGCCGTGCCCCCGCTGCTGGTCCCCGAGACCCTGCCGGTGCAGGACCTGCTCGAACAGCTCCGCCGGGAGCAGCCCATCGCCGTGGTGGTCGACGAGTACGGCGGCACCGCCGGGGTCGTCACCCTGGAGGACATCATCGAGGAGCTGGTGGGCGAGGTCCGCGACGAGCACGACGTCGTCGACCTGCCCGAGCTCGCCCCCGCCGCCTCCGAGGACGGCCACCTGGCCTGGGACGCCGACGGCGCCTGCCGGGTGGACACCCTGCGCCGCATCGGCTTGGAGGCTCCCGAGGGCCCGTACGAGACCGTCGCCGGCCTCGTCGCCACCGTGCTGGGCCGCATCCCCGCCCCCGGCGACGTCGCCGAGCTCGACGGCTGGCGGCTGCGGGTGCGGCTGGTGGCCCACCACCGGGCCGACCGCGTCCGCGTCATACGGACCACCACCCCCGACCCCACCGCCGCGCTCGACGCCGCCACCGTGCTCGTCGACGCGAGCGCTGGCGCCGGTGCCGCGACCGGGGAGGCCGGCCGATGAACGCGCTGCTCCTCCTCTTCGCCCTCCTGCTGGTCCTCGCCAACGGCTACTTCGTCGGCGCCGAGTTCGCCCTGGTCTCGGTCCGGCGCAGCCAGATCGAGCCGCTGGCGGCCGAGAACGACACCGCGGGCGGACGCAAACGCGCCCGCCGCGCCCGCCAGGTCCTCACCGGGCTGGAGAACCTGCCCCGCATGATGGCCGCGGCCCAGTTCGGCGTCACCGTCTGCTCACTGACGCTGGGCGCGGTCGCCGAACCCACCGTGGCGAGCCTGCTGGAGCCCGTCTTCCACCTCGTGCACCTGCCCGAGGCCCTGGTCCACCCGCTGGGCTACGTGGTGGCGCTGGTCGTCGTGGTCTTCCTCCACCTCGTCATCGGTGAGCTGGTGCCGAAGAACCTGGCCATGGCCGACCCGGAGAAGACCGCGCTGTGGCTCTCGCCCGCCCTGGTCGCCTTCGAGCGGGTGTGCCGGCCGGTCACCGCGCTGCTGGGGGCCTGTTCCCGGGGCGTGCTGCGGCTCTTCCGGGTGGAACCCAAGGACGAGATCGAAGCCGTCTTCACCAGCGAGCAGCTCACCCACCTGGTCGAGGACGCCGGACAGGCCGGGCTGCTGGACCCGGCCGAACAGGAGCGCCTCTCCGACGCCCTGGAACTCGGCTCCCGGCCCGTCACCGACGTCCTGCTGAACCCGGCGAAGCTCGTCACCGCCCCCCTGACCGTCACCCCCCGGCAGGTGGAGGAGCTCACGGTGCGCACCGGCTACTCCCGCTTCCCGGTCTGCGCCCCGGGCGGCGGGTACATGGGCTACCTCCACGTCAAGGACGTCCTGGACCTGGAGGACCGGGACCGGGCCGTGCCGCAGCAGCTCTGGCACCCCATGGCCACCCTGCGCGCGGAGCTCCCGCTGGACGACGCACTGGCCGCGATGCGCCGCGCCGCCTCGCACCTCGCCGCGGTCACCGACCGCACCGGCAAGGTGGTGGGGCTCGTGGCCCTGGAGGACGTCCTGGAGAAGCTGGTGGGCGAGATGCGCGACCCGACCCACCGCGACGGTTACGAGGGGGAGCGCCACCACCGGGTGGGCGGCCCCCGCGCCGAGCGGGAGGTGACCGCCTCCGACCGCGCGCTGGCGGGCTGACCGGCGGCGGCACACCGAACCCGGACGGGGCGGCCCGGCCACGCCCAGGGCGGCCCGCCCCGCTCCCCCGACGAGGGCGGGGCGGGCCGCCGCCTCACCTCGGGGCGGGCCGCTGCGTCACCTGGGGCGGGCCCCCGGCCTCACCTGGGAGCGGGCCGCTGCCTCACTCCTCCCGGCCGAGCGGCGGGGTCTGCGGGCCGCGTCCGGTCAGCACCTCGCCGTAGGCCTGCATCAGGTCCGGCAGCCGCAGCGTGGCCAGGTCCTCCCGCGAGGGCGTGCCCGCCCAGGAGGACAGGCGCAGATCACGGTAGGCGCAGCTCTTCTCGTACAGGGTGCGCAGGAACCGGCCGTTGCCCAGCTCGTCCACCCACCCCTCGGAGACGACGTGCTCGGCTATGCTGCGCAGCTCCTGGCGGGCCTCCTCGTCCCAGCCGTCACCGCCCTCCGCGGCCAGTACCTCACCGATGGCGGTGAGTTCGGGCGGCCGGTAGCTGGGGAAGTCGACCCGGGTGGTGAAACGCGAGGACAGGCCCGGGTTGGTGGCCAGCAGCCGGTCCATGCCCTCGGGGTAGCCGGCGAGGATCACCACCAGCCGGTCCCGGTTGTCCTCCGCCCGTTTCAGCAGCACCTGCAAGGCTTCGTCCCCGTAGGCGTCGCCCTTGCTGTAGCCCGAGTTGGACAGGCTGTACGCCTCGTCGACGAAGAGCACCCCGCCCAGCGCCGAGTCGATCAGCTCGTTCGCCTTCACGGCCGTCTGCCCCAGGAACTCACCCACCAGGTCCGAGCGTTGCGCCTCGACCAGGTGGTCGCCGCCGAGCAGGCCCAGCGCGAAGAAGACCCGGCCCAGGATGCGGGCCACGGTGGTCTTGCCCGTTCCGGAGGGCCCGGAGAAGACGAAGTGCCGCTTGGGCGGCTGGACGGGAAGCCCCTGGCCGCTGCGCAACCGCGCCATCCGCAACTGGGCCGAGAGCGCCCGCACCTGCCGCTTGACCGGCTCCAGGCCGACCATCCGCTCCAGCTCGGCCAGGGCCTCCTCCAGCAGCACCGGGTCCGAGGGGCCTGCCGGGAGCCGGTCCGGCGTTCGCTCGGGCCCCCCGGCACGAGGGGCCTGGGCCACCGGGACGAGCGGGACACCCGGCGCCGACTCGCCCGCCTCACCCTCGGCGGCGAGCAGCTCCCGGCCGTCGGGCGTGTCCAGGGTGCCCAGCGGGCCGCCCTCGCCGACCGCCTCCTGACCCACCCCGTACACGGAGACGGCGGCCAGGTCCAGGCCCTCCTCCAGGCCGTCGCCCTGGTGGATGGCCGAGAGCCGGGCCGCGGTGTCCATGAAGGCGGGGTCGGCGTGGTGCACGGCCCGGTACAGCGGCAACGCCGCGGCGCTGCGGCCGGTGCCCTCGTGGGCCCGCGCCAGCCAGTAGCGCAGCTCCTTGCGTTGCGGCTGCTCGCTGCGGCAGCGCATCAGGGCCGAGGACAGCAACGGCTCCGCCTGCCCGTACATCTCCAGGCGCACCCGGGCCATGCCGCCGAACAGCCCCGCCTCTATGCCCAGGGTCGCGTCGTCCAGCAGCGGATCGGTGTGGCGCACCAACTCCTCCCAGTCCTTGACCAGGTAGGCGCGGCAGGCGTGCAGGAACCGCACCTGCGGATCCGCCTCCACCGGCCCGGTGCCCGCCAACGCCCGGTCCAGCTCCGGCAGATGGCGACCGTCCAGCCAGTGCGAGGCGTGGGCCAGCAGCAGGTCGCGAGAGGTCTCCAGCACCGGTTGCACCCACCAGCCCAGCCAGTACCAGGAGTTCAGGGCACGTCGGTGGCGGGAGCGCTGCTCGCCGAACCGTTCCCGGTGGTGGTACATCCGCAGCAGCGCCGTGGTCGTGTCGGCCCGCAGCGCGTGGAGCCCGAGCCAGGCGTCGGCCATGGTCGGATCGCTCCGCACGGCAGCCCGGAACTCCTCCTCGGCCTGGGCGTAGGCCCCGACGGTGTAGGCGTCGACCGCCCGCAGCCAGGCCAGTTCCGCCGGGGTGTCCGCATTCGTCCCGAAGTTCATCATGTTCCCCACCAACCGCCCCCAGGAGCTCCGCCGCCGGGCGCGTGAACCGGCGACAGCATGACAGAACCGTATTGCCGTGGAAGGGAGTTGCTCGTCCTGGCGCGGCCCGCAGCCGCATCGTTGGGAGACACCTCTACCGGTCTGCCCCAGATGGTACCCGCGTACCCCCTCCCGACGTAGAGGGGTGTTCGCGACAGGACGGCCGACGGACGGCGGACACGCACGTCGGTGACGTTCCGTGAGAACGGCGGGCGCCTGACAGGGCTACTGGGAGGAGACGGGCAGCACGAAGCCCCCGATCACGGGGGAACAACCGGGGGCTTCGCGTCTGCGGCGGCCCGAGGGGCCGCACCCTGCAGAACGTAAGACCTCCACGGTCCCCAGGTCAAGCACAGGACGGCTCCTCCAGGGGATGCCGGACGAAGGTGCGACAGCCCACGCCACGCCTGATGACGGAACGTCACCCCCAGACCCTCTCAGTGGTGCTGCGCCGGCCCCGGCAGCACCTCGTACCCCTCACGTCCCTCTCGCACCAGGAAGTCCGCGTACGGCCGGGCGGGGTCCATGGAGAAATGCCGGGACTCCGCCGCCATCCAGCCACTCCAGAACTCCGACAGCCCCGGACCGTCCCGCAGCCGGCCCCGGGCCCAGGCGGGCTCGCGGCCGGTGTCCATCCAGACCAGCGCGCTCAGATGCGGACGGAGCGCCCGGCGCCCCGCGCCCACCCCCTCCACCAGCACGACCGGGGCCGCGGGCAGCACCCGGGACCCGTCGTACCGGCCCTGCACCCAGTCGTAGACCTCGTAGCGTGCCGGGCGCCCCGCCGCCAGGGGTGAGAGCACCTGTGCGCTGAGCCGGTCCGTCCACGCGAAGAGCGCCTCGTGGGAGGCGATGTCGTCCAGGTGCAGCACCGGCGCGCCGCCCAGCAGGCCGGACAGGGCGGCGCAGAAGGTCGTCTTGCCGGAACCGGCGTGCCCGTCGACGCCCACCAGCCGGACCGGGCCCAGCGACGGCGCCCCACCGCCCAGGCGTCCGGCGAGGGCGGCGATCGAAAGGGGCTGCTCGTTCCCGGCCCAGTCATGACCGCGGCTGTGCTCCACCGGACCCACCCTACGACAGTGGACTACACCAATATTCCCTCGGTCGCACCACGGGAACAGGTGGCCGAGGAAGGGGGGAGCGGCGATAGTTGTGCCACCGCCGACGGCACCGGCCCCGTCCCTGCCGGCGCCCGGCGGGCGTGTCGCCCCACGCCCCGTCCGTCCCGCCCCGTCCGGAGGACCTCGCCATGAACCCTTCCACCTCCCGGCGCGCAGTCCTGGCCGCCGCACTCGCCGCCGCAGCGGGCGCCGCCGGGCCCCTCGCCACCGCCTCCGCCGCACCCCGGCCGACCCGCACCACCCCGCGCCCCGCCCGCCCTGAGGTGCCGTTCGTGGACCACCACACCTGGAACACCCCCGCCGACTGGCACTCCGGCACGGCCCGCGGCACCGCGACCGCGGGCGGCCCCCGCTCCGGCGTCCGCCTCGTCCGGCCGCTGGGCGCCACCGAGTACCACGACCCGCACACCGGCACCACCGCGTCCTGGGAGTACGCCACCTGGACCTCCGCCGAGCGCAGGCTCGCCGTCCCGGCCACCGAGGTGATCGCCTCCTGGAACGCCGACACCCCCGCCGGCACCTGGATCGCGGTGGAGTTCCGCGGCGTCTACAGCGACCGCTCCCTGACCCCGTGGTACGTGATGGGCCGCTGGACCGCCGGGGACGCCGACGGCGACATCCGCCGCACCTCCGTCGACGGCCAGAGCGACGGCCGCAGCAAGGTGTGGACCGACACCTTCTCCGTCGACGACCCGGCGAGCGGCCTGCGGGTGACCGCCTACCAGCTCCGCCTGACCCTCTACCGCAGGCCCGGCACCTCCCTCAGCCCCACGGTGTGGCGGCTGGGCGCCATGGGCTCCGCCGTTCCCGACCGCTTCGAGGTGCCCGCCAGCACGCCCGGCCTCGCCGCCGGGCGGGAGCTGGCCGTGCCGCGCTACTCGCAGGAACTGCACAAGGGCCAGTACCCGCAGTACGACAACGGGGGAGAGGCCTGGTGCAGCCCGACCTCCTCCGAGATGGTCGTCGAGTACTGGGGGCACAGGCCCGACAAGGAGGCGCTGGCCTGGGTGGACCCGGCCATCGTCGACCCCGCCGTCTGCGTGGCCGCCCGCGGCACCTTCGACTACCAGTACGAAGGGTGCGGCAACTGGCCCTTCAACGCCGCCTACGCGGCCACCTACCCCGGACTCCAGAGCACCGTCACCCGCCTCGGTTCGCTGAACGACGTGGAGCGCCTCGTCCACGCCGGCATCCCCGTCATCACCTCCCAGTCCTTCCTCGCCAGCGAACTCGACGGCGCCAACTACGGCACCTCCGGCCACCTGATGGTCGTCGCCGGCTTCACCCCCGAGGGCGACGTCGTCACCAACGACCCCGCCTCCGCCGACGACCCGGCCGTCCGCAACGTGTACAAGCGCCACCAGTTCGAAACGATCTGGCTGCGCACGAAGCGGAAGGACGCGAACGGGCAGGTGAAGAGCGGTTCGGGCGGGGTGTGTTACCTGTACTGGCCGGTGAACGCGACGGCGGTCCAGCGTCGGGCGCTGGCGAGCGTCGGGGTGCGCTGACCGGGACAGTTGCGTGTATCTGTGGGACGACTTCGCACCGTTCTGAGCGCATCGGCCGTGGAGGCCAGTAGTCGCGGTGTCGAACGGTGGTTCTCCAGGGGTATCCCTGGAGAACCACCTTCCCGGGGGTCTCGGCCCCGCTTACTGGCCTCGGTGCCAAAACCACCGGCCATGGGGGCGAGGTGTCCAAGTCGCAGGTCGGTGAGCGCATCCTGTAGTGCTCATCGGCGCCCTCCGGCATCGGGCCAGATCGCTTGTGTCGCTTATTGAGGCGCCGAGGCTGCGGAAAAGGCGTATGTCGCCTTGATGTCCAGTCCGGTGTAAGGAACTCAGTCCCTACGCAGGCATCTCGTATTGCAGATGGAGGCGTGCCGGGACAGCGGCTGCCGCAACGAAGAGCGTCAAGTCCCGCGACGGAACCGCACCCCTGTGATGTGGAACACGTTGACGCTGCAGGGTGCAACCCCGTTGACTCGGTGGACTTGTGAATATCCTGTGACTCTGGGGTGGGGACTGTGGAGTTGGGGCGGGGTCGCAGGCGTGCCTGCGACCGGCGACGTCATGCCGGAGCGGCGACCACGTCGGCTTGTCTGGTGGGAGCGTTGTTGCTCGCCCTGCCGACTCCGGCTTCAGGTGCGCCTCAAGAGGGCAGTGGCACATCAGGGCCTGCAGCGACGATACAGTCGGCTTCAGCTCAGGCTGCCGCTTCAGGTGATTCGGTCGAGGTCATCGGCCAGCGCACCGAGTACTCGACAACGATGGCGAACCCGGATGGTTCCTTCACGTTGACCCAGTCCACGACGCCGCAACGGGTGGATCAGGGCAATGGCTCGTGGGGCGCGGTGGATGCCAGCCTTGAGCATTCCACCGACGAGCGGCTCGCGCCCAAGGGCTCAGTGGTGAAGTTGTCGTTCTCTGACGGGGGCCCTGGCGCTGACCTGGTGCGCCTGGAGAAGGACGGTGGATCAGTGGCTCTGGGCTGGCCCGGGACACTGCCCACACCGACTCTCTCGGGAGCCACGGCGACGTACGCGGATGTCCTGGACGGAGTCGACCTCCAGATGACGGCCACGGCGGAGGGGTATCGAGAAGTCCTCGTCGTCAAGACGCCGCAAGCCGCGCAGAACCCTGAGCTGGAGCAGATCCGGCTCGCTGCCAAGGGAGACGGCCTCACGGTCGTTCCCGGAGCAGGCGGGGGCCTGAGGGCTGTGGACGAGGACGGCAACGCTGTGTTCCGGGGACCTGCCGGACTGATGTGGGACTCTGCTGGAGGTGCGGCCACCGACAGCCCCACACTGCAGCCCCGAAGGGCCACTTCCTCCCGCTCCGATACCTCGGACGGCGAGAGGGGCGATGGCGAAGTGCAGACCCAGCCCGGTGACGGCGATGTGAGCGCAGTACTCCCCGTAGCGGTGGACGAGAGCGGGGTCGAGGTCCATCCCGACCTGAGCCTGCTACGCGGGACCGAGACGGTCTACCCGGTCTACATCGATCCCTCCGTAGGCTTGGGGGCCTCTGAGCGCACCGTGCTCTCGTCCGACGGTGACAAGTTCTGGAGTTTCGACGACGACATGGGTGTCGGCAAGTGCGGGAGCGCCGACGGCTACTACTGCGGTTCGGGCTACGTGAACCGGATGTACTACGAGTTCGCGCCGACCAAACTCGCCGGTGCCTACGTCCTCGACGCCACCTTCCGTGCTCATGAGACCTGGTCGTTCAACTGCGACCCGCACTGGGTGGACCTGGAGCGGACGGACAACATCTCCGAGGGCACTCGCTGGCCCGGCCCGAAGGACCTCGACCAGATGGGCGACCGGTACGTCTCAGCGGGACGTGGCAGTAGGTGTTCGCCGGACCAGCCGGCCGACTGGGTCGAGTTCAACGACAATCCCGAAGAGCCCGACGAGAATCTCAAGAGCACCGTCGCCTCGTTCGCCGACGGCAAGATCTCGCGGTTGACGTTGATGCTACGGGCGAAGGACGAGGGCGACGCCCGCGCCTGGAAGCGCTTCGACAAGAACGCCGAACTCAAGGTCAACTTCGCGTACAAGCCGGGTACTCCGGCGAATGTGGGGCTGATCCCGGGAGACGGAACCACCGCCTACTGCAAAACGTCCGCCAGCGACCCGCTCATCGTCACGCGCGTCGATCCGATGGTGCAGGCGGCGGTGGAGACCAAGGTCGAGGCCCACAAGGGCGATGAGGAGGGCTCCCTCCAAGCCGAGTTCGTCGTTGAGCGAGGGGACGACGCAGCCTGGCATCAGGTGTGGAGCGGTTACCGGCCCAGTAGCGGCTGGGACCCCGACGGCACCCTGGAGAAGATGCGGACCAGCAACCGCGCTGACGGTGGGCTGTATCGCTACCGAGCACGAACACAGTCCCACTGGTCCTACAGCGGAAAGTCGGGGGATCTGTTCTCCTCCTACTCCTCATGGTGTTACTTCAAGATCGATTCGACCGCACCGAAGGCACCGCAGATAGCACCGGACCCTGCCTCAGCCACCCACTACACCGCCTGCACTGCTGATGACTGCACACCGGCAGGCGGGCCAGGCGTCGCCGGCTCCTTCCTGATCCAGCCGAACTCCGCTGACAAGGACATCACCGGCTACGAATGGCGCCTACTGACCGAGAAGAACGCCCGTACGGTGACGGGATCGAGCGTCAAGGTCGATGTGACACCGGGCATGTCCGGCACACAGACCCTGTCGGTGCGTGCCAAGGACGTGCGTAGCCGGTGGGGGACGTACAGCGAGTTCACCTTCAAGGTCGCACCACGCCAGGGTGCTGTGGGCACCTGGCACTTCGACGACGGGCTTCCTGGTTCCTCGGTCACGGCGGCGCAGGACAGCGCCACGGTGGGCACACGGCACGCCGCGACCCTCCACACCGCGGGCGCGGGTTGGTCCACCCTCGCTCGCAGAGGCAACCAGGACTACTCCCTGTGGCTGAACAACGGCACCAGCACGGGGGCTTCGGCGACCGGGTACGCCGACACCGCCGCCGCGGCAGTGAACACCGGCGACTCCTTCACCGTGAGCGCCTGGGTCAACCTCGCCGACACCACGGAGAACCACGTGGTGCTCTGTGCGCCGGGAGCGTACGGCTGTGCCTTCACGCTGTACTACTCGGCGACGTATCACGCCTGGGTGTTCAACCGCACGGCGACGGACGCCGGGAGCGCTCCTGTCTACCTCCGTTCCGTGGGGGCCGACAGCAACCCTCCCGCGAACGTATGGACACATCTCGCGGCCGTCTACCGCACGGAGAACGCCGAGGGAGTGGGTGACGCCGACTCCGCCAACGACACGATCCAGCTCTTCGTCAACGGCCGTGCCCAGGGCGACCCCGTCGTGCTGAGCACGACTTCTTCTCACTACACCCCTTGGACAGCTTCGGGGGGCCTGCAGTTCGGGCGTTCTCTCGTGGGAGGTGAGTGGGGGGAGTACTTCCGTGGTCGCATCGACGAGGTCAGCGTGTGGCAGCAGGCACTCAGTCCCCAGGAGATCCTCCAGGAGTCTCGTGCGATGGACGGGGAGGTTCCTGCCAACGAACTCGTCGCCGACTGGGACGCCGCCTCTTCGACCGGCACCGCCCTCAAGCAGCTGTCCGCTTATGCCGTCCCGGACATGAAGCTCTCCCCAACCGGTGCCACCTTGAACGACGACACTGACGACGTGCTGGTCCTCGACGGAACCAACGGCTACGCCTCCATACCCAGCGGTCCTGTCGTCGACGAGGGCGGTTCTTTCACCGTCTCGGCCGGCGTGCGGCTGAACAAGGCATCCCTTGCCGCGAAGCCGGTGGGGTACACCGCGCAAGTTGCGGGTCAGCGCACCGGAAACGAGTCCTCATGGGCGATCTGGGTCACCAAGCCCGCTGACGACACCTACCAGTGGAAGTTCACCCGCACTGCTGTCGGCGCGGACGGAAAGGTCACCCAGTCGGCCTCCGTCCCGGGCTCCGACCCTGCTGAGACCGATACGTGGGTCCAGGTGACGGGCGTCTACGACGCGCAAGAGGGCGCAGGGAACCTGCACCTGTACGTCGGTGGGTTCGATCAGCAGTCGGATGAGCAGTCCTCCTTCACCGCAGTCCAACAGGGCAGCGGCGAACTGGCGGTGGGACGGGGCGGGGCGAGTGGCTCCGTCGGCAACTACCTCCCCGGTGCTCTCCAAGATCTGCGGATCTGGACAGGCGCGATGACCGCAGACCAGATCAGCAGCCAGGTGCTCGGCGCGCCCAGCAGCGGCTGACCCACAGGCTCCAGAAGAACGCCGGTGTCCGGGCAGGAGGACGTCCCCTCCCTGCTCGGATGCCGGTGGCTCCTCCCATCGTCCCTCTCACCGCTCCCGGGCGCCGCGCTTCGGGGCCGCAGTGCGTTGCCGCTGGCACGCGAGGAGAAAACCGCCATGAATCCGTTCACCAGGCCAGGTGCACGCAGACCATCACGCCTCCAGCGACGCTGGGTCCGCCACGTTGCCGCTGCCACCGGCCTCGCCCTCCTACCCGGCTTCCTCACACCGACGGCCTTCGCGCTGGCCGCGGCCGAGCCGTTGGGAAAGCCCAGCCTCGACGCCCCCCGCTCGGCGAAGGTCTCTCCCTTCACCGCCCGCGTGAACAAAAGGGACGCCGCCCTGGTACGCCGTGGCGAGGCGTCCGACCAGGCTGCCGCACGCCGTGCACGGGCAGACCAGGCAACCAAGGTCCGGTGGCCGATCGCGGACACAGCCTCGGTCTCCATTCCCACCACTGGGACCGCCCGCACCAGCCCCGGCTCACTTCCCCTCACCTTGGAGCCGCCGAAGGCTTCCGGGCAACACAAGGTCGTCGCGGCCCGGTCGGTGGACTTCCGGGTGCTGGACCACAAGAGCGCCGAGACTCTGGGCGTCAAAGGCGTCGTCCTCAGCGCCACAGGGCCCCAAGCCGGCGGACGCGCCAAGCTGGGACTGGACTACTCCGCCTTCGCCTCCGCCTACGGAGGTGACTGGGCCGGACGCCTCGAACTCGAAAGCCTCCCAGCCTGCGCGCTCACCGACCCCACCAAGGCGGCCTGCCGCAAGCGCACCCCACTGCGCTTCACCAACGACCGTCACCGCAACACGCTGACCACCGAGCTGGCCTTCCCCGACGTGTCCACGTCCAAGGGGATCTCGCGGGCTGCCGGCACCTCGCCCATGGTCCTGGCGGTAGCCGCAGGGACGAAGTCCGGGGCGGGTGATTACAAGGCCACTCCGCTGTCTGCTTCCTCCACCTGGGAGGCCGGCGGCTCCTCCGGAAACTTCACCTGGTCCTACCCCCTGCGCGTCCCGCCGGCCGCCGCCGGACCTTCCCCGGACCTGTCCATCTCCTACGACTCCAGCTCGGTGGACGGCGAGACCGCCACCACCAACAATCAGGGAAGCCAGATCGGCGAAGGCTTCGACCTCACCTCGTCCTACGTCGAGCGCAAGTACGGCTCCTGCGACGACGACGGCCAGGACGAGAAGTACGACCTGTGCTGGAAGTACGACAACGCCTCCCTCGTCCTCAACGGCAAGTCCACCGAACTGGTCAAGGACGACACCAGCGGAGAATGGCACCTCAAGGACGACGACGCCTCGACGGTGACGCACTCCATCGGTGCCGACAACGGAGACGACAACGGTGAGTACTGGACCGTTACCACGGGCGACGGCACCAGGTACGTCTTCGGGCTGAACAAGCTCGACGGCGCCGGCGCGGACGACCGCACCCATTCCGTGTGGACGGTGCCGGTCTTCGGCGACGACAGCGGCGAGCCCGGCTACGACAAGGGATCGAAGTTCGCCGACCGCGACCTGAAACAGGCCTGGCGCTGGAACCTCGACTACGTGCAAGACACCCACGGCAACGCTTCCACCTACTGGTATGCCGCCGAGGACAACAACTACGACAAGCTCGGCGACGACACGACCGGCACGTCCTACACCCGCGGCGGCTACCTCAAGGAGATCCGCTACGGGCAGCGCAAGGACAGCCTCTTCACCGGCAGCCCCGCGGCCTCTGACAAGGTGACCTTCGGCTACGCCGAACGCTGCCTTGCCTCCGGCTCCGGGTGCGACAGCCTGACCGAGGACACTGAGGACAACTGGCCCGACGTCCCTTTCGACGCGGTCTGCAAGGACGGGGACAAGTGCACCGGCAATGTCAGCCCGGCGTTCTTCACGCGCAAACGGCTGACGTCGATCTCCACGTGGGCATGGGACGCCGGCGCCTCACCTGCGGCCTTCGCACCAGTGGACACCTGGACCCTCAAGCAGCTCTACCTCGACCCGGGAGAGACAGGCGACTCACACGATCAAACCCTGTGGCTCGACCAGATCGCCCACACCGGCAAGCACGGCGCCGACCTCAACGTGCCCCCCGTGTCCTTCAGCCACGAATTCCACGCCAACCGCGTCGACGGCGCCACCGACGACATCCTTTCCCTGGACAGGCCGCGCCTGAAGACCGTCACCTCGGAAAGCGGCGCACAGACCATCGTCACCTACGCAGAGCCCGACTGCGTGGCAGGACAGACGATGCCCAAGGTCGACGCCAACACCAAGACCTGTTACCCGGTGTACTGGTCGCCCAACGGTGCGAAGGACCCGATCCTCGACTGGTTCCAGAAGTACCCCGTCAGGGCGGTCTCCGTCACCGACCCGCAAGGCGGCGCAGAAGCCGTCCAGCACACCTACACCTACTCCGGTGGCGGAGCCTGGCACTACAACGACGACCCGCTGACCCCCGCCAAAGAGCGCACCTGGTCCATATGGCGTGGCTTCGAAAGGGTCACCCACGTCACCGGAGCCTCGGACGCGACGCAACTCAAGGAGGTCAGTGTCTACCTCCGCGGCATGGACGGCGACCGCCTCCTCGGCTCGGACGGCAGGACCCCCGACCCGGACAAGCGGCGCAGCGCCGACGTGACCGGAGTCAAGGCTCCCGAGGTCACCGACTCGGACCAGTACGCGGGCTTCCTGCGCGAAGGTGTCACCTACAACGGCGCGACAGAGGTCTCCGGCACCATCAACGACCCCTGGTCCAAGCGCACCGCCACCCAGCACAAGTCCTACGCCGACACGGAGTCCTACTTCGTACGCACCGGCGCCAGCCACGCACGCACCAACATCACCAGCAGCGTCACCCCTTACGACCGCGTCCGTACCACCAAGACCACCTACGACGACCACGGCATGGCCGAAACCGTCGAAGACGACGGTGACGACGCCAGGACCGGCGACGAGACCTGCACCCGCAACACCTACGCCCGCAACGACGACGCCGGCATCACCAACCTCATATCCCGCACCCGCGTAGTCGCCCGTCCGTGCTCCGTCCCCGATTACGCCCTCGACCTCCCGCACGACGACACCCGCCAGGGCGACGTCATCTCCGACACCGCCACCTCCTACGACTCGACGACCTACCAACCGGTCCAGCACCCCACCCTGGGCGAGCCGCGCTGGACCGGACGCGTCAAGAGTTACGGGTCAGACGCCACCCCCAACTGGCAGAAAGTCACCGCCACGGGATACGACAGCCTCGGGCGGCCCACGACGGTCAAGGACACCAACGACCTCACCACCACCGCCACGTCGTACACGCCGGCGACCAGAGGCCCGCTCACCGCGACCGCGGTCACCAATGCCAAGGGACACGAGAGCGACAGCACGGTCGACTTCGCGACAGGGTCGGTCACCAAGGCCACCGACCCGAACGGGAAGGTCACCGAGACCGAGTACGACAGTCTGGGACGGGCCACGAAGGTGTGGCTTCCCAACCGCCTCAAGGTACTGAACGCGACGCCGAACTACGTCTACGCCTACCACCTCAGCAACGACCCGAAGGCGATGACCTGGGTGTCGACGGGCACCCTGAACGGCGACGGCTCGGCCTACAACACCACCTATCAGTTCTACGACTCGCAGTTGCGACCACGGCAGACCCAGTCCCCCTCGCCGGCAGGCGGCAGAGTGATCGCTCAGAGCCTCTACGACAGTCGAGGCCTGGAGGTCACCCAGGAAAGTGACATCTGGGACTCCACCACGGCCCCCGGCGACACGCCCGTCGAAGTCGACGGAGGGCAGGCCCCCACGCAGACCGACACCACCTTCGACGGTGCGAGCCGACCCACCAGGCAGACCACCAAAGTCCACGGCGTCACCCGTTGGACGACCGACACTGCCTACACCGGCGACCGCACCGCCAACTCTGCACCCGCCGGCGGCCAGGCGAGCGCCACCCTCTCCGACGCACGCGGGCAGAAAGTAGAGCAGGACCAGTACGCCGGTCCGAAGCCCCAGGGCACCGACTACACCGCCACGAAGTACACCTACACACCAGGCGGCAAGCCAGCGACCGTCACCGGCCCTGACCAGGCCGAGTGGACCTACGACTACGACCTCTACGGCCGGCAGACCGCCACGACCGACCCGGACAAGGGCCGTACAGAGTCGACCTACAACAGCCTGGACCAGGTCACCAGCACGACCGACGCAGAGGACCGCAAGCTCCTCTTCTCCTACGACGATCTCGGCCGCAAGACCGGCATGTGGCAGGGCCAGCAGACGGATGCCAACAAGCTCGCCGCCTGGACCTTCGACAGCCTGGCGAAGGGACAGCCCGATACCTCCACTCGCTACGACGGGGGCCTCGGAGGCAAGGCATACACGCAGAAGGTCACCAAGTACGACAACCTTTACCAGGCAACCAACAACGAACTCGCTCTCCCTGCCGATGACCCTCTCGTCATCGCCGGCGTTCCCAGCAGACTCAGCTTCAGCACCGGTTACCGCGTCGACGGCTCCGTGGGACAGCACGCCGAACCCGCCGTCGCCGGTCTGCCCGCCGAGACGCTGACCTACAAGTACACAGCGACCGGCCAGCTCACCAAGCTGACCGGCAAGTCCGGTTACCTCCTGGCCGGTGTGTACAGCCCTCTCGGTGACCTCCGCCAGATGACCCTCGGTACCGACTCCACGAGCTCGGCGAAGAAGGCCTACCTGAACTGGGATTACGAAGAAGGCACGCGCCGCCTCACCCGCTCCTTCGTCACCGACGACACCCACGGCTACATGCCGCAGGAACTGAAGTTCACCCAGGACGACGCCGGCAACGTCACCTCCGTCTTCGACGCCACCACCCAAGGCAGCACCACCAAAGCCGACTACCAGTGCTTCACCTACGACGGTCACCAACGACTGACCGAATCCTGGACTCCCAAAACTGCTGACTGCTCCACGAGCGGGCGCACCAACGACAACATCGACGGCGCAGCCCCTTACTGGACCAGCTACACCTACACCTCCAGCGGCCAACGCAAGACCGAGACCCAGCACACCACCAGCGACGACAGCTCGACCACCTACCACTACGAAAGCACACCCACCAAGCAGCCCCACCCCCTCACCAGCACCAGCACCGGCGAAACCACCGAGCACTACACCTACGACAAGACCGGCAACACCACCACACGCCCCGGCACCCAGGCCACCCAGACCCTGTCCTGGAACAGCGAAAGCAACCTCGCCACCACCAGCGAACCCGCAACCGACAGCAAACCGGCCCTTGAAACCGGCTACCTCTACGACGCCGACGGCAACCTGCTCATCCGCCGCGCGAAGGACGACGGGGAAACCGTCCTCTACCTCGGCGCCACAGAAGTCCACCTCAACACCAAGGGCGCCACAAAGAACCTCACCAGCACCCGCAACTACACCGCAGGCAGCCAGACCATCGCCGTACGGACCGCCACGGCAGGCATCAGCAGCTCCAAACTGACCTTTCTCGCCGCCGACCCCCACGGCACAGCCAGCCTCGCCATGGACTCCGTCACCTGGGCGGTCACCAAGCGCTACACCACGCCCTTCGGCGCGGACCGAGGAACGCCGGCAACGTCCTGGCCCGACGACAAGAAGTTTCTCGGTAAACCCGCCGACCTCAGCACTGGTCTGACCCATATCGGCGCCCGCGAGTACGACCCGAGTATCGGTCAGTTCATCAGCGTCGACCCGGCACTTCAGGTTGAAGCTCCCCAGACACTCAACGGCTACAGCTACGCCACGCAGAACCCGGTCACTGAAAGCGACCCGACGGGACAGTACATCTCCTGCGGAGTCGGCTGCGAGGACCAGGATGTCGGTAGAGGGCCGAACGGTGACCAGAACATACGTCACCCCGGAGCAAAAAAATCCGGCACCAGTAGCAGCAGTAGCACCGGAAAGGTTTCCAGCGGCAAGAATAAGAGTGAAGGATCTGGATTCTGGGGCCTTGACTTCTCATGGGTCTCTGATGGTGCAGAACAGATACTGCAGAGTGCTAACAGTCTCGTGTGGGGTGCCATTTCAGTGGTGCCGCACACTGCGGAGGGCGCTGGCTGGCTGTTCGACTCGGACTGTTGGCACGGAGGACCGGGAGCCCCCGGTTGCGACTACGGAGATCAATTTGACCACTGGCTGTCGCACCAAGGGATCGAGACAGACACGCCCCTCTTCCGCGCGGCGGGAGACCTGGCCGAGCTACTAGGCTCCAAAGAAGGCCCTGAGGGTGGTGTGGAGTTCCGCGCGGGGCGCTACGGAATGAAGGCGTCCTCTCTCTGCAGCTTTTCCTTCGACACCTTCGTCCTCATGTCCCATGGAGAGAAGAAACGGATCGGTGACATAAAGGTCGGAGATTTCGTCGAGGCTGCCAATCCGAAGAATGGGAAGCATGAGGGTGCGCGCAAGGTCCTCGCGACCTTCATCAATCACGACAGTGATTTGATTGATCTGGAGATCCGGCAGGCTGATGGAGCGAAATCGATACTCCATACGACTGCTAAGCACCCCTTCTGGGATGACACGCTGCACGCCTGGGTGAAGGCCGGGCGCCTGTCTCCCGGGCACCTGCTGGTCACAGCTGCCAACCGGCATGTCACCGTGGGCAAGGTGCTGGTGCGCCCGGGCGAGGGCGACATGCACAACATGACTGTCGCTCAGCTCCACACGTACTATGTACTCGCTGGGGCCACTCCGGTCCTCGTTCATAATTCAGGACCGAACTGCGGGGTTCCGCTTGGGGGTAAGAATGGTGACCACCTTGGCGGGGAAGATTTCCACGGTAGTGAATATTCCTTGGACGAGATCACTGAGTTCGTGAATGGGCATACGGGTGATGGGAATCCGGCGATGGGTAGACCTTCGGCCGCAGAGGTAGAAACCACGTTGAGGCAAGCTGGGTCCCGTCAGCTCGAAGGGCAGAATTCATCGCGATTCGACCATGATGGAGTTCGCGTCATCGTGAACTGGGATATGCCATGGAAATCCACAGCCTACTACCCCGGAAGGTGATGTCATGTCGGAAGTTCAAGCCCGCGAGTGGCTTGGTCGCCACCTGGGAGTCACTGAAGCAGACCAACTTGATCGGACTGTGGTCAGTGTGGCCCCTGCTCGATCGTTGGGCCTGGTCGCGCTGCTACTTGGTTGGTACGAGCACGTGACGCGGATGGAGAGGGAGCTTGGCCTCCCCGATTCCGACAGGTCCGTCTGGGGTGCGCATGACTTGATTGCGGCAGATTCCCTGCGCGATTTCATCGCCAGGGGGTTGGAGAGCATCCCGGAGGGAGAGTCGAGAAATTTCCTCATCGCCCTCAACGAGGCGGATTCGAGATTTCTCTCCTATACGGAAGTCGACGAACTGGGTGTCCTCCTTCGGCTTTATGGTGATGAGTCGAAAGTGCGTGGATGGTGGTGGAAGCGCATTCCGCGCTCTGGGCCGATCCGTAGAGATCTAGACCGGTTCTCTGCGTCGTTCTAGAAATCAAGTACGGCCCCCTATGGGTGGCCAGGAAACGCCAGAGTGCCCCATCAGCGACTGTTGCTGGTGGGGCACTCTGGGGCTCTTGACGGCAGTAGTTGACGGCAACGCCAGCGGACGGCGGCTCCGACGAGGGGCGGTTCCTCGCCGTCGTCAGGCTTGCCAGTGGCCTCAGCGGGGTTGCGGAGCGCATGGCCGAGGAGGTCGATGGCGTCGCGTTGGAGGCGGAGCCGGACGTGGGCGTACACCGTGGCGGTCACGCCGATGTGGGCATGGCCCAACAGTTCCTTGATCACGACGAGTTCGACGCCCTGCTCAAGGAGAAGGGTCGCCGCCGAGTGCCGCAGATCATGGAAGCGGATGCGGCGGAGGGTGGCTCGGCGGAGCAGGGTGTTGAAGTGTCGGGTGAAGGTGGCTCCCTCGATCGGCTGGCCGTTGGGCCGGGTGAAGACGTAGCCGCTGTCTGTCCAGCTCTCGCCCGCCGTCTCGCGTTCCTGGGCCTGCCGGTCGCGGTGGTCCCGCAGCGAGCTCAGGCACTCGGTGGGCAGGGCGATGCGCCGCTCCGAGCTCTGGGTCTTCGTCGGCAGGGCGGTCAGGCCGCCGCTGCTGGTGCGCTGGAGGGTGCGGCGGATACTGGCGGTTCCCCCGGTGAGGTCGAGATCTTCCCAGCGCAGGCCGAGGAGTTCGCCCTTGCGGAGTCCGGTTCGCAGGGCGAGTTCGAACAGTGCCTGGAGACGGTGGCCGCGCATGGCGGTCAGGAGGTCGCGGGCCTCCTCCACGGTCAGCGGTTCGAAGCGGCGGGGGCGTGGTGTGCCCATGCGGACGTTGCGGGCGACGTTGCGGGGAATCTCCTCCTCGCGTACAGCGTGCTCCAGGGCGGACTTGAGGACGGAGTGCACGTAGGCCAGCGTCAGCGGGGAAAGCCGCTTGCGGCAGCACGTCCCGACGGCGCAGCACTGGGGCTGATCGCGGGCGGTGTCGAGGCCGCGTGCGCAGCACTGGCAGGTGGCGCGGAGCTGGTCGAGCCAGGTGCGGACGTCCTTGGCGGTGAGCTTGGCGAGCTTCTTCCGGCCGAGGCTGGGTATCAGGGTAGAGCCGGACGCAGGCGGTGTAGCGGGTGTGGGTGTTCTCGCGGAGGCGGTGGACGGCGACAGTCTCCAGCCAGTACGTGAGGTACGCGCCGACGGTGCCCTGTGCTGAGGGTGCGGGGACGCCGCGGTTGCTGGTGGCGATCTTCTCGGTGAGCTTGGCGGCGGCCTCGGCGCGGGTGGTGCCGTAGACGCGGACGCGCTTGCGGGTGTTGCCGGGCGCGAGGACGTAGCCAGCGGCTTCCCAGCGGCCGTCCTTGCGCTGGTAGACGGTTCCGTCGCCGTTGGCCCGGGTGCGGCGGGAGGCGGGGTTGTCGCGGGGCGTGGTCATCAGGCGGCCCTACCTTTCAACTCACGGGTGAACCGCAGCCATTCGTAAGGTTGTGGCACCCAGGGGGGCGGGGTGTGGCTCTCAGGCTGGCTGCCGTTGTCCGTGGCTCCGGAGGCTTGGCCGCCCTGCTCCCCACGACGACTCGGCCGCCGATTAGGAAGTGCGACAAGATCGCTGTGTAGGGCAATGCCGGCGAGGTCGTCCGTGGTACGCAAGGCAGGAACGACTTCGGGAGCACGATGAGCCGGATATGGGCCGGGATCGACTGCGGCAAGACCCACCACCACTGCGTCACCATGGACGCCGACGGCAAGACCCTGCTGTCGCGCCGGGTGGCCAACGACGAGCCCGAGCTCCTGAAGCTCCTGGGTGACGTCCTCGACCTCGCCGACGGATGCGCGGTGACCTGGGCGATGGACATGACCGGCGGAGAGCCGGGTCTGCTGATCGCCGTCCTGGTCAACCACCTGCAGGAGCTGCTCTACATCCCCGGCCGCATGGTCAACCGGGCCTCCGACGCCTACCGGGGCGAGGGCAAGACCGACGCCCGAGACGCCAGGGTCATCGCCGACCAGGCACGCATGCGCCGTGACCTGCAGACCATCCGCCCCGATGACGAGAGCACGATCGAGCTGCGGCTGCACACCAGCCACCGCATCGACCTGGTCGCCGACCGCACCCGCACCATCAACCGCCTGCGGGGCACACTGCTGAGCATGTTCCCCGCGCTCGAACGCGCCCTGGAACTGACCAACACCGGGCCCTTGGTCCTCCTCACCGGCTACCAGGCCCCCACCGCCCTGCGCCGTATCGGCGTCAGCCGGCTCACCACCTGGCTGCGCAACCGCAAGGTCCGCGGCGCCGAAAGCCTGGCCAAGGCGGCCGTGGAGGCCGCCGAGCGGCAGCACACCGCCGTGGCCGGCGAGAAGGCCATCGCGAAGATGGTGCACACCCTCGCGAAGGAGGTGATGGCCCTCGACGAGAAGATCGCCGAGATCGACAAACTCATCGAGGGCCGGTTTCGCGAGCACGAACTCGCCGAGGTCATCCTGAGCATGCCGGGCATGGGGCCCAAGCTCGGTGCCGAGTTCCTCGTCGCCGTCGGCGGCAGCCTGGACGGCTTCCCCACCGCCGACCGCCTCGCGGCCTTCGGTGGCGTCGCTCCCGCCCCGCACGACTCCGGCAAGACCAGCGGCAACCTGCGGCGACCGCAGCGCTACCACCGGCGTCTGCAACGCGTCTTCTACACCTCCGCGCTGGTCAGCTCCTGGAGCGATCCCAACTCCAAGCGGTTTTACGACCGCAAGAGAGCCGAGGGCAAGAGCCACGTCCAGGCCGTCCTCGCGCTCGCCCGCCGACGCGTCAACGTCCTGTGGGCCCTCATCCGTGACGGGCGGTGCTACCAAGTCACACCGCCCGTCACGCTGGCCGCTTGACAACAGCATTAGGAAGCTTCCTGTTCGAGGCGGGTGCGGATGAAGTCGGTGAGTGCTTGGGTGGGGATGCGGCGGGTGTGGCCGAGGGTGATCGAGGCGAGCTGGCCGGAGCGGAGCAGGTCGTAGACGGCGGAGCGACTGAGCTGGAGGCGGGCCATCACCTGGGCACCGTGAGCAGATCCAACGCCGGTGCCGCCTCCACGTGGAGGAAAGCGAGCGGGGGCGAGGTCATCAACAGCCCCCTTCGGTCGCGAACTGCCGTTCCAGTTCCTTGCGGTGCCAGACGTGGGCTGCGAGGAGTGCGGCGCCGGGGCTGCAGCCCGAGCCGAGGTAGTCCCAGCGACCGACGACGAGCGTTGTCGTCGGGTCGAGGTCGGGCAGGCCGGCGCGGATGCGGGCCTGTTCGGTGCGCCAGGAGCGGCGGGCTTCGCGCAGCGCGCCCAGGGTGGTGGAGTAGCTGCGGGACGTGGTGGAGAAGTGGCCCCGGTCACGGGGAAACCCAACACCGATCCAGCCCGACGGCCCCCAACGGACCGGAACGGACGACAGCGGAGCCAGCACCAAGTCAGCACGAGGCCCAGGTGGCCCACCACGTCTGCAGTGGGCCACTGGCCGTGACCAGCACGTTTGTCACGTACTCTCGCCTTTGCTATGCGACGTCTGACCAGTTCGAAACGATCTGGCTGCGCACGAAGCGGAAGGACGCGGACGGGAAGGTGAAGAGCGGGTCGGGCGGGGTGTGTTACCTGTACTGGCCGGTGAACGCGTCACGGGCTCAGCAGCGCGCTCTGGCGAGCGTGGGGGTGCGCTGATCACACGAACGCTGGACGCAGCCGTTTGACCTTGCGGCGGCGTCCGGCGGCGGGTGTCCGTACGGGTCGGCGGTCACTGTGACGGAGCGGTGGCCCCTCCGCTGAGAGGCCTCGTGGGCGGCTTGGCCGTTGCCCAGCGTGGCCGCCGCCGATCCGTGGCGGAGATCGTGTGGGCGCAATTCCGGCAGCCCGAAACGCTTGATCGCGCGTTGCGCACCAAGAAAGGGCCGGGCATGCGTCCGCCCTTCTTCACACGCTTCAGCCCTTCCACGGCTTCCACACGGCCCTCTCCTCCGGAGTGAGCGGCGGCCCCCACACCAACGTCCCGTCGATCAGCCCCGGCTTGGCACCCGGAAACATCTGCGGATACTCCAGCCTGTCGGCCATCTCCTCCAGGAGCATGGTCAGCGACTTGTCCTCGACCGTACGCTCACCGGTTTCGTCCCAGCTCCCGGTTTCGCCCGTCTCCCCGTCGACGAACCTGCCGTAGCTCAGGTCCGTGACACTCCACGAGCAGAAGGGGACCCAGGACGGCCTCCACAGCGGCATCCCCTCCTCCTCGCCGAACTGCTCCACCTGCCGACGCAGGCTTTCCATGTGTGCCTGGTAGGAACTCACCACTGTGTCAAGGCTCATCAGGGCCCAGCCGTGATCCGGAAGCAGCCCTGCCCCGTACACGTCGATGCTCCCCGCGCACAGGCGCCACAGAGCCCGCAGCGACGCCGGGACCCGCACGTCGAGAGCCTTCTCCAGTGCGCCTGTCTCGCGCTCCGAGGCGCCGGGCTTGAGCGCCGCGTACGTGCTGGGGGCGTGCTCCCGCAACCAGGATGCGATGCGCTGCCAGGCGTCGGTCGTCTGCCGGGCCTGCACCGCTGCCTCGAGCGGCCCCTCGCTCCCACCCCCATGCTCGGGCTCTGTCGTCCGCGTGGGCGCGCTGGCCGGCACGTCCACCCTGCGCACCTGCACCATGCCCTCGTCCAACGCCGGCGGCCCGTAGGCATAGAACACGTCGAGCGCCGGGCAGTCTTCGAAAGTCTCGCCGTCGACATGGACCACGTACTCCGACGGTTCCCAGCCCAAAGTGCCCATCAGCGGGTCCTCCGCCAGGTGGGCGCACAGCACCTTCAGTGCATACACGACGCCGGGACCCAGCTGCCTGCACTGATCCCGTATGCCGTCCGGCACCTCGACCACCAACGCCTCGCCCTCCTCGTTCTCTCCGCCCCCCAACGGTGGCGAGGTCAGAGTGTCACCGACGCGCAGTTCGGGAGGCCCCGCGCGGTTCCAAAATGCGCCTGACTCCCTCGGGGGACACGTCACTGCCGCACTGCGCATGACTTCTCCCACCCTGCCGGAGGCACACTGAAGCTGACCTGAAGGGCCCTGAAGACGCCCACAAGTGCGGCCTGTTGGTCACAGGCGCGGCTGTCGGTAGCGGAGGCGAGGGCGCTCGCCCTCCAGGTCCTTGGTGCTCCAGCAGCGATGCGTGCTCTGAGCCGTGTTTCCTCGTTGTCCGGTCATGCTCGTGACGACCAGGCCCACTGCCCCGCGAGGAGGCGCCCCATGGCACCGGACCGCAGAGAATCAGACCGCATGGGCCAGGGTGCACGGGGCCAGGCCGCACGGATCAGACCGCGGGGGCAAGGGCCGCAGGCGTCACGACGCCCGGACCAGCACCAGTGACCCGCTCAGGTGGGGCTGCCGGCGCAGGTGGCCGTGGCGTTGGTCCCAGGCGCCGCTGGTGAGGTCCTGGGCGAGCCGTTCGGTGTACTGGCGGGCCAGGTCCGGTTCGACGAAGCTCCAGGACGAGCAGGACTGGCGGGCGGCGGGGTCGAGCAGCATCTCGGGGCGCGCGTAGTAGGCCTCGTTGAAGCCGTCGACGCAGTCGGCGGGGATCGGCACGGTGGTGACGTCGGCGTGGCCGCCCAGGGCTTCGGTGATGACGTCGATGGACGGGTAGCGTCGTGCCTCGGTGTCGAGCACCAGCGGTGCGTACTCGTACAGCCAGAAGTCACGCACCAGGTCGGGGTCGCAGGTGAGGACGGCCACCGGGCCGCGGGTGACCCGGCGCACCTCCCGAAGGCCGGCCTGCACGTCGTTCCACTGGTGCACGCTGAAGGTGGTCATGGCGGCGTCGAAGGTGTCGTCGGGAAACGGAAGGTCCTCGGCCACCGCGTCGACGGCTGCGGGCAGGTGGGCGGGGCGCTGAGCGCGCATCGACGCCGAGGGCTCGACCGGGGTCACCTCGAACGCCGAGGACTCGTAGGAGCCGGCTCCCGCACCGACGTTGAGCACGGTACGGGCCCCCGCCAGTGCCTGTTCGATCAGCGCGGCGATCCGCGGCTCCGGCCTGCGGTAGGCGGCGTAGGCGCCGCCGATCGTGCCGTAGTCCGCGTCCCCTGCACTGCCGTCCGCTGTCCGCCCGCTCGTCATGCGTTCCCCTCCAGCCGTACCCGTACTCGTACTCACACGCAATGCCCTTAGCTGCTCGGCGTGTTCACCGAGCCCGCCGGCGGGTGGAGCAGCACTGTTTCGGACGGTTCCGGTCGCCCGTGCCGGCCGGCCGGGTCCAGGACGGCCACGCCGGTCCGTGCCGCGGGCACCAGGGCACCGCCTTCCCCGTTCACCCCGCCCCCTTCGACGCGCCACGAACGTGGTCGTCGCCCGCGAGCTTACCCGGCCCCGAACGGAGACTTGACGCCGGAACCCACCCGGCGACCGGCTGCCCGACGGTGCTCGGGCGGCGTGCGCGGCGGGTCGGGGCCGTGCCGGGTTCCAACCCGCGGCCGGCGGTCCGGTAGGCGGCGCTGAGGAGGTGGCGGCGCCGGCCCCCCGGGTGTCACTCCTCCGGTGTCCGAAGCGGGGGTGTCCCGCGGGACCGCGGCGCCCTGCACGGTGGCGTGGGGTTCCGGTGCGACGACCCCGCTGGCCCGTGCGCGCAGTACGGGGCCGTAGTGCGTCAGCGATGGGCCAGTACGTTGACCACCCGGCCGCCGGGGTCGCGGACGAAGAACCGCCGCACGCCCCACTCCTCGTCCTGCAACGGGTGGACGATCTCGGCCCCGCTCTCCCGCACGACCGCGTAGGCCGCGTCCACGTCGTCCACCTCGATGCTCAGGTCCGGGACCACCGGTGCCGTCGCGTCCCCGGTCATGAAGCTGACCTGGGCCGCCGGGTGGGAGCGGGGTGCGAGCGTCATGATCCAGCCGTGGTTCATCACCTCCTCGAAGCCCAGCAGGCCGTAGAACGCGCGGCTTTCCGGCAGGGCCTCGGTGGAGATGTTGGGCACGACACGGCGGACGTTCATCGACGACTCCGAACGGAAGGGGCGTGGATACTCACAGGATTACTACGGCACGTCGCTCGCCGCTGCCGGTTCCGACCGCACGCTCCGGTCGTGCCGTGCGGCAGCCGGGCAGTGGCAGTCCGCAGGGGGAGTCGGCCCCTCCGGAGCGGGCAGGGAAGGAAGGGGGAGGGCGTGGGCCGGGCGCCAGGGGCGGACGGCTCCAGGCATCGGCCTGTCCCGTGTCTGCCCCCCCGCCCGCAGAGCCGACGGTGTCCGGCGGGGAACCGGAAGCCCGTCCATGACCTGGTCAAACGCCAGGTATGAAGGACTCAACAGAGGTTCAACCTCTCCCCAAGTCTGACGGGCCCTCGGCTGACATGGACGTTTCACCGGGCAGCTGCGGCACCGTTTCCCAACAGCGGTTATTTCGTACCGTATCGTTCCGGACACGTACAGCGGCCGGTCTCCGCGACGATGCCCCGCTTTCGCCGGGCGTACCGTTTCAACAGAAAGTTGATTCGGTGCCGCGGCCCCCGCCTCCGGGAGCTGACGGCCACTTCGTCATGTCCGCAAGGGAGTAGACGTGTCCGCGGTGGGACAGGCGGTGCGCACGAGAAGCCGGGCATCGCTCCTGGTCGGCCAGGTGCAGTTGCGGGGCGTCGCCCAGGTCGCGCTCAGCGCGAGCCCATGGACGGGGCTGCTGTTCACCCTCGCCCTGTTCGCCGGCGGGTGGCGCACCGGGGTCTTCGGTCTGCTCGGCGGGTGCGCGTCCACCGCTGCCGCCGCCGTCCTGGGCTGTGACCGGGAGAAGGTGGCCAAGGGCCTGGAGGGCTACTGCGGTTGCCTGACCGGCATCGCCCTTCTCGTCAGGTTCGGTGCCTCGTGGCGGACCGCCGTACTGGCCGTCCTGGGCGCGGCGGTCTGCTCGGTGCTGGGTGCGGCGGCCGGCCGCCTCTTCGGACGGCTCCAACTGCCCGTGCTGACCGCCCCCTACTGCCTGGTCACCGGGGCGCTGGTGATCGCCCTGCCGACGACGCCGGCCGCGGCGGCACTGCCGGCACGGGCCGGCGGGTTCACCACGCTGACCGCCGCGCAGGCCGGCCAGGCGTTCTGCGACAACCTGGGCCAGGTCTTCTTCCTCGACAAGTGGTACGCAGGCCTGATCCTGCTGGCCGGACTCCTCCTCACCTCACGGACCGCGGCCCTGGCGGCGGCCGGCGGCAGCGTCCTCGCCACGGTGACGGCCTGCGCCGCCGGGCTGCCCGCCGACCGGATAACCGAGGGCCTCTACGGCTACAACGGGGTGCTGTGCGCCATCGCGCTGGCCGCCACCTTCCTGAGCCCCACCCGGTGGGTCGCCGGGTACACCGCGCTCGCCGTCGTGGCGTCCGTCCCCTTCACCGCCGCCTGGGAAGCGTTCACCCAGCCGTCCGGCGGGTCCCCCTTCACCTGGCCGTTCGTAGTGACGACCTGGCTCTTCCTCGCGGCGGGTCCAGCGCTGGGCCGGCCGGGCATCTCCTTCAAGGAAAGCAGAGTGACGCCATGAACCTCGCCCCCCGCGAGCTCGACAAACTCCACGTCTACGTGGTGGCGGACCTGGCCCGTCGCCGCAGGGACCGGGGTACCAAGCTCAACTACACCGAAGCCGCAGCCCTCATCACCGAAGCCGTCCTGGAGGCGGCCAGGGACGGGCACACCGTCGCCGAGTGCATGGAGCTGGGGCGCAAGGTCGTCGCCCTCGACGAGGTCATGCCCGGGGTGCGGGAGATGCTCACCGTCCTCCAGGTCGAGACGGCCTTCGTCGACGGGACGAAGCTGGTCACCTGCCACGACCCGATCAACGCCTGAGGGCGCGTCCCAGGACCTACAGGAGGCAACAGATGTCGGGCGGAGCCCACTACCTCTACGGGGACGATCCGATCGTGATCAACGCCGACCGGGCCAAGGTCAGGATCTCGGTCGCCAACACCGGCGACCGGGCCGTGCAGATCGGTTCCCACTACCACTTCTTCGAGACCAACCGGGCCCTGAGCTTCGACCGCGAAGCCGCCTACGGCATGCGGTTGGACATCCCCTCAGGCACCGCGGTGCGCTTCGAGCCCGGTGACACCCGGGAGGTCGCCCTGTGCGCCTTCGCCGGGACCGGACGGCTCGACGGCTTCGCCGGGCTCGTCGGCGGCGGCCTGTCCGCCCCCGACACCAGGCGGGCCGCGCTGCGCCGGGCGGCGGAACGGGGCTTCGTCCGCCCCGGGGACGACGGCCCGGACGCCGGCATCGAGAACGCGGCCGACGACGAGGAGACCGCCCCCGAGACCACCGCCGCCGAGAGGGCTCAGCACTGATGGCCATCATCCCGCGCAAGCAGTACACGGACCTGTTCGGCCCCACCGTGGGCGACCGGTTCCACCTGGCCGACACCAACCTGGTCGTCGAGGTCGAGTACGACCACAACGCCGGCTCCTACGGGGAGGAGGCCGTCTACGGCGGCGGCAAGGCGATCCGCGACGGCATGGCCCAGGACCCCTCCGCCCTCAACCGCGACGGCGCCCTGGACATGGTCATCACCAACGTCGTGGTCCTCGACCCGGTGCTCGGCGTCGTCAAGGGCGACATCGGTGTCCGCGGCGGCCTGATCGTCGGCGTGGGCAAGGCCGGCAACCCGCAGCTCCAGAACGGCGTCGACCCCAAGCTCGTCATCGGCCCCGGCACCGAGGTCATCTCCGGCGAGCACCTGATCGCCACCGCCGGCGGCGTCGACACCCACATCCACTTCATCTCGCCCCAGCAGGCCCAGGAGGGCCTGTCCAACGGCATCACCACCTTCTTCGGCGGCGGCACCGGCCCGACCGACGGCAGCAACGGCACGACCTGCACCCCCGGCCCGTGGAACATCCACCGGATGCTGGAGGCCGTCGAGGACCTCCCCGTCAACGTGGGACTGCTCGGCAAGGGCAACGGCAGCCGGCCCGAGGCCCTGCGCGAGCAGGTCGAGGCGGGCGTGGCCGGCTTGAAGGTGCACGAGGACTGGGGCGCCACCCCTGCCGTCATCGACACCGCCCTGCAGGTCGCCGACGAGCACGACGTGCAGATGGCCATCCACACCGACACCCTCAACGAGGGCGGCTTCTTCGAGGACACCCTGTCCGCGATCAACGGCCGCACCATCCACACCTTCCACACCGAGGGGGCCGGCGGCGGCCACGCACCCGACATCATCCGGGTCTCCGGCGAGGCCAACGTCCTGCCGGCCTCCACCAACCCGACGCTGCCGTACACGGTCAACGCGGTGGACGAACTGCTGGACATGGTGATGGTCTGCCACCACCTCTCCCGCGACATCCCCGAGGACGTCTCCTTCGCCGACAGCCGGGTGCGCGCCGAGACGATCGCGGCCGAGACCGTGCTGCACGACCTCGGTGTGATCAGCATCTTCTCCTCCGACTCCCAGGCGATGGGACGGGTCGGTGAGTCCTTCCTGCGCGCCTTCCAGACGGCGCACCACTGCAAGGACATGCGCGGCCCGCTGCCCGAGGACAGCTCCCGCAACGACAACGCCCGCGTGCTGCGGTACCTGGCCAAGCTGACGATCAACCCGGCGAAGGCGGTCGGCGCCGCGGACGTGATCGGCTCGATCGAACCCGGCAAGCTCGCCGACATCGTGCTCTGGCCGATCCACTCCTTCGCCGCCAAGCCCAAGCTCATCATCAAGGGCGGCATGGTCAACTGGGCCCTGATGGGCGACCCCAACGCCTCCCTGCCGACACCGCAACCGGTCTACTACCGCCCCATGTTCGGCTCCATGGGCCGCGCCCGGCAGCACACCTCGGTCACCTTCATGTCGCAGGCCTCCCTCGCCGCCGGCGTCCCCGAGCAACTCGGCCTGCAGCGCCGCACCGAGCCGGTGCAGCGGTGCCGGAGCATCGGCAAGGAGCACATGGTGCGCAACGACGCGTTGCCCCGCATCGAGGTGGACCCCGACACCTACAAGGTCACCGTCGACGGCGAGGCCGCGACCATCGAGCCGGCCGAGCGCCTCCCCCTCAACCACCTCTTCTACATCGTCTGACCCCGACCCGGCGGCCGAGACCGGCCGCCGGGCCACCCACCACCTGGCAGATACGGAGCCCCGGCGTGACCGAAGCGATGCCGATCCCCGCGCTGCTGACCGGGCTCCAGCTCACCGACTCGGCCTTCCCCAGCGGCTACTACACCCTCTCCCACGGCCTGGAGGGCTTCCAGCAGGCCCGCGCGGTGACCCCGCACAGCCTGCCCGGCCTCCTGCACGACCTGCTGCGCCACAGCGCGGGTCCGGCCGACGCGACCGCCCTCGCCCTCGCCCACCGTGCCGTCCTCGCGCAGGACTGGACGCAGCTGACGGCGGTGGAGCAGCGGCTGCACGCCACCCGGCTGGGCCGCGAGGCCCGGCAGGCCACCGTCCGCACCGGCCGCCAACTCCTGGACCTGGCGGCGGAGGTCTACGGCACACCGCAGATCGAGCGCTACCGGACCCTGTACCGGGAAGGTGCCGTCCGGGGCTGCCAGCCGGTCGTCGCCGCAGTCGTCCACGCCGGCAACGGCGTGCCCGTGCGGCAGGCGGTCACCTGCGAACTGTTCGCCCTCGCGGCCAGCCTCGTGGGCGCCGCCCTGCGGCTGCGCCTGACCGACCACCGCCGGGCCCAGGTCGTCCTCCACCGGGCGGCCCCCGTGATCGAGGAGACCGTCGAGGCCGCCCTGGCCCGGGAGCTCGCCGACATCGGAGGCTTCGTCCCGATGGCCGACGTCATGGCCGGCCGCCACGAGCGGGCGGAGGCCCGCCTGTTCGCCAGCTGACGGCCGACCCACGGGCCCGGCACCCACCGCACCCGGAAGAACCCACCACAGAAGGACCCCGCCATGCACGACCCCACACAGGCCCGCCACCACCACGACCACGACGAGTTCCTGCAGCGCCCCAAGGACGGTGTGCTGCGGGTGGGCATCGCCGGACCGGTCGGCTCGGGCAAGACCGCCCTCATCGAGGCGCTCGTCCCGGTGCTGATCGAGCGGGGCCGCACCCCCGCCGTCATCACCAACGACATCTACACCTCCGAGGACGCCGCCCACGTCCGCCGCACCCTGGACGGCATCCTGGCGGCGGACCGCATCGTCGGCGTCGAGACCGGTGCCTGCCCGCACACCGCCGTCCGCGACGACCCCACGATGAACCAGGCCGCGGCCGACGAACTCCTGGAGCGCTTCCCCCAGGTGGACACGCTGCTCTTCGAGAGCGGCGGCGACAACCTGACCCTCACCTTCAGCCCCGCCCTCGTCGACCTGTTCCTCTTCGTGCTGGACACCGCCGAGGGCGACAAGATGCCGCGCAAGCGGGGCCCCGGCATCACCGAGTGCGAACTCCTCGTCATCAACAAGGTCGACATCGCCCAGTACGTGCGGTGCGACCTGGACGTCATGGAGTCCGACGCCCGCCGGGTACGGGAAGGCCGCCCGGTGGTGCTGACCAACTCCCTCACCGGTCAGGGCCTCGGCACCATCGCCGACTTCGTCCTGTCCCACGAGGCCGCCCAGGAGGCGGCTTCCGCGTGACCACGGCGCCCGCGCGGCTGGACCCCGCGCACTACGAACCCGTGCGGACCCCCGCCCGCATGCTCGCCCTCGACTCCCCGCCGGACACCCTGGCCGCCGGGCGCCCCGGCAAGGTCGGCCTGCTCGAACTGCGCTACGCGCGCGTCGGCGACCGCACCGAACTCGTCGACCGCTACCAGAAGTCCCCGCTGCAGGTGATGCGGCCGCTCTACGTCGACCCGCTGCGGCCCGACATGCCGGTGACCTACCTGATGTCGACCGGCGGCGGCATCCTCCAGGCCGACCGCAACCGCATCGACGTCGACTGCGGCCCCGACACCGCCGTGCACCTCACCACGCAGGCCGCCACCAAGGTGCACCGCATGGAGTTCGACCATGCGACCCAGGTCGTCAACCTCCGAGTCCAGGACGGGAGTTACGTCGAGTACCTGCCCGACCCGCTGATCCCCTACCGGGACGCGCGCTTCTACCAGCACACCAGGGTGACGCTCGACTCCAGCGCCACCGTCCTGCTGGGCGAGACGATCGCGGCAGGACGGCTGGCGCGGGACGAACGCCACGCCTACCGCATGCTCTTCAGCGACCTGGAGGTCCGGCGTCCCGACGGGAGCCTGCTGGCGGTGGACTCCGTGCGGCTGGAACCGCAGTCCGCGGGCGGGGTGAGCGGCCCGGCGGTCTTCGCCGGACACGACCTGACGGCCTCGCTGTACGTCCTCACCCCGCTCGCCCCCGCAGCCCGGGTCGCCGACGTCCTCCACGAAGCCCTGCTGGCCACCGGGCTGCTGTTCGGCGTCAGCGTCCTGCCCGACGACAGCGGTGCGTGGGCACGCATCCTGAGCAGCGACTCCCCTGCCGTGACGCGGGCCGTGCGGGCCGCCTGGGACGCCGTGCGCCGCCTGCTCATCGGGGTCCCCGCTCCGGACCTGCGCAAGAGCTGACGCCGGCGCCCCGCCTCGACCGCCCCGCCGCCCGGGGCGGCGACGGCGCCCCGGGGCCCCGGCCCGGTGGACGCCGGAGCAGCGGCCCCCGTGCCG
The DNA here is from genome assembly GCF_042733155.1 of Streptomyces sp. NPDC059740. Classification (NCBI taxonomy): domain Bacteria; kingdom Bacillati; phylum Actinomycetota; class Actinomycetes; order Kitasatosporales; family Streptomycetaceae; genus Streptomyces; species Streptomyces sp. NPDC059740. Next base: position 55,296 of record NZ_JBHWGP010000023.1, on the reverse strand, counting down.
AGGGCCGCTGCGGACCTCCTCAGCGGCTGCTCCCGCCCCCCGTCGTCGGCAGGTACCGGGGCGCCCGCCAGGCGTCCAGCCGGTGCTCCACCGCGGCCCCCAGCGACAGCAGCGCCGCGTCCTGGTCCTTACCGGCCATGAGGAGCAGACCCACGGGCAGTTGACCCACCGAACCGGCGGGGACCGACAGCGAGGGGTACCCGGCCACGGCCGCCGGGGTGGAGGAGGGGATCACGTCGTTGTCACCCCTGGCGCAGTCGGTGGTCCAGGCGGGCGGGTTGGTCGGTGCGGCGATGGCGTCCAGTCGCTCGGCGGCCATGGTCTCGTCGAGAGAGCGCTGCGAGAGGTCCCGCAGCTCGGCGCGCATCGCCCGGTACCCCGGGTCGGTGGTGGGGGGTGCCGCGAGTGCCTGCTCGAAGAGTTCCTGCCCGGCGAAACAGGTCCGCTCCGCCGGGTGGGAGCGGTTGAACGCGACGAGTCCGGCGAGGTCCCGGGGCCCGTTGCGGGTGGCGAGGTAGGTGTCGATGTCGCGGTGGAACTCGCTCAGCAGCGCCGGGAACTCCAGTTCCGCGAGCCGCTGCTGGTAGGGCGGGGTCACCTCGACGACCTGCGCCCCGGCACTCCGCAGCCGCTGCGCCGTGCGGGTCATCACCTCGTCGACCCGGGGCCCGAGCGAAGGCAGCCGCCACAGGCCGATCCGCTTGCCGCGCAGACCTGAGGCAGCGGTGGAACCGTCGGGGAGGCCGCTCAGCTGTCCGGTGCCGCCGGCGAGCACCGACAGGGTGAGCGCCGTGTCCACCACGTTGCGCGCCATGGGCCCTGCGGTGTCCTGCTCGGCGGAGATCGGCACCACGCCCCGGCCGCTGACCATGCCCAGGCTGGGCTTGAGGCCGACCACCCCGTTCATCCCGGCCGGGCACACGACGGACCCGTCGGTCTCGGTGCCGATCGCCACCTGGGACAGGGAGGCGGCGAGCGCGGCGGCCGAACCGGCGGACGAACCGCAGGGGTTGCGGTCCAGCACAAAGGGGTTGTGGGTCTGGCCGCCCACCGCCGACCAGCCGGAAGTGGGCTTCGCGGCACGGAAGTTGGCCCATTCGGAGAGGTTGGTCTTGCCGAGCACCACCGCCCCGGCGTCCCGCAGCCGGGTCACCAGGGCCGCGTCGGCGTCCGGGGGAGGACCGGCCAGCGCCAGCGACCCCGCGGTGGTCGGCATGTCAGCGGTGTCGATGTTGTCCTTGAGCAGGACGGGAATGCCGTCGAGCGGTCCGCGGGCGTCCCCGCGGCGGTGCCGGGCGTCACTGGCGGCGGCCTGGCGAAGCGCCGTCGGGTCGGTGCGCAGCACCGCGTTGATCTTCGGGTCCAGGGCCCTGATCCGCGCCAGGTAGGCGCGGGTCAGGGCCACGGAGGTCAGCGAGCCGTGCGACAGGTACGTCTGCAGTTCGGGGATGGTCACCGTGTCCAGCGCGACACCCCGGACCGAGGTGGGCACGGCTCCGGACGGCGGCTCGGCGGCGCCGGCCGCCGGTACCGGACCGGCCGTCAGGAGGGACGCGGCGACAAGGACGGTCAGCAGCGCGGCGGTGCTTCTCTTTCCCATACGGGACAGCTGACTACAGGAGGGAGCCGGGCACAACGGTGCCGGTGGGGGCACGGCCACGGGCAGCCGCGCCCGCCCGGCTTCCGGCCGGCTGGTCCGGCGCGCTCACTGGTAGCTGAAGTCGCCGACGGTCCAGGCGCTCACGTTCTCCAGGGCGATGCGGTACATGCCGCCCGTCTCGGGGATGCCGACCTGGCCCTGCAGAATCCTGGCCACGTGGAAGTGCAGGTGGGAGGGGCGCTCGGGCGCTCGGGCCGTCGTGTCCCGGGACGGTGCCATGAAGATGCCGGCGAAGGGGCCGAGCCGGTCGGAGGCGCCCAGGACCTCCGCCACGCGCTGCCGCCACATCCGCTCGGGAGCCAGACGGCCGGTGATGACCGCCCCGTGCACCACGACGGTGAGGGACATCTGACTGGTCTGTTCCGACTCCACCCTGGCGGCGATGTCAACGAGTAGCTCATCGGGGGTCGACATGGGCGCTGATTCTACAAGTTCCGACGCGCTCCGGGCCCGCGTCGGAGAGGGAACCTTCCGGTCCGCCACCGCCGACGCCGGCTCCGGGCACGGGTCACGGCCGGGGGGAGCCGCCCAGCTGTTCCGCAGCCGCCTGGACGGGGGTCAGGACCGCCGCGGGCGTGGCGGTGTGGCAGGTGAAGCCGAGCCGGGTCAGCGCCCGGGTCATCTCACCGGCGGTGAAGTCGCGGCGGTCCTGCCGGGTGACGACCTCACCCACCTGCTTGACGGGGTAGACGCGGCGGCCGACGGACACCGACGGCCCCGACACGGGTTCCGGCCGGACCCCCTTCATCGCCTGCTCCACGTCTTTCTTGAGGAGGTCGAAGGGGAAGTTGGCGATGATGCAGCGCATATGTCCTCAAGGGGTTGGAGGGAGAAGCTGCGGAGGTCCGGCGTACTGCGGCAGCCCCGGGCGGGCGCCTACACGGCGGAGGAGGCGGAACGGCGGCGGTTCTGGGCGGGCCGGCTGCGGCGTCCGCGGGAGGAGGAGCTCCTGCGCTTGGGCGCCTCCTCCACCGCCGGGGCGGTGATGGTGACGGGCACCCCCGAGGGCTTGCGGGCGCCGGTGATGCGGCTCAGTTCGGGCTCGCCCGAGCGGACCCTGGTGACCTGGGCGTTGATCTGGGCGTCGGCCATCAGGCGGTTGACGCCGCGGCGCTGCTCGGGGAGGACCAGGGTGACCACCGTGCCGGACTCGCCGGCCCGGGCGGTGCGACCGCCGCGGTGCAGGTAGTCCTTGTGGTCGCTGGGCGGGTCGACGTTGACGACGAGGTCGAGGTTGTCGACGTGGATGCCGCGGGCGGCGACGTTGGTGGCCACCAGGACCGTGACGTGGCCGGTCTTGAACTGGGCCAGCGTGCGGGTGCGCTGCGACTGGGACTTGCCGCCGTGCAGGGCCGAGGCACGCACACCGACGGCCAGGAGCTTCTTGGTGAGCCGGTCCACCGCGTGCTTGGTGTCCAGGAACATGATCACGCGGCCGTCGCGGGCGGCGATCTCCGTGGTGGTGGCGTGCTTGTCCTCGCCGTGCACGTGGAGGACGTGGTGCTCCATCGTGGTGACCGTCGCGGTGGACGGGTCGGCGGAGTGCACCACCGGGTCGGTGAGGTACCGGCGGACCAGCAGGTCGATGTTGCGGTCGAGCGTGGCGGAGAAGAGCAACCGCTGCCCACCCGGCTGCACCTGGTCGAGCAGGCGCGTCACCTGGGGCATGAAGCCCATGTCCGCCATCTGGTCGGCCTCGTCCAGGACGGTGATGGCGACCTGGTCGAGCCGGCACTCGCCGCGGTCGACGAGGTCCTTGAGGCGGCCGGGCGTCGCCACGACGACCTCGGTCCCGCCGCGCAGCGCACCCGCCTGGCGCCCGATGGACATGCCGCCGACCACGGTGGTCAGCCGCAGGCGCAGCGCCTTGGCGTAGGGGGTGAGCGCGTCGGTGACCTGCTGGGCCAGCTCGCGGGTGGGGACGAGGACGAGTGCCAGCGGCTGCCGGGGCTCGGCGCGCTGTCCGGCGGTGCGGGCCAGCATGGCGAGTCCGAAGGCGAGGGTCTTGCCCGAGCCGGTACGGCCGCGGCCCAGGACGTCCCGGCCGGCCAGCGAGTTCGGCAGGGTCGCCGCCTGGATGGGGAAGGGCACCGAGAGCCCCTCGGAGTGCAGGGCGGTCAGCAGCTGCTCGGGCAGCGCGAGCTCGGCGAAGGTCTCGACGGCCGGCAGCGCCGGGGTGGAGCTGACCGGGAGGGCGAACTCTCCGCCCTGCGGGGCGCCGCGGCGGCCCTGGCCACCCGAGCGTTTGGCCGGAGCCGGACGGGACGCGGAGCCCTGGCGGCCCGAGCCCTGCGGACGGCCGCGGTTGCCGCGACCGGAGCCGGCGGCACCGGAACGGGAACGCTGGGAGCCGTCGTTCGTGCGAGCAGTGCGGTTCATACAGAACCTTCCTCGATGCGGCACGTGTCAACGAACTTCCCAGCAGCGACATGCTGCCCGGGGAACAGGAACGAGCCGAAGTAAAAAGGGAACGCACACGGGCCGTGAAAGGACCGTATGGGAAACGCGCCGGTGTGGAGACCTGGGGGAGTGGAAACCGGATGTCCGGGCGTGGGGGCCGTGACGGGATTGCGTCCGGCCGAAGATCTGGGCGTCCCGTTGACGGGTGTCGCCGAGTCGCGTGCCGCTCGGAGCCGGTCAGGGCCGGCGCGAGGCGGACAACGCGGACGAGCTGGGGCCCGCACCCACGGGTGCGGGCCCCAGCTCTCAGTACGCGTCAGCGTCAGGCGGGAACGATGTTCTCGGCCTGCGGGCCCTTCTGGCCCTGAGTGACGTCGAAGTTCACCTTCTGGCCTTCCTGAAGCTCGCGGAAGCCGGTGGCGACGATGTTCGAGTAGTGGGCGAACACGTCAGCGCCGCCGCCGTCCTGCTCGATGAAGCCGAAGCCCTTTTCCGCGTTGAACCACTTCACGGTGCCAGATGCCATATTGAATCTCCCTTGGGGGCAGTGCCCGGAGTCCGCACCTTGCGGACCCGGAGTCGCTGCGATGATTTCCCCCTCCGGAACACCGGAAATGAAAAAGGATGCTCGTGGGCCGAAGCCCGAAAGAGCACCTGAAGTTTTCTGGGAACCACAACTGCAACTGAATCCACAGTAGCACGGGGTGAGCCGCGGTGGCTGATAGCTTTGCCGGTTCGCTCCGCCGGTCCAGCAACTCTCCACCGCCCATTTCCCGTATTTCTGCAGCGGCGACGAGAGGTATGCGGCACTGCGGGTGGGGTGTGCGCGCTGCGGCGGCGGTGAGGGCGACGGGTTGCCGTCGTCACCCGTCATGCTGCACCCGGGGGCGGGGGGAATTCCTTCCGAAGTGGCGGCGGAAAACCGGTGAACGGCGGAAGAAAACCTGTATCGGCGAAAGTAGACATGAGGCGCCGGGGGGGCTAGGGTCTTTCGTGTAGCCATGAGATCTCTGGGTGTGTGCGCAGCGTCGAACGCCACGCGGGCGCCCGGGGTGCAGGACCGGCGACGGAGTGAGGGAGCCGCCCCTGCGGCTCGTGTCGCCGACGCGGGTCCCGGTGGCTTCGGGCCCGCGCCGCAGTGCGCGGTCCCGCCAGCAGGATCGCCCGGACGACAAGGGGCCCGTCCCCGACCGGGGGGCCCACGAAGGTGCCAGTGACCGAAGAGACAAACGCCAGTCCGTCGAGCCGTCTCGACGACGACGACTACCCCGCCTACACCATGGGGCGCGCCGCCGAGATCCTCGGCACCACGCCGGCGTTCCTGCGGGCCGTGGGTGAGGCCCGGCTGATCGTCCCCCTGCGTTCGCAGGGCGGTCACCGCCGCTACTCCCGGTACCAGCTCCGCATGGCCGCGCGCGCCCGTGAACTCGTCGACCAGGGCACCCCCATCGAGGCGGCCTGCCGCATCATCATCCTCGAGGACCAGCTGGAGGAGGCCAAGCGGATCAACGAGGAGCTGCGCCACTCCGGCTCCTCCCGGCCGGAGCCGGGGTCCGAGGCCTGACCCGGTGGCGCGGCCGGTGACAGCACCGGCCTCGTCTTCGCCTCCCCCACCCGCCGGCGGCCGGGCCGGTGGCCTTCGGCCCGGCCCGCAGGGCGTCAGGACAGGCGGACGGCCAGCGCGACGAGCAGCAGCAGGGCCGAGGCCATCACCGCCGCATTCGCCACCGCCCACAGCTCCTGCAGCCGGTGCTGCCGTCGCCACCACCGGCGCAACCGGGGGATGCCGGCCAGCCACACCAGGAGCAGCAGCAGGGCCGGCACGGCGCCCAGGACGCACACCCCGTACCAGCCGGCGAGCGAGTGGACCACGCCGACCAGGGCCGAGCCGACGGCACCGCCGGCGAAGTAGCAGGTCATGTACGCCGAGGTGACGCGGCCGCGGGCCTGCGGACGCAGCGCGTAGATCAGCGACTGGTTGCTGATGTGCACGCCCTGGTGGGCCAGGTCCAGCAGCACGACGCCGGCGAGCAGCGCGACCAGGTGGTGTGCTCCCAGGGCCAGCAGCCCCCAGGAGACGAGCAGGAGGAGGGCGCCGGCACCCGTGGTCAGTGCGGTGCGGCCGCGGTCGGCGAGCCGGCCGGCCAACTGGGCGGCGACCGCGCCGGCTGCGCCCGCCAGGCCGAGCAGTCCGATCTGCCCGCCCGACCAGCCGTACCCCGGGCCGGAGAGGAGGAAGGCCACAGCGGTCCAGAGCACGCTGAAGCAGGCGAAGGCCAGCATGCCGATCACCGCACGCGTCCGCAGGACCGGCTCCTCGACCAGCAGACGCACGGTGGAGCGGAGCAGACCGGCGTAGCGCAGACCGGCGGCGCCGCGGTGCCGCGGGAGGACCCGGCGCAGAGCCGCGGTCAGGGCGAGCATCGCCACCGCCGCGGCCCAGTAGACCGTGCGCCAGCCGCCGACCGCGGCCAACGCCCCGGAGGCGGTGCGGGCCAGCAGCATGCCCAGCACCAGCCCGCTCATCACCGTGCCCACGATCCGGCCGCGTCGGTGCGGTGCGGCCAGGTCGGCGGCGAACGGAACGAGGACCTGCGCCGTCACCGACAGCAGACCGGTCAGCGCGGTACCCGTCAGAAGGAGGAAGGCGTTCGGGGCGCCGGCCGTCAGGGCGAGCGAGAACGCCGTGGCCAGGGTCAGGCCGCACACCAGCCGGCGCCGCTCCAGCAGATCGCTCAAGGGGAGCACCAGGGCCAGCCCCAGGGCGTAACCGACCTGAGCAGCCGTCACCACGAGGGAGGCGGTGGCGGACGGGAGGGACAGGTCGCGGGCGATGGTGTCCAGCAGGGGCTGCGCGTAGTAGTTGCCGGCCACGCACAGCCCCACGGCCACGGACATCAGCAGGACCGTGCCGCGGCCCGGCCCGTCACTGCCGGCGTTGGTGGCGCGGAGGCCGGGGGCGCCGGCGGGCACCGGAGGGGGAGGAGCAGCGGGGGAAGCCATGCGGCTTCTCCTTCCAGGAGGCCTGTGCGGGGGAGGCGGTGCGGTCCCCGCCGAGCGGTCGGGTTCCGGCTCACGGCCATGCTGCGCGGGCCCCGGAGGATGAGTCCAACAGATGGTTGTCATCCCAGCGATCTGGAATGACGATGCAGCCATGGAACTCCGCCAACTCGCCTACGTCGTCGCGGTCGCCGAAACCGGCAGCTTCACCCGCGCCGCCCACCGCTGCTTCGTCGTCCAGTCGGCACTCAGCCACCAGGTCGCCCGCCTGGAGGCAGAGTTGGGCACCCGGTTGTTCGAACGCACCAGTCGCCGGGTGCGGGTCACGGCTGCCGGGGAGGCCTTCCTGGGCCCGGCCCGCGAGGCCCTGGCCGCTGTGGAGCGGGCCCGCAGTGAGGTGGACGCCTGCGCAGGCGAGGTGCGCGGCGCGCTGAGCATCGGCACCATCGCACCGCTCGCTGCCGTGGACCTGCCGGACCTGCTGGCCACCTACCGGGACCGGTACCCGGCGGTCCGGGTCACGCTGCGCACCCGCCTGGTCCGGGACCTCCTGCAGCAGGTGCGGGAGCGCGTCTGCGACCTGGCCTTCGTCGATGCCGGACCGGAGCGGCTTCCCGGCGGGCTGTCCGGGCGCGTCCTCGCACACGAGGAGCTGGTCGCCATCGTCCCGCTCCGGCACCCGGCGGCAGGGGACGGGCGGCTCACCCCGGCCCGGTTGGCGGCGGAGGACATGGTCGACATGCCTCCCGGCTCCGGCATCCGCCGGCACAACGACACGGTCTTCGCCGCGGCGGGCGTCACCCGTACCGTCGCCTTCGAGGCCGACACCACGGCGCTGCTGGGGCAGCTCGTCGGGCGGGGCCTGGGGGTCGGCGTGGTCTCCGCCGCCACTGCCGCCCGGATGCCAAAGGTGCGTGCGGTCCCTCTCGCCGGCGCGCCGCCGCGGGTGGTGCAGGCGGTGTGGGCTTCCTCCGGGGCCTCGCCCGCCGCCCGCGCCTTCCTCCGGCTGCTGGAGGAGGCGACAGCGGACCGGCCCGCGGGAGGGGCTTGGCAGGGGTGACGGTGGTCTGGTGGTGGCGGTACGGGCCCGGCCGCCACGACTGCCCGGCGGCGGTGCACGGCAACCCCTGCCGCGGCGGTGCGGACGGCGGCCCACGGAGGGAGATCGCGCAACACGGCTGCCTCCAGGGGTGGTTCGGGCCGCGCGGTCGACTGTGCGGTCATCACGTCGAGTCGGTGCCGGACGTCTTGACGCTGCTGTCCGCCGGACTTAACTTTCGGGTTGCTTCCAGAAAGTTTTCGAGGTGCGTGGGGCGGCGATCCGGCCCCGCCCCTTCGTCCGGAAGCGGACCACCCTGGTGCACCCGCACCGCCCGTCGCCGTCGGCCCGCGCCCGCAGGCGGGACGCGTCACGGCTCGTCGTCCGAGGGCGCCGGTCCGTCAGGAGAGGGGAAGGGTGAGGGCACGCGCCCGCCCGGGCGCGTCCGGTGCGGGAGTGCGCCGTCCCCGCCGGCCCCCGGGAGCCGCGCCTGCGGCCCCTTCCCCGCACCGGCCGGACCGGTTCCGTCGCGGTGGGCCGCGGTGCGCCTCCGCCCTGTCGCGGCAGGGCGTACGGAGGTCCACGCCCACCCTTCCAGAGAGGTCGTCCCGATGCCGCACGTCTCACTCCCCGCCCCGGCGTTACCGGGCCGCAGCCGTCCCCGCGCCCTGCTCGCCGTCCTGACCGTGGTGCTCCTCGCGCTGGCGGGCCTGTCGCTGAACGTCCCCCGCGCGCACGCCGCCGGGCTCACCGAGGTGACCGGCTTCGGGAACAACCCGGGCAACCTGCGCATGTACGAGTACGTCCCGAGCAGCGCGGGCGCGCACCCGCCGGTACTGGTGGCCGTCCACTACTGCACGGGGACCGGGCCCGCCTTCTACTCGGGCACCGAGTTCGCCTCGCTGGCCGACCGGTACGGCTTCGTCGTGGTCTATCCGGACGCCAACGTCAGCGGCCAGTGTTTCGACGTCTCCTCGCCCCAGGCCCTGAAGCACGAGGGCGGGAGCGACCCGACCAGCATCGCGTCCATGGTCCGCTACGTCGAGCAGCACAACGGGGCCGACCCGAACCGGGTGTACGTCACCGGCGCCTCCTCCGGCGCGATGATGACCGACGTCCTGCTCGGCGACTACCCGGACCTCTTCAAGGCGGGCGCGGCGTTCATGGGGGTGCCGTTCGGCTGCTTCGCCACCACCGACGGCTCCGGCTGGAACAGCGCCTGTGCGAACGGCCAGATCAGCAGGACACCGCAGCAGTGGGGCGACCTGGTGCGGGCTGCCTACCCCGGCTACTCCGGTGCCCGCCCCCGGGTGCAGGTGTGGCACGGCACCGCGGACACCACGCTGAACTACAACAACTTCGGCGAGGAGATCAAGCAGTGGACCGACGTCCTGGGGGTGAGCCGGACGCCTGCGGCGACGGACCAGCCGCAGGCCGGCTGGACGCGCACCCGGTACGGGTCCACGGGCGCCCAGGCGCCGGTCGAGGCGATCAGCGTGCAGGGTGTCGGGCACTCCCTGCCCACCAGCGGGATGGCCGCCCGGGCGGTCGCGTTCCTGGGCCTCGGCGGATAGGGCCGCGGCGGCCGGCCGTGGCGGACGTCCGGCGCCGGCGCGCCGGTTCGTCCTGACCGAAGCCGCCACGCTCGCTCTCGTCGCCGGCGGCCGGGCGCGCCGCCGCGCGCCGGCCGGCGGCGACCACCCGCCCTGCGGCCCCGGTGGAGCGAGGGAACGCCCCGGGGCGAGGGCCCGGCCCGGCCGCGCCCTCACCGCCGGGAGGAGGCTCCGGACAGGGGGCCCAGTGGCAGCGGCCGTCCGTTGCCCAGCGCCGCCGGGTCGAGGCCGAGCCCGACCGCGGCCGTCGCGCCGACGTCGGCCAGCGAGGCGGCGTCCGGCACCGGCGCGCCGGCTGCTGCCCGGCCGGGGTGCGACACGAGCACCGGCACGAACTCCCGGGTGTGGTAGCCGTGTCCGATCAGCGGGTCGTTGCCGTGGTCGCCGGTGACGATCAACCGGTCCCCGGGCGAGGTGAGCAGCCCGGCCAGGTGCTCCAGGCCCGCGTCGACGCGGCGCAGCACCTCCACGTACCGGTCGGCGTCCTGCTGGTGCCCGGCCAGGTCGGTCTCCTGGACGTTGGCGACCACCAGTGCGGGCCGGTCGCCGGTGGCCTGGACGGCCTCCGCGGTGTGGGCCAGGACCTCCGCGGTGGCCACCGCCGGGCGGCGGACGGCGGCGGCGCAGGCGAGGAGGTCGGCCGCCTTCCCCACCAGCGTCACCGCGGCCCCGGCCCGCGCGGCCAGGTCCGGCAGTTGCCGGGTGTGGTCCAGCGGCGCCCCCAGGTGCCGGACCTCCAGCCCCCCGTTGCGGTAGAACCCCGAGGCGGGCGTGTCCAGCCCGAGGGTGCCGCCGTCGCCCTCCCGCACGTGGCACGGCAGCGGCTGGGCGCTGTGCCCGGCCACGGCGATCACCCGGGCCACCGGGGCCACCTCGCGCACCGTCGAAGCGATGGCGAGGACCTGCTCGAAGGTGGTCTCCTCCAGCCTTCCGGAGGCGTTCCAGTTGATGCCGGGGTCGGCCTCCAGGTTGTCGTGGACCAGCGTGTGCCCGTCGACGACCAGCAGCGGCCTGCCCTCCCAGCGCTCCACCCGGCGGCCGGCGGCGCGCAGGGCGGCGGCCACCTCCCCGGCGTGCTCGGCGAGCCGGGCCACCGTGACGTGGCTGAAGTCGGCACCCATCATGGTCTGGTGGCCCGCGTAGGTGTCGGCGCCCGGGTAGCCGAGCCCGGCCCGGCCGGCGGTGACGGGCAGCGAGGGCGTCCGCGGCAGGTCCGGGTGGGGGTGGACCGCGCCGATGCCGAGCGCCGCCAGACCGGGCAGCGGCAGGGCCCGGCCCGTCCGCGCCCGGTGGTGGTCGAGGAGACGGCCGAGGGTGTCGGCCCGGGCGTCGCCGGGACGCAGCCGGCCGGCGTCGGGCATGGCGCCGATCCCGAAGCCGTCGATGACGAGGATGACGGTCCTGCTCATGGCGTACCTGGTTCCGCTGGTGGCGTGCGGGGGACGAGGGGGCCGCCGTGACCCGGGGCCGTGCGGGCCCGGGCGCCGGCGGGCGTACGGGGGGTGGTCAGAAGGCCCTGCCCAGCGGGTCGTAGAGGCCGGTCAGGCGGGGCCGGCCGGTGGACAGGCCGGCGACCACCGCGACCGTGCTGCGGGTGACGAACACCTGGGTGCGGAAGGCCAGCAGGACCGTGTCGCCGGGCTGCGCCGGGCCGGGCTCCAGCAGCCGGTAGTAGTCGATGTTCTCCGCGGGGGCCGGCGCCACCGCCAGCCGCGCGCCGGTGCGCGGCACCAGCGCCTCGACGGTGCCGGCGCGGGCGTAGAACCCGCCGCCGAAGACGGCCGGCCTGCCGTCGGCCAGCCGGTGCGCCACCTCGGTGACGTAGACGTAGGCGGGCTGCTCCGGCTGGTGCGGGTCGTGGGCGTGCAGCGGGGTGGTGCCGGTGAGGGCATGGCCCGGTTCGCCGTGGGTGGCCCCGCGCTCCGCGAGCAGCGGCAGCGTCGCGGCGGAGGTGGCGCTGGGCGCGCTCACCAGCAGGTCGCGGTGGCCCCGGCGGGCCAGCAGGTCCCGGGCGCCGAGCACCAGGTCGAAGGTCGCGGTGGCCTGCGGCGTACCCGAGGCGGGGTCGCACAGCACACAGGGGAAGCCCGTCACACCGGCTATCCGGATGCCGGGGAGCTTCTCGGCCGTCTCCGCGAAGGCGTCGAGTCCCGTCAGTGGGACGCCGCCCTCCTGCCCCGGGTAGACCACCCCGGGTGCGCCCTCGATGCGGACCAGCACGTCCTGGACCGTGCCGGCGGCCGCGGCGGCGTCCGAGACGGCCCGCGCGTTGGCCTCGTCGAACACGGTGACCGCCTCGGGACGCCAGGCCAGCATCTGAGGCAGGGCCCGGTGCGGGAGCTGCACCAGGTGCCCCAGGTTGCCCGCCCGGGCCCCCGCCGCACGCAGGGTGCGGGCCTCGGCGGGGTCGATGGCGGCGAACCGCGGGATGTGGCGGGCCACGGCCCGGACCAGCTCCGGGTTGCGCCCGAACTGTTTGGCGACGAACCACAGGTGCAGGCCGAGCCGGCGGGCCTCGGCGGCCAGCAGTGCGGCGTTCGCGCCCACCGCGTCGAGGTCCATCACATACGTGTCCGCGGGGATCGCGCCACTGTCGTGGAGGTGGGCGGCGTACCGGGCCAGCGCGGCGTTGCGGGTCAGGACCGAGTCGAGGAACATGCCGTCACGTCCCCCCGCGCACAGGCGTCGCGCAGGGCGCGCCGCAGGATGTCCAGGACCAGGTCGGCGCCGGCCCGCATGGGGTTGACGCGGATCGTCCAGTCGGCCAGGCCCGGTGCGTCGTCGAGGGAGGAGCCGGACATGCGGTAGAACAACGGCGCCACCTCGTAGCGGGAGTTGGAGCCGACCGGGTGGGGTGCGGCGCCGTACCGGGCGGCGAGCGCGGGGAGTTCCCGGGCCACGGGGCGGGTCAGGCGGATCAGCAGGCACCTGTCCTGGGCGTTGGCCAGCCGCACCTCGGCGACCCCGGGCACCTCGCCGGCGGTCAGCCGGGCGGCGACCTCCTCGCCCACCTGCGACTGCACCGCCCACAGCACCGGGACCCGGGCGAGCGCCCGCAGCGCGTCCAGGGCCTGGGCGCCCTGCACCTGGCCGCCGCCGGAGTAGTTGTCCTCGTGGACGCGCGCCACCAGGTCGGCCGAGCCCACGACGGCGCCGACGCCCTCCGGCCCGTGCAGCTTGAACAGGGAGAAGCAGGAGGCGTCAGCGCCCAGCTCCACACCGCTCGCCGGGACCCGCATGACCGCGTAGTTGTCGTCCACCAGCGTACGGACACCCGCCTCACGGCACCGGGCGAGAACCTCGGCGAGGTCGTAGGAGTCGCCCAGCCGCTGCCGGGTGTGCTGCACGTAGGCCCAGCGGAACCGGCCGGAGGCCAGCGCGGAGCCGAGCGCGGCCGGGTCGTTGAAGTCGGCCTCCTCGGTCCGCACGCCGAGACCGCGCAGGGTGACGGCGGTGGTCCGGTAGACGGGCGCGCGATGGATCAGCAGCGGGTCGCCCGGGGAGAGGACCGCGCCGAGCGCCGCCCGGATCGCGCCCGTTCCGGCGCCCTGCACCAGTGCCGCGGCCCGGGCCCCGAAGAAGTCGGCGAGGACCGCTTCGGCGCGCGCGGTGGTGTGCGGGCGGCCCGGCCCGGTCGCGACACCGAGGTCGGCGGTGAGGAACTGCTCCCCCTCGAAGTGCCGCGCCACGCACTCCACCAGCGCGAACTGGCGGCGTACGGCGTCCTCCAGGGGGACGGTGGGCAGGGGGAAGGTGCGGGGCAGGGCCTGTGGGGTGCCGGCCATGTCAGTGCTCCTTCTGGTAGGCCGCGCGGGGCGGGGCGGCGGTGGTGCGGGCCGTCCCGGCCCCGGCGGTCAGGAACCGCACCGGGTTGCGCCGGGTCAGCAGGTCGACGGTGTCCTCGTCCACGCCGGCCGCCCGCAGGCGGGGGAGGAAGGACCTGAAGAGGTGGCCGTAGCCCTGCCCGCCCTCACCCGCCAGGTAGCCGTGGCGGGAGATGTCGCAGCTGAGCAGGGCGCGGTCGGCGTGGCCCGCGTCCAGCAGTTCCAGCAGCAGGCGCAGCCGGGTGGTGTCGCTCTGGTAGCCCTCCTTGCCGACGGTGTCGAAGGCGACGTACGCGCCCTCGGCGGCGAGGCGACGGTGTCCGGCGGGGTCGTCGAGCAGGTCCTGGTGGCCGATGCTGATCCGTTCCGGGGACAGGCCGGCGGCGGTGAGCAGATCGAGCTGGGCGAGGCCGCCCCTGCCGAGCTGGGCGTGGGTGGCGACCGACAGCCCGGTCGCCACGGCCGCCCGGCCGGCCGCGGTCAGCGTCCGGGTCTCCGCCGCGCTCGGCCGGTCGCCGTGGCTGCCGACCTCACCGATCACGCCCGGCCGGACCCCGGTGGCGCCGATGCCCGAGGTGACCTCCTCGGTCAGCAGGGCGGTGAGGGCGCCGACGTCGTGGCCCGCCACCTCCGCGGGGTGGAACCGCTCGTAGTACCAGCCGGTCGCCGCGACGACGGCGACCCCCGCGTGCCGCGAGATGCGGGCCAGGGCGGCGGCGTCCCGGCCCATGCCGCGGCAGGTCAGCTCGATGACGAGGCCGAGCCCGAACTCGGCACGCAGCGCACGCAGTTCGTCGACGACGGCGGTGGTGTGACGGGTGGTGAGCGCGGCGGCGGGGTCGGTGTCGCGGGTGAGGTCGAGGGCCAGGTGCTCGTGGGCCAGGGCCGGGCCGGTCACCGCCTCGGCGGCCAGCGGGCCGGTGACGGTCCGGAGGTGGTGCATGGGGGAACCTTCGGGGCGGGGGCGGTCAGGGCGCGTCACGGGCGGGTCAGCCCTTGACCGGCGTGAACAGGTGCAGCCAGTACAGGACGTTGAGCAGGACGCCGCCGACGAGCACGGCCGCCGGCGCCGCCGCCATCCGCACCACCACCCGGCCCATCGCCTCGTTGACCAGGTACAGGCCGCCGACGACGAGGATGCCCAGACCGCCGCCCATCGTGTTCGCCGCCATGAGGGAGCCGAAGAGGATCGCCAGGTGCAGTGTCTCGGTGATGGCGCCCCGCAGTTGCTCGGAGGAGTCCCGCACCGAGGGCAGGCGCCCGAGCACCCGGCCGATCCACGACAGGGCCAGCACCTCGCAGGCGAAGACGACCGCACCGCAGACCACCGCCAGCCACGGGGCGGGCAGCAGGTAGCCGATGGGGTAGACCAGGGTGAAGCCGGCGATGCCGTAGGCGCCGGAGGCCAGCGCGGTGGTGGCCACCAGCGGCACGAAGCCGAAGACCCGGTAGAAGTCGACCTGGGCGGCGCCCGTGTAGTCGCCCTTGGCGATCAGGAAGCTGGTGGCCTCGCCGCCGCCGAAGACGTGCTGCTGGGCGAGGAGGCAGACGCCGGCACCCAGCAGCATGAACAGCGGGATGTGGCGGCGCAGCCGGGCGGCGCTGGCGCTGAACAGCGAGGCCATGGGGTCCTCGTCGCCGGGCGCCTCGGGGGCGGGTGCCGGCGCTCCTTCCGCCTTCGCCCGGGCGGCCTCCGCGCGGCGCGCCGCCAGGTCCCTGGCTATGGCGAAGCCGATGAGCAGGAGCACGCCCACCGCCATGGCCAGGGCGCCGGGGAAGACGCTCGGCCACAGCTTCATGGTCGCCACGACCAGTGCCAGCTCCACCACACCGGCCACGGCACCGCGCACCTTGCCGAACTGGCGGGAGACGGCCAGCACCGGGAAGAGGGTGAAGAGGTAGAGGATCGGCGTCGACATCTGCTGCATGGCCGTCAGGAAGTCGACGGGCAGCTGGTGGGCGAGGCTGTTGGCGCCGCCCAGTCCGAAGACGACGAGGGCTCCCCAGGCGGCACCCAGCAGCGGGGCCAGCCATTTGCGGGGCGCCAGGATGCCCAGGACGTCGGTGGGGAGGAAGACCAGCCACGGGTTGAGCACACCGGTGGACAGTGCCATCGGTGCGCCCAGGCCGAAGATGAACCCGGCCGAGAGGCCGAAGGCGACGGCCGCGGTGGCGTTGCGCGTGGTGCGGCCGTGGACGAAGTCGAGCATGAAGGGGCGGACACCGTCGTTGAAGACGGCGAGCGCCCGGTGGGAGACGAAGGCGGTGAGTGCGCAGAGCACGATCACCGTCAACTGCTGTCCGAGGGTCAGGTGCAGATCGGTCGCGCCGGCTGCTGCGGCGGTCAGGGTCCCGCTCACGAGGCACCTCCTGGGGGCACGTCATCGGGCCCGCACGCGGGGGCGTGAGGTCACGGTGTGGGGGTGGACGAGGTGTGGGCGGCGATGGCCCGGGCGACGACGGGCCCGGTCCGGTCGATCTGGTCCATGCCGAAGCCGAAGACCTTCTTGCCGTCCGCGAGCAGGGCTGCCACCTGCTCCTCGGTGGGCACCGAGCGGCCGAAGGTGTGGCAGGCGGAGCTGCCCACGAGACCGAGCAGCACCCCGAGGGAGGCGCCCGCGCCGGTGTGGCAGGTGCCCAGGTAGAAGTCGGCCTGTCCGGTGCGCAGCCGTACGGCGGCGTCCATGTCGCTGGAGACGGTGACCTCGACGTCCGGCAGGGACAGTGCCCGGACGACGTCGGCCACCTCGTTCTTGGCGACACCACCGGTGAGGATCTTCGTCATGTCAGGTTCCTTTCGCGCAGACGAGGGGCCGCAGCCCGGTCCGCTCCCGGCGGGGGCGGTGGTCAGGAGCGGGTGCGGAGCACCGCGAGGTGGAGGGCGAGGAAGGAGACCTCGGACTCCGGAAGGCCGGAGCCCAGCGCCTCCTGCGCGCGCCGGCCGATCGACCGGGCCTCCTCGACGGCTTCGGGCCGGTCGGCCAGCTCCTGGGCCAACTGACCCTCGTCAAGAGGCGGTTCGATCGGCTCGCCGTCCAGGAGGCGGGTGAGTGCCATCACCAGATGGCTGGTGAGCATCCCCGCCGTCTCCTCGGTCACCGTGCGGCCGGCGGCCGACAGGCCGTTCAGTTCGTCCTCGACGAAGGCCACGACCGCCGGGCGGGCCTGCCCGCTCTCCTTGAACAGCCGCAGTCGCAGGGCCAGTTGCTCGTCCATCACCGGTGTCCTCTCCTCGGCGGGAAGTGGGGGGACGGGGGTGCGCCGTACCGGGCGCCGCGGGGCCCGGTGGCCGCAAGTGCGGGCCCCGGTCAGTAGGAGGGCATGCGCTCACCGCGCACCACCTCCTCCTGGAGTGCGGTGATCCGCTCCGGGTCCAGGCTGTGGCGCACGGCCCGCAGGGCGGCGCTCTTGCCGGCGCGTCCCACAATGGCGGCGCTGGAGTTGCGCAGCGAGAGGTCGCGGGTGATCTCGTCGCCCAGCGGCCGGGTCTCCACGTGTTCGCCGAGGTGGTCGCGGGCCTCGTCGAGGTTCCACACCGTGGCGTCCACCTCGCCCCGCGCGAACAGGTCGCGGAGCTGCATGTACGAGGCCTCGACCCATTCGACGTCGGTGCGGGCGGCGAAGACCCGGGCGGCGAGGGTGCGCAGATCCTCCGAGGCGGAGTCGACCGCGACCCGCAGCCGGGGCGCCGCCAGGTCGACGCCGCGCCGCAGCAGCAGGCCGTGGGCGCCGACGTAGGTCTGCGGCCCGAGGTCGACGACGAGTTCCAGGGGGTGCCGCGAGATCAGCTGGTCCGCGGCGAAGCGGGAGAGGACGACGAGGTCGACCTTGTGGTCCAGGAGCGCCGTGGCCCGCGCCGAGGCGCCGCGCATGAAGGTGATCGCGAACGGGGTGCCGGCGGTGTCGAAGGCGGCCCGCAGCCCGGTGGCCAGGCCCTCGTACCGCCGGGAGTACGGCAGCGGCATGGCGGCCAGGAGCGTCCCCAGGCCGGACATGCGCCACAGGATGCCGCGGTCGACACGGGTGAGGAAGGTGCCCAGGTGCCCACGGGCGACGGTGGATATCCCGCCGGCCTCCTCCAGCAGGCCCAGTGCGGCCTGGACCGTGCCGTTGCCGACCCGCAGCTCGGCCGCCAGGTCGCGCACCCGGGGCAGCCTGCTCCCGGTGCCCTCGGTGGCGCGGTCGATCAGCAGCACCGCCAACTGGCGTGCGGCCAGGCCGTTGCGGGTGAGGAGTCGTTCCTCCAGGGGGTTCACAGCTCAGACAGTAACCAGGATTCTGGATACTGGGAATCGGGTCCCGAGGTGACGTGGGTCATAGCGGACGCGGGTCCGGCGGCGTCCGGCCTCGTCACCCCAGGGCGGCGGGGACGGTCCGCCCCGTGCGGCCGGTCGCCCGTGGCACGCACGGGCCGCGTAGTCGCCGGCAGGGCCCCGCCCGGGGTGCCGGTCCACGGTCGCCGCCGGGGCCGAGGTGCCGCCCCGGTCGGTGCACGACAACGCCCCCGGCCGGGAGTTGGGGGTGCGAGACTGGCCCGACGCACCAGTGCGGAGCGGTACCGGTCCGACCAGGGAGGGGATGGGCGTGTTCGAGGTCGTCACGGTGGGGGCGCTCACCGCGTTCCTCACCACGGTGGGGAACGGCGCCGCCGGCGAGATGGGCAAACTGCTGCTGCAGTCGGCAGGCGCACGGCTGGGGCGGCTCCTGGGGCGCGAGACCCCGCTGCCGGCCACCACGGAAGGATGGGAGGAGCTGGCCCGCCAGGTCCACCCGCACCTGAGCCGGGACCCGCGGCAGCAAGCCGAGTGGTCCCTCCTCGTCGGCGGGGCGCTGGGCGCATCGAGCACCCTGCGGCCCGGCCCCGGACTGCCGCCCCCGACACGGGACTTCACCGACCGCGAGGCGGTGCTCAAGCAGCTCCAGCGGGAGGCCACCCGGGCCCCGGCGGGCCGCCCCCGGGTGGCGCTGCTGCACGGGCCGCCGGGGATCGGCACCAGTGCGGTGGCCCTGCACTGGGGCGCCGCGCAGTACGACCGCTACCCCGACGGCCGGTTCCACGTCGACCTCCGCGAGGCCGCCGGGCAGGGAGTCCTGCCCCCCGCCGCCGTCCTGCTGCGCCTGCTGCGGCAGATGGGGGTCGAGCCGGACCGGATGCCGCCCACCGAGGCGGGGCGCGAACACCTCTACCGGACCCTGACCGCCGGCCGCAGGGCGCTGGTGGTCGTCGACCACGCCGTCTCGCTCGCGCAGGTGCGGGCGCTCACCCCGGCCACACCCGAGGTCTTCCTGGTGGTGGTGGTCTCCGGCCCGCCCTTCGCGCTGGAGGCGGAGCGCATCGCCGTCCCCCCGATGCGGGACCGCGACGCCGTGCGGATGCTGCGGAAGGTGGCCGGGGCGCAACAGGTGGCACGGGCCAAACCGCGGCTGCCGGGCGTCCTGGAGTCCTGCGCGGGCAACGCCTTCGCCCTGAAGGCCGCGGCGCTCCGCCTGTTGACCGAGGATCCGGCCACCTACGCACCGGCCTCGCACCACCCCGTCCACGACATGGCGCAGCGCGCCTGCCGCAGCCTGCGACCGGAGACGGCACGCCTGTGCCGGCTGACCGCCCTCGGCGACTGGCCCGCCCTCGACGCCCACCTGGCGGCGCACGCCGCGGGCGTGACCCCGGCCGAGGCCGCGCCGATGCTCGAGGAGGCGACGGCCGTGCAGCTCCTGGAGCCGCTGCCGGACAGCCGGTACCGCTTCCGGCCCGAGGTACGGCTCCGGCTCGCGGAGGACGCGAGCGCGGAGCACGGTGTCCCGGAGTGCTCGGCGGCCCTCGCCCGGATGCTCGACGGCCTGCTGGACCGGGCGCTGCACGCCGCGCACGCCGCCCTGCCGCAGAGCTGGCGGGTCGAGGAGGCGCCGCCGGGCGGGACGCCGCTCGCCGACGAGGCCCAGGGCATGGCGGCGCTGCTGGCCGAAGCCGGGAACCTGGTCCGGGCGGTCTTCCTGGCGGACGAGTACGGGCACCCCGAAACGGTGCTGCGGCTGAGCCGCGCCCTGTGGCCGGTCCAGCTCAAGGCCGGCGAGTGCGACCTGGTGCTGCCGGCGCTGCGGCTCGCCGCCCGGCGCGTCGAGGAGCTCCCGCCCGGCTCCCGTACCGCCGGCCTGCTGCACTTCCAACTCGCGCACTGCCTGGGCGAGTTGCAGCAGTGGGACCAGGCCGAAGCGGAGGCCCGGGCCGCCGCGGCCGACGAGCGCGCGGCCGGACACCTGCGCGGTGAGGCCTCCTCCGTGGAACTGCTGGGCCTGCTCCACCTCAACCAGTGGCACTGGTCGCAGGCGCACGAGTCCTTCCTCGCGGCGGAGCGCCTCTACCGGCTCATCGCCCCGGGCCAGGAGGGCGAGCGCGACCTGCCCCGCGCACTGGCACTGGCCGAGCGGCACCAGGGGCGGGCACTGCGGGGGCTGGGACGCCTGGACGAAGCCCTCAGGTGCTCGCAGAACGCGGTGGCCTTCTTCACCGCCCAGGGCGAGGCCTACAACCAGGCCCGCGCCCTCACCGACCTCGCCGAGACGCTCCACGACGCCGGTCGGGACGAGGAGGCGCTCACGCACATCGGCCGTGCCGAGCGCCTGCTCACCCCCGAGAAGGCGGCACCGCACCTGGGCTACCTCGCCCTGCTGCGGGAGCGCTGCGAGGCGGCTCGGTAGCGGGCCGCACCGACACCGTGTGGACGCGGCCGGCGGCACCCACCCGCAGTGTCGTGCCCTCGGGCGGCACCGTGCCGCCGGCGGTGAGCCAGGCGTGCAGGGCGGAGGCGTACGCCGCCGGGTCCAGGTCCGCCCCGGGCTGCGCGGACAGCTCCAGCACGCCGTGGTCCCGGGTGCCCGCGACACAGGTGTCCGGGCCCGTCGCGAAGGCCGCCACCGCGCAGTGGCGGTACCGCAGCAGCGTCTCGGAGGCCCAGCGGACCGGCCCGCCCAGGCGCGGATCGTCCGGCGGGCCCTCCCGCGTGACCACGTCGGCGGCCGCCAGGTCGGCGGGGTCGCGGGTGTCCTCGTCCACGGCGAGGTGTGTGTCCCCCGCGGCGGCGTACGGGTGGGCGGTGGAGCGCTCGACCTCCACCCGCGCGCCGCTGACGCGGGTGCGCACGTGCAACGGCACGGTGCGCCGCGGGGGTTCGTACGGTGGCAGGGGGAGCGGCTCCAGCAGTGCGGGCGCCGGCGGCTCGGGCAGCTCCAGAAGGGCGTAGAACTCCGTGCGGAGCAGCGCCGCGGAGGCGCCCGGCACGGAGCTGGTGAACCGTGCCGGCCCGGGCAGCGGCCGGTGCCGCGTCACCGCCCTCGCCAACTGGTCCGGCAGGCGGCCGTGCGGGTCGAGCCGGGGCGCCTGGGCGACGAACGAGGCCAGGGGCGCCTCGGGGTCCAGTACCTCTCGGTCGCCTGCGGCCAGCAGTACGGGGGTGCCCAGGGCGGCCGCGTAGTAGGTGACCGCCCCGAAGTCGCCGAGGACCAGGTCGGCGGCCAACAGGGCCTGACGCCAGGCGTGCACCGGGTCGACCAGCGTGAGACCGCTGCGGCGGGCCCGGTCCCACCACAGGCGTATCTGCCCCGGGCCGTGTCCGTACCAGATGTTCGGGTGCAGCACGGCCGCCAACCGGTAGTCGTCGGCCGGGAGTTCGGCGGTGAGCCGCGGGAGCAGGCCGGGCAGCACGTCCTGGCCGCCGCCGTCACCGAAGAAGCCCTCGGGGTTCCAGGTGGAGTTCAGGACGACGAGCCGCTGCCCGCGGCGTACCCCCAGGGCGCGGCGGAACCGCTCACGGTGCGCACGGCCGGCCAGCATGCGGTCGAAGCACGGGTCCCCGGCGAGCACGGCGGCCGGCGCGGCCTCGGGGCACGCACGCCGCAGGCGTGCCACCTGCTCCGGATGGGAGAGCACCAGCGCGTCGACGAACGGCTCGCCCTCGGCCAGCAGCCACTCCCGCGACAGCCCGAACGTCGGCACCCGGGACTCCGGGACTCCGGGACTCCGGGACTCCGGGACTCCGGGACTCCGGGACTCCGGGACTCCGGGACTCCGGGACTCCGGGACTCCGGGACTCCGGGAC
>NZ_JBHWGP010000023.1:0-33568 GCF_042733155.1 Streptomyces sp. NPDC059740 | reverse complement strand
ATCGCCAGCCTCTTAGTGTATCCGACGCCGTGGGAGAGTACGGCCAACTTCCCGGGCAGGAGGTGGAGTTGACCGCCGAAGCTGGCGGAGATCGCGAGGTCCACCGGTGTCCTGAGGGCCTGCTCCCAGGGCAGGACGGGAAGTTGCAGGTCGGCGAAGAGGTCACCGATCCCGTCCTGGAAGACGGACGACTCGGTGGAGGTGACCAGGACCTGGAGCCGGAAGTCGTCGTGGAAGAGCGGCAACACGTCCAGCAGACGACCGGCCGAGGTCACGTTGTGCACGACCAGCAGCACCCGGCGCAAGGCCCGGCGGCTCGTCCACCGCTCGGAGTCCTTCCCCACCGGCACCCGGAGCGTCGGCGGATCGAGCGGCCCCACCGGCCACCTCCTCACTGACGTCCGGCCTCAACGTGGCTGTCGGCCCACTTCGCTCACCCTACCCAGGGGTGGGGGAGACGTGGCGGGCCCCCGGAACCGGCCCGCCACGAACACTCCGCCCCCCGGCAGCGCGGAGGGACGTTCCCGCCCTCGGCCGGTCCACCGGTGGATAGAGTCGGCGCCATGCCCTCCGCACTGGTGATCGGATACGACCCGCACGCCATACCCGGCGTCGACGCCGACGCGCTCCGCGCCGCCCTGGACGCCGAGCTGGCGCGGTTCGCTGACCACGGCGTCGACGCCGCCATGACGCTCGTGGCCTTCGACGAGTCGGCCGCGTCGACCCTCGCTTCGGCGCTGGCCGAGCGGCTCTGGGACGTGGTGGTCATCGGCGGCGGCATCCGCAAGGCGGAGCAGCTCCTCCCGCTCTTCGAGGAGACCGTCAACCTGGTCCGGCGGCACGCACCGCAGGCGGCGATCGCCTTCAACACCAGTGGCGGGGACAGCGTCGAGGCGGCACAGCGCCACTTCTGAGCCGTCTCCCGCTCGCCGTCCGCCCCTACTCGGCCTGCTGCGCTGCGGCGTAGGCGTACTGGAGGAAGTCCGCCCCCGCCACCGCGGTCAGTGCGGTGCTGCTGGCCGCGGCCACCCACAAGCTCTCGCGTCTGGTGGCGAAGGACCCCATCACCAGTCCGCTGCGTGCGCCCTTCACCCGTTACCAGGGCACCAGCGCGCCCTCGGAGCTGGCCGAGGAGGTGCGGGGGGCACGGTGCCCGGCACACCGTCGGTGAACTGCTGACCTGTCCGTTCTGGTGTCCCGCCCGGACAGCCGGGGAGCCGGGCGGGACAGGGCCCGGGCCGCGGCGACGGCGCCCGCCACCGCACCCCCGAAGACGCCCAGGGCCCCGACGTACCCCTTGAGCGGACGCTCGGCGCCCGCGGCGTACTCGTGGGCGTGCTGCCGGGCCTGCTCCTCGGCCTGACGCACCAGGTTCTCCGACATGTCTCCTCCAGAGACCGACCAGTCCTGCGGTTCACGGGTGGTCGCAAGGCGGGCGCCCCACCGCCCCGCACCGGCTTCGGCCGGCGGGCTGGACGGCGGACCGTCAGCCGCGGCGCAGCCGGGCGGTCGTGTAGGCAGCAGCCGCGAGCAGGCCGGCGCCCGCCGCGGAGGCCACCGGCCAGTTCCGCACCCACCACTGCTGCGCCGAGCGGGAGTGCGCCTCGTCGTCGAAGGCACCGTGCGCGCCGTGGTCCTGCCCCTCGGCCTCGTCCACCGGCTCCCACAGGTTGTGCGGCCGGTCCGGTGCCACGATCTCCTCACCCTGCTGGGCGTCGAAGCCCGTCCGGGCCAGGTAGCGGTCGAGCAGGGGAGCGGCGAAGCGGTTGGCCGCCACGGTGGCGACCGTCGATCCGCCCACCCAGTGCTGACGCCGGGCGGGGTGGTCCGCGGCGTGCAGCACACCCCGCGCGGCCACCTCGGGCTGGTAGACCGGGGCCACCGGCCGCGGGTGGCGTGGGAGCCGTGAGAGCACCCAGGTGAACTGCGGCGTGTTCACCGCGGGCATCTGCGCGATGGTGACCTGGACGCCGCTGCCCTCGTGCAGGAGCTCGGTGCGGAGGCTGGAGGTGAAGCCGTTGATGGCGTGCTTGGCGCCGCAGTACACCGACTGCAGCGGAACGCTGCGTTCCCCCAGCGCCGAACCGACCTGGACGATGGTCCCGCGGTCCCGGGGGCGCATGACGTCGAGCGCGGCTCGCGTCCCGTTGACGAACCCGAGGTAGGTGACGTGGGTGGCACGCTCGTACTCCGCGGGCGACACCTCCCAGAACGGGGCGAGGACGGTGGCGAAGGCGGCGTTCACCCATACGTCCACCGGCCCCAGCTCCGCCTCGACGCGTCGGGCCGCCGCCGTCACCTGCTCGTGCTCCGACACGTCGGTGGGCACCACCAGGGCCTCGCCGCCCGCCTGCCGGACGTCCGCAGCCGCGGCCTCCAGGCCCGCCCGGCCCCGGGCCAGCAGCGCCACCCGGTCACCGCGTGCCGCGAAGGCCCGAGCCGTCGCCCGGCCGATGCCGCCGCTCGCTCCCGTGACCACCACCACCCGACTGCGCCGCGCACCCATGACGGACTCCTTCCTCACCCGCGGAACCTGCGCCCGCGGCATCCCGGTGGCACTTCCCCACCCGACCTCATCTCCCGCCTTCCCAGCGCGGCGGCCTGCTCCACACGGCGCAGTGTGGTGCGCGACACGGGGCACCCGCGGCCGCGGTCGGCCACCGGTCCGGTGAACCCGGCTGCGTGTGGGGCCGCGTCCGCCCCGCGACCGCCCGCCCTGGTGCGAGGCTCGCCAGATGAGCGCTCGGTTGCCCGCATCCCTGTTCCACTGGACGGTGCTCGCGCCGGTGTTGTCCGTGGCGCTCCTCGGCCTGACGTGGGGCCGGACACTTCCGGGCTGGCTCGTCGCGGTCGCCTCCTGCTTCCTGGCCGCCGCCGTGCTCGCCGCCGTCCACCACGCGGAGGTCGTCGCGCACCGGGTCGGGGAGCCGTTCGGCTCGCTGGTGCTGGCCGTCGCCGTCACTGTCATCGAGGTCGCGCTGATCGTGACCCTGATGGCCGACGGCGGGGACAAGAGCGCCTCCCTCGCCCGGGACACGGTCTTCGCCGCCGTGATGATCACCTGCAACGGCATCGTCGGCCTGTGCCTGGTGGTCGGCGCCCTCCGCCGCGGCGTCGCCGTGTTCAACGCCCGGGGCACCGGCACCGCACTGGCGGCCATCGCCACCCTGGCCACCCTCTCCCTGGTCCTGCCCACGTTCACCACCAGCACCCCCGGCCCCCGCTTCAGCGGCCTCCAGCTGGTGTACGCCGCCACCGCCTCGGTGGTGCTCTACGCCCTGTTCGTGGCGACCCAGACGGTCCGCCACCGCTCGTACTTCCTGCCGGTCACCCATGAAGGCAAGGTGATCGACGAGTCCGGTGCCGTCGACGAGACGCACGCCGACCGGCCGTCCGCGCGGGCGGCGCTGGGCAGCCTGGGTCTCCTCCTGCTCTCCCTGGTGGGCGTGGTGGCGCTGGCCAAGAGCGTCTCGCCGGCCGTCGAGGCGGGCGTCGCCGCCGCCGGACTGCCCTCCGCCGTGGTGGGGGTGATCATCGCCCTGCTCGTGCTGCTGCCCGAGAGCATCGCGGCGGTCCGGGCCGCCCGCCGCGACCGGGTCCAGACCAGCCTCAACCTCGGCTTCGGTTCGGCCATGGCGAGCATCGGACTGACCATCCCGGCCGTGGCCGCCGCCTCCGTGTGGCTGCCCGGACGCCTGGTCCTGGGCCTGGACGCCACGCACATCGTCCTGCTCGTGCTGACCGTGGCCGTCGGCACGCTGACCGTGGTCCCGGGCCGGGCCGTGCTCCTCCAGGGCGCGGTGCACCTGGCCGTGCTGGCCGGCTACCTGGTCCTCGCCCTCAGCCCGTGACCGCCCGTCCGGCGCGACCTGGCGGCCACCGGTTGCGTCCCCGCGCCGACCGGGGGAGGGTGGGCGCTCTCGTGAGGCGGCCCGGGCCGTGGCCCGCATCGCCCGGCCGCCCCGGTGGGGAGGTACGGCCCATGGCGGAGGCGGACGGCACCTCGCGACGGGACGGAGCGCGGGACGGCCCCGCTCCGGGTGGGGCCGCAGCCGGCGGGATCGCTGCCGGCGGGGTCACGCGTCGCAGGCCGTGGCGCCGGAGCCGGCCAGCCGTGCCGGAGGCCGACCGGCCGCTGCTCTTCCTCGACGTCGACGGTCCGCTCAACCCGTGGCGGGCCGCACCACCGCACCCCGCGGGGTACGCCGAGTACCGGATGCGGCCCACCGGGTGGGAAGCGCCGCGCGAGGCACTGCGGGTGTGGCTCGACCCCGGACACGGTGACCGCCTGCTCGCGCTCGGCTGCCGACTGGTGTGGGCCACCACCTGGCAGGAACAGGCCAACACCTGGATCGGACCGGTGCTCGGCCTGCCCGAACTGCCCTGCGTCCACTGGACCGCGGCCGGCACCGCCGACCCGCACGGCGTCCACTGGAAGACGCGACGGCTGGTGCGGTGGGCCGCAGGCAGGCCGTTCGCCTGGGTCGACGACGAGATCACCGCGCCGGACCGCTCCTGGGTGCTGCGACACCACCCGGGGCCCGCCCTGCTCTACCCCGTCGACCCCGCCGTCGGGCTGGTCCCCGAGGACTTCGAGGCGCTCGCCTCCTGGGCCGAGGGGACCCGCGGCGCAGGAGGGTGACGCCGCACGGCGGGGCCGTCAGGGCCCCGGGCCCTCAGGGCCCCGGGCCCTCAGGACACCAGCTCCAGTACCGGCAGCAGCCCGGCCGGCCGTTCGGTCACCGGCAAGTGGTCCACCGGCAGGAACCCGCAGCCCAGCGCCGTGGCCCCGCCGTCCGCCCGCCGGTCGTCCCCCACCATGACCGTCGCGGCCGGGTCCACCGACAACGCCCGGCAAGCCAGGCGGAACAACCGCGGGTCGGGCTTCTGCACGCCGTGCTCGTAGGAGAGCACGCAGGTGTCGACATGGCGTTCCAGTCCGTGGGCGCGCAGCACCGGCCGGAGGTCCCAGCCGATGTTGCTCACCACGGCCACCCGCTTGCCCCGCTCCTGCAGGGTGCGCAGCACCTGCTCCGCGTCCGGGTACGGGCGCCACGCCTCGGGCGTCATGTGGTGGTCGTAGAGGACGTTGTAGAGGGCCTCGTCAGGCAGCTCGACCTGGCGGGCCAGGCCGGTGTAGAGCTGCCGGTGGCGGGTGGCGTCCACATCCCTGACCTGCCACAGCTCGGTGAGGTGGTCAGGCAGTCGCGCCGGGGTGGAACCACCCGGCAGCGCCCCCGCCTCGTCCAGCGCCGCGACGGCCCGGTCGAACGCGGCAGGCGCCATGTCCACCCCTGTCTCGGTAAGGGCCCGTCGCAACCAGTCGGCCACCGGCGCCACGCGCATCAGCGTCCCGGAGAAGTCGAACAGCACGGCATCGATCGTCATGGGGGCAGCATGGCGCACCGGGCCGGCGGCGCACGCTCGTCCCGGTCACGCCAACCCGTCGGCCGTCCCCCGTGACCGCAGCTGACGCAGGGTCCAGCCGTGGCCGGCCGGGTCCAGTGCGGCCGTCGCCGTGGTGAAGAGTTCCGCGGCCCGGCGGTAGGACAACCGCCCCCGCCCGGTCACGGGGCAGCGGTCGGCGTGCGGTGCGCCGGCCGGTGCCCGCCGGTCGGTCAGGAAGACCGGGCCGCTGCTCCGGCCCACGAGGTGCAGGGTCAGCAACCGGGCCGTGGCGGCGGACCACCTCAACTGCCGCTCGTGGTGTGCGCGGACGCCTTGCCGGTCCGGCCGGAGCGCGGACACGTCCAGGGCCAGCACCTGGGAGACGGTGGCGCCGCTGTCGTACAGCAGGTGCCACAGCGTCTGCTCCCGCAGCGGTGCGGGCAGCCTCAGGACGGCGCGCAGCTGCGCCGGCGAGAGCCGGTGCGCGGGCGTCGGGGCCCCCGGACCGCCCGGCACCCAGGAGACCTCCCCGGCGCCCAGCCAACCCTGCTCCCGCCACCAGCCCAGGGCGGACCGCAGAACCGAGACCTCCCGGCTCACCGTCCGCGGTCCGGCGGACTGCGTCCTGCGGGCATGAGCGGCGTCCAGCAACTCCCCGGCGGCCGGGGACGCCAGGACGTCCAGCAGGAGCACCGGCACCGCCGCCCTCCGCCGCTCCGCCCCCTGCGGCGGCGTCCGGCCGACCAGCAGCCACGCCCACGTCTCCAGGGCGATCCGGTACACCCGGCGCGAGGCCGCGCCCAGGGAAGCCGCGTCGAGGTAGCGCTCGACGGCCACGGCGTACTCGACCGGTTTCACTTCTTCTCCCGTGGTGACGGAATCCGGTGAGGCCGGAGTCATGTTTCGAGGTGTTTTCCCCGAGGCGGACGCTTCGGCTACGGGTTCCACGGCAACGGCTTCCCGTTGATGATTCCGCAGCGGCGGGGCCGTGGCTAGAGGAGCGCGGTCGCGGGCCCCCGGGGGTATGTGGTGACAGGCGGCGCGGTAAGCGGCAGTGGGCGTTTTCCATCGTGGGTCCGAGCCGGCGCGCCGCGGTGGTCCTTGTCAGCCCTACAGGTGACGTGGGCGCGGGTGAGGGCTCCTGGGCACACGGGTGGCCGTTGCGGAGACGGGGATGGGCGGGCAGGGCCTGACGGCCGGCGCTCAGGCGCCTCCAGCGGGTGCCGAGCTCCCGGCGGCGCTGCCGCAGCTCGGCGGACGGGAAACGTCGAACCCCGTCTACCGGGGACTTCACCCGTCTGTCAGGTCAACCCCGTGCTCAATTCAGCAGGTTGCGAAGAGATGACTGGTAGAACCTGGATACTTGACGCTGCCTCCTACAGAATGATCGCGGGGAGGCAGGGTGGTTGGAGACGTGAGCCTCCACGTTCGAGCGCGACTTACCTTCACGAGCCCCACTAACGCAGGTGGTCGGCCGGAAGCGCGGACATTGCATGAAGCTGCCTCCTGTCCTGTGTTGCCGCCCCACCGTGTCACCGAAGAAAACGAGAAGCCATGCATGGCACCCTGCGTACTCCTTTCTGCGACCTCGTCGGCATTGCCGCGCCCGTGGTCCAGGCGCCGATCGGTGGGCCCTGCGTGCCCGCGCTGGCGGCCGCCGTCAGTGAGGCCGGGGGCTTGGGAACTCTCGCGGCGAGTTGGGACGACCACGAGACCCTCCGTAAGCGGATACGCCAGACGGCACAGCTCACCTCGGCGCCGTTCGCCGTCAACCTGATCCTCAACTGGCGGCAGGAGGATCGGTTGTCGGTGTGCCTGGAGGAGGGAGTACGCGTCATTTCGACCTTCTGGGGCGACCCGGCGCCGCTCACGGCGCAGATTCACCGCGCCGGCGCCCTCCACCTCCACACGGTCTCCTCCGCACTGGAGGCGCGGCAGGCCGTTGACGCCGGCGTCGACGTGATCGTGGCTCAGGGCTGGGAGGCCGGCGGGCACCTTTGGGGGCGAACGGCAACGCTCCCGCTGGTACCGGCGATCGTCGACGCGGTGTCGCCGGTGCCGGTTGTCGCTGCCGGCGGCATCGCGGACGGCCGCGGCCTGGCCGCTGCCCTGGCCCTGGGTGCGGACGCAGCGTGGATCGGCACCCGCTTCCTGCTGTCCGAGGAGGCGGCCACAGCCGAGGCCTATCGGCACGCCCTGGTTCAGGCCCGGGAGAACGACACCGTCGACGGCGTCATCTTCGACAAGGGGTGGCCTGCGCCTCACCGAGCCCTGCGCAACAGCACGGTACGGAGCTGGGAGGCGGCCGGCCGCCCCTCTCCCGAGGACGCCCGCCCTGGGGAGCACGACATCCTGGGGAGCACCGACGACGGCACGCCCATCGAGCGTTATGCCGATGTGGCCCCCACCCGCGACATGACAGGCCAGGAGGAGGCCATGGCGCTCTACGCCGGTCAGTCCGTGGGTCTTGTCGAGGAGACTCTGCCGGCCGCGGACATCGTTCGTGCGCTCGTTGACGAGGCCGACATGGCGCTGCGTCGTTTCCACTGAGTTGACCTGCGATTACACAGAATGAGCCTTTTCCAACCTGGCTGGGCGGGTGGTCGGTTGGGGGCGAGGGGGTGGTGTCTGGGTATGAAGAAGCTCCTGGTAAACGGGTTCACGACCAAGATCGCCTGTCCACCAGGAGCTTCCGCGTGCTTGTCTACCGGTCCGGCATCGATGTGTCCACCTCGACCTTGCGGTACCTGTCCGCTCGCCTGCGGGCTCGCCGCGAGGCACGCGGAACGCGTTGGCGTCGCGTGAGCGCGGGCCGCCAGGCCCTGCTGGTCTTGGCGCACCTGCGCTGCGGCCATACCTACGCCCAACTGGCGGCAGGATTCGGTGTCGGAACCACGACCGCCTATCGGTACGTCGCCGAGGCCATCGACGTCCTGGCGTCGTACGAGCCGACCCCGGCCGCCCGCCAGGTTCGTTCGGACGGAGTTCCGCGCCCCACCCGCACCGGGGCGGCCGCCTGTACCCGCCCGCGGCCGCGGATCACGTTCCGCCGGGGCCCGGCTGGGCGCCCGGCACCCCGCCTCACCAAGGTGTGAGGCGGACGAGGAGCCGGTTCGAACAGCGGCAGCCCCGGTCGGCGAGCGGAGACGCCGAGGGTCTCAGTCCAGGTGGAGGAAGGCCCGGACGTCGTTGTAGCCGTCCAGGGCCCGCTCGTCCAGGTCTGAGGGGTCGGCCGCGGCGCGGCCGGCCAGCGACTGCGCCAGTGCGAGAGCTTCGTCGCTGAGGTGTCCGAAGCGTCGAGCGGTATGGCCCAGGCAAAGGCCGGCCAGCCCCAGGAGAGGGCTGCCCGGCGCGGCCCGCCTTGCGACCTCCATGCACCAGTGCTCGACGAAGTCCCGGTCCTCGTCGTCCAACGCGCTTCCCACGAGGACTTCTGCGGACCCACTCCCGTCGGCGGGGTCCTGCAGGACGCGCTCCCTCTGGACGAGCTGGTCGGCGCCTGCCCGCGCACCACCGTTATCTCCACGACCGCCCCTGACCCTGGGGCCGCGCGGTCGGGGCGGCGTGTGGGCCGGACCGAACGCGACGCCCTGGCCCGCATCGCCGCTGGCTGCCCCACCACCACCGTCGACTACAACATGGCCCCCTGACATGCAGCTCTCCCCTACGAGTTCAACCTCAGTAACTCGGCTCCATGCATAGCGCAATCGGCATTGAGACAAGTGCCTGTAACGGCCACGCGTGTGGTGCAAATGGGTGATTATGGAAGGGAGTGATGTCGATCCTGGTGTCGTGGCGTGGCCTGCATGGTCGTTATGTCCCCTTGTGGCGGCTTGTCCATTCGTGAACTCCCAAGGGTGTGCGGTCGAGTTGTAGTCGGGTGTAGCCGAGAAGTGTTGATTGCGTGCAATATGTGAACGTTGTAGATTTTCCTTGTCGGACTCCGTGACGATGTGGGGGCGGGGGATATGCTTTTCGGCAACCTTTCGTTCTCCAATTTATGAGGCGAGAGGAAAGACGATGAGATCTATCAAGCGACTGGGACGGGGCGTCGCAGTGCTGTGCCTGACCGGAATTGCCATCGGTTCTGGCGTAGGTGCTCAGGCGGCAACTGTTCAGCCCCACCTGGGAGGCACAACGGGGTGCCCCTCGAGTGGTTATATCGAGAGTTACTTCTCATGCACTTCGCTGTCCAACGGAGTGCTGCAGCACTACAAGTACACCAACGATGTCGCAGCAACCGCCTATTACAAGACCGGCGGTTCTGCGACGACGGTGACGCTGGGCTACATCCGCAGCGGGACTGCGCACTACGCCAGCAGTGGGTCAGTATCGTCCGGTGGATCGAAGAGCAACTCTTGGACGGGCGTGCCCTACTGCACGTCGACTGTGGGAGTTATGAAGGCTTCTTCCGGTACGTATCAGACGCCGCCGGCTACCTGCTGAACGTACGCTGCACGTTTTCAGGTTGCGTCGCCCTCAAGGGCGGCGCAACCGCATTTAGGGATGGTAATTCGTGTTCGAAGCGGCCTTTCGAGGTCAGTCCTGGTTCATATTCGTTACGGTTGTGGTGGCGCTCCTACTCGGAGTTGCTGCCTATTCATTGGCGAAACAACGCGGATGGCGGCGCTTCGAGTGGGCGCTGTTTACCGTGCTCTTCACCTCGATCGTCGCAGTGACGCTGGCGATGCCGGGTGGGGGCATACAGCGCAGTGAGTGCGTCCTCAACCGCAACATCTTCGAGCCGCTGATGACCAGTGAGGGCCTCCTCAATCTCGCGATGTACGTCCCGTTGGGGCTCGCCGGCTTCGCGGCAACCAGAGCGGTCGTGCCGACTCTGGTGACCTGCGCCTGCCTCTCCCTGGTCACGGAGGTGTCACAGGCACTCTTGCCGTGGGTCGGCCGTAACTGTGACAGCGGCGACTTCTTCATGAACTCCGCGGGTGGCGCGCTCGGCATCGCACTGGGATGCCTCTACCTGCGCCTGATCCACGCACGAGTTGAACCGCGCCGACTGTGGAAGCCGGCACTGGGCGTTGGAGCCGTGATCTTCGCCGTAGCGGGTGGCACCGCGGCCTTTGGCCTCACGCTCACGGTTGTGGACGCCACCAGCGTGCGGGAGGGCGACAGCGAAGAGCGCTCCGCGGCCGAGCACGCCATCCAGCAAGCCTTCGATGGCCATTACACCGTCAGCCGCGTGCAATTCAGCCCAAGCCTCGCAGGCTCCGGGAAAGGCTTCCTCGACTTCACCCTAAACGGCGGCGCGGGCAGCGCGGAGCTGACCTGGCCGGACAAGAGGACGCTGACCGTATCCCTGGAAAACTCCGACAAGCTGACCGCTATGAGCTTCCCGGTTACGGGAAACCGTACTCCCCCCCACAACGCGCAGGATGCCCAGCGCATCGCCCAGATCTACGCCGACCAGCATTACCCCAAGTCCACACACGGATCCAAGGTCACCGTCGCGAAGGTAGACGCAGCGGGCCGACTGGGCTGGATGGTCAGTTGGCGCAGGGTCAACCCGGAAGGCGTACTCATGCCGATGAGACTCGACGTTGAGGTCAACCGAGCCGGACGCGTTTCCCAACTGCTCACCACCCCCACCGCTGACCCCGGCTCGCTACCTCCCGTCAAGATCAGCGAGCAGAAGGCACGGAGCGCCGGTCAGAAGTCCATCGACGCGCTGTTGACGAACTCGAAGGTGAAGGTTTCGGGAACTCGACTCGAAGCAGCGAACCGAGGAGGGAAATGGCGCACGGAGTACGTAGTCACTTACGTGACCCTCGAAGGGAAACCGTCTGAGGCTGTGAGCTATGTGGACGCTACGACGGGACACGCAACGTCACAGTGACGACTACGGCCAGGGAGGGAAGCGCCACACCAGTGTCGACGTGATGCAATGCGCCCGCATCAGCCAGTGAGCCTTTTCCAACCTGGCTGGGCGGGTGGTCGGTTGGGGGCGAGGGGGTGGTGTCTGGGTATGAAGAAGCTCCTGGTAAACGGGTTTACGGCCAAGATCGCCTGTCCACCAGGAGCTTCCGCGTGCTTGTCTACCGGTCCGGCATCGATGTGTCCACCTCGACCTTGCGGTACCTGCGGGCTCGCCGCGAGGAGCGTGGAACGCGTTGGCGTCGCGTGAGCGCGGGCCGCCAGGCCCTGCTGGTCTTGGCGCACCTGCGCTGCGGCCATACCTACGCCCAACTGGCGGCAGGATTCGGTGTCGGAACCACGGCCGCCTATCGGTACGTCGCCGAGGCCATCGACGTCCTGGCTGCACTCGCGCCGACCCTCGCCGATGCGATGAAGACCGCCTCCACCAAGGCGTTCGTGATGCTGGACGGCGCGCTGCTGCCGATCGACCGGGTCGCAGCCGACCGGCCCTTCTACTCCGGGAAACACAAGAAGCACGGTATGAACGTGCAGGTCATTACCGACCCGGTGGGGCGACTGCTGTGGGCCTCGCCTGCGCTGCCCGGCGCGGTCCACGACATCAAGGCCGCGCGCACCCACGGCATCCTCGACGCCTTGACCGAGGTCGGCGTCGAGTGCTGGGCGGACAAGGGCTACCGCGGTGCCGGCGGCACCATACGGCTGCCCTACTGGGGCCGCTGGGAGACGCTCTCCGCAGGTCAGCAAGCCGTCAACCGCGCCCACGCAAAGATCCGCGCGCTCGTCGAGCAGGCCATGGCCACCCTCAAGACCTGGCGCCTCCTGCGCAAGATCCGCTGCAGCACCACCCGCATCACCCAGCTCATTCAGGCCGTCCTCACCCTGCACCTGCTGAGGTTGAACTCGTGATGTCGCGTGGTGTCAGGTCGTTCTGATCAGCAGGCCGGTCTCGGCAAGGCAGCCGTCGATCAGGTGGCTGCGGTACTGGGTGTGCCTCAGGCCGCGTCGGACGGTCTGAATGAGGTGTCCGGGGGTGCTGGAAGGGGGCGTTGGAGAGCCAGCCGCGTCGTAGGAGCGACCAGATCCCTTCGACGGGGTTGAGGTCGGGTGCGTAGGGCGGCAGGTAGTACATCGTCAACCAGTTCCGGGTCTCAGCGAACTTGCGCAGATCAGCCGCCTTGTGGACGTTGAGGTTGTCCCAGACGAGCACGATCGGGGCACCGAGCTGCTGGTGGGCGGCGATGAGCAGGTCGCGGTAGTCGCGCCAGGAGAAACTTTTGCGTCCGTAGCGTCGGCCGTCGTCGCGGCGGGGTCGGTAGATCAGCCTCGAACGGTGTCCTGGTTTGTAGCAGGTCAGCGCCGCGATGGAGACACGCCTGCGGGAACGGCCGCGAACGCGGATCACCGGGGTGCGGCCACGTGGTGACCAGGTCCGGGCTGTCGGCGGCGTCATGGAGAAGCCGGCTTCGTCCTCGAAGACGAGCCACGCTCCATGGGCCGCCCGCGAGCCTTCCGTGCAGGGCCACACCTCCTTGACCCAGCCGGTGACGGCATCATCGTCCCGCTCGACCGCACGGCGGGCCGGGGCCTGGCAGGACCAACCGTTGCGGACCAGGAGCTTGCGCACGCCCTGGATTGTGTAGGTGAGGTGGAAGCGCCGGCCGATCACCGTCTTGACGCGTGAGAGGGTCCAACGCTGATCCTCCCAGCCGTGCGCGGCCGGACCCTTGGCCAGCTCTGCCTCCAGCTGGGCGAACTGCCGCTCGCTGAGCCTGGGCAGCGACGCCGGCCCCTGCGAGCGCAGGGCCCTGGGACCGTCTTGCTTCCTTGCCCGCCGCCACCGCTGGACCGACCGGACGCTGACACGCAAGTCCTTGGCGATCGCAGTACTGCCCTCACTCCGGGCGAAGCGCTCCGCGGCCTGGGCCCGTAACTCCTCGCGGTACTGGCGCCGTTCGGCGCTCAGCCCGCCACCCTGTGGATACCGCATACCTCGGTCCTACCGCAGACAGCCGACGACCGACAGCCCCTATGACACTACGAGTTCAACCTCAGTGACCTGCTCGAACTGAGGTTGGAAACAGCTCAATGAAAGAGGTTCAGAGATCGTGATCGGACAAGAACGCACGCACCAGCTCGTTGAAGCGAGCGGGCTCCTCGGCAAAGGCGGCGTGATGGGCACCGGGAATGCGGACCACGGCCGAGCGCCAGAGTGAGGTGAACGGCAGAGAATCCACGTACTGCTGGTTGACGAACGGGTCGTCGGCACCGTCGATCATCGCAAGCGGAACTGGAGGCGTAAGCGCAAGTTGCCTCTTGTCTACACCCTCGCCAGCCAATACGGATTCGAACATTCGCTTGCGTGCACGCCCGTCCGCCCTGCTGACGTCCGCGCGGACTGTGGCTGACGCGGGGACGACTGTGGACTGTTCGGCCATTTCCGTTGCTTGCTCGGGGCTCAACACATCCTGGCCGATATATTCGAACGTGGGGTTGTCAAGGAATCCCTGGAATAGGGTTTGATCGTTCACCGGAGGAGTTCCCGTCGTGACGAGCGCCACCACCCCCGGGAACTTGCCCACAAGTTCATATCCAACGTATCCGCCGAGGGACCAGCCAACGACAATTACGCGTGCGATGCCTAGAGAATTAAGCACCTCGATGAGGGTGTCCGCGTATCCCTGATGGGTATAGGCGATGGAGGGCTCGGACGCGTTGTCTGAGTCGCCATGGCCAAGCAGGTCCGCCGCCAGCATGCGTCGCTGCATAGCGCCGTCTGTGAGCTGCGCTCGAAACATCTTCCGCGAGACGGAGTTTCCGTGGACGAACAAGATCGGAACTGCTGAGGCTCGACCGTTCGGATCGGTGTCGAAAAGCGCTACCCGTCCGTAGCGCGTCTTGACGGTTCTGGAGTGGAGTTCGGTGCCGTCCGGCTTTTCAGCAGTCATGTAAGGTAGCCTAGAATCTCACATGATGTGAGATTCAAGCGTGAAAAGTGTGATGTAGGCCACACGGAGGTCGGGGTGCGTATCGGAAGGCTCTCGGAGCTCACGGGCGTCAGCGT
Source organism: Streptomyces sp. NPDC059740 (assembly GCF_042733155.1). Classification (NCBI taxonomy): domain Bacteria; kingdom Bacillati; phylum Actinomycetota; class Actinomycetes; order Kitasatosporales; family Streptomycetaceae; genus Streptomyces; species Streptomyces sp. NPDC059740. Next base: position 19,227 of record NZ_JBHWGP010000023.1, on the reverse strand, counting down.
GCGCTCCTTGCGCTACTACGGCGAGGCAGGACTTCTTGAGGTGCGTCGAGGTCCTGGCGGGCATCGCCTGTATGACTCGACGGACGTCGCTCAAGTGCAATTGATCCAAGCGCTCTTGTTTGTGGGTCTTTCGACTCGGGAAATAGCCGAGATCAAGCAGCATTGCAAGAAAAGACCTCATCAAAAAGAGTCCCAGGCGACAGCGATGCTCCGCAAGCAGCGCGATATTATGGACAGCTGCATCCATAGGCTGGTCGGAGCGAGGGCGCGGCTGGATAGCTTTATCGCGGAGGCGGAGGCGCGGGATCGCGTGTCCTGAGTCGTTGATTCGTGTGCGGCGAGTTCTTTGCAGCCTGGCGGGAGGTTGAAAAGAGCTCAGTGCGTGTGCCGCCCGACGAGCAGACGCCGGCCCGCGCTTCCACCGTGGACGAATGACGGTTACGCATCCACGGCGTGCTTGTCCGCCCGTCCGGCGTCGATGTGTCCGCCTCGATCTTGCGCCACATGGCGCTCGCCGGCGGATCCGCCGCCAGGAACGCGTAACGCGTTGGCGTCCCGTGAGCGTGGGGCGTCAGACGCCTGCAGGACCTGAGACGAAATGAAACTGCCGATGGACACCAACGCCTCCCTCAGCTTCACCCGCCACCCCGGCGCAGAATCCAGGCGCTACGAACTCCGTCCCAAGAACGCTGCCCCCGTGTACGTCCGTCACGGCGCCCCTGACGGCTGGTCGCTGCCTCAGGGGTACGAGCCTCGTTTCACCCTCTTCCAGGACCCTGCGGGAACTACTCCCCTGGCCGTTGTCGTCCGGTGCGATGGCAGGCACCTGGTCGTCCTCACCCCTGACAACAAGCCGCTGGCCGACCTTCGACTACCGCCGAAGAACAAGCGCTGGAGGCCGACCTACGAGATCCACCTGCCGGACGGCCGGGTCCTGAGAGGCCGAGAAGGAACGGTGCCGTCGCTGATCTGGAGCGCTTTGCTGGCCCCCTTCCTTCTGCTTTACCTTGCCGCTCTCTTCTTCTCCGACTCCGCCGCCGGCACCTTCACCGCCCCGCTTCGCACCTCCTGGCGGCAGCAGGGCCAGTCCTTTGGGCGTGCCGAACTCATCGAGACAGCTCGCGGACGATTCCAGGCACGAGGCGCCGGGCTGGACCACCGGGTGGCCTACGCTCAGCCGGTGGCAAAACACTGGAAGCCGTAGCAGCAGACTCGCTACCGCACGCAAGTCGTCTCGACGCGAGGTTCTCAGGCTGGTGCTGGTGCTTTACCGGGAAGGTTCGCCGGGTTGGCAGGTCACTGAGGTTTTCTCAGCGGTTCATTCCCATACGGTGGTGAGGGCGAGTGCGGCTTTGGTGATGTCGCCGGTGTGCGTGGGGCTCAGGGTGATGTGCCGGAGGGCGGCCCAGCGTTGTTTGAGGGCGGCTGCGGCGCGTTCGCCGAGGGCTCGTCCGTCTCGCTGGAGGCGGTTGTGGGTGCGGTTGTCGATGCTCAGTGGTGCGGGGATGTCGAGGTGGGGCCGCAGCGGGGTGTGGACCCCGGTCCCTGCGCCTGTGTAACCGACGTCGGCAAGGGTGGGCAGTCCGTCGCGGGCCGCCGGGTAGAGAGCTGGGAGCGCGTGGATGCGTGCGGCGCGAAGGTCGTGGACAGAGCCGGGCTCGACGTCGGAGGCCCAGAGGGGGTCGCCGCCCGGGCGGCGAGGAACTGGACGTTGCCGGCGAAGTGCCGCGTCTTGCCCGAGAACCAGAGATCGTTGCCCTTCTCGGTCCGCCCGGGGAATCGGTCGCAGGAGAGGAGTGTGCCGTCCAGGATGACGTAGGGCATGCCGTCCCCGTGGCATCGTCGCAGGACGTCGTGCAGGTCGGGACTGTCCTGCGCCAGGACGTCGATGCCCTCGTGCAGGTAGCGGTAGCCGGTGGCCTGGGAGACGCCGGCGTCGCGGGCCAGGCAGGAGACGCGGCCGCCTTCCCGGAACCAGCGGACCGCGAGGTACCGCTTGAGCGAACGGGGTCAGCGCCCGAGAGCGTCGAGGAGTGTGCACGTCGCGTCGTCGTCCTGCCAGCAGGCGGGCGAAGTGCACCTCTACCTGACGCGGGACATCGAGCATGGCAGCGTAGGGAACCACGTGAAGCCTCTGGCGTTCGGGATCTTGGTCGACTCCGTTCCTACCAGGGGCTTCACGCCTGTCAACGCCACCGCGAGAGTGCAAGCTTGACGCACCACAAGCTCATCGCTGAGAAAACCTCACTGTGCCAGTGGTCACGCGGCACTGGCTCTCATCACCGTATCCAGGCCGCACCGACACCGCGGCCGTCCTCAGGAAAAGGGGTCAGGACCTGGACTTGAGCCATGCAGTCCTTGCAACTAGGTCTGTTCCGTTGTCTAGACAGAGTCGCAGCCCTAATGTGATCAGCGTTGAACGCGGCCATCAGGGAAGGGGCTTGGCATGATCGGGATACGCAAATTACAGCGTTGTCGAATGTTCATCGCGGGGGTAGTACTGGCATTACCTCTGATCAGCGCGTGCAGCGGCAGCTCAAACGATAGAGACCCTAGCCTCATCCAGAAAGAAGTGCAGGCGCACTATACGTTCAGTACCTTCGCCAACGGTCACTACGCGATGCTCGACTGGACTGCAGGACCCTCGGGACAGATCACCGGCAAGTGCGTCAACAGCTTTTTGGACGACTACGGAGACCCCGGCTCTACCCCGAAGGTGGTTCGTGATACCACGCGGTTTACCGGCCAGGAAGGTAACGGAAAGGTCCGGTTCAATGGCCTCCTCGACGACGGTGACCCTGTTCACGGTGTCATCAAGGGAAGCACCTTGACCGTTGACCATACGTTCCCAGTCGCCAATTACAAATGGAAGGCCACCACGGTGGATGCCTTCAATAAAACGATCAAGGACTACGCCAAAGCACATCCGTTACCAAGGCAGACATCCTCCATTGGCGCCACGTTCAGAAAGACACACTGAGGTTTTCTCAGCGATGAGCTTGTGGTGCGTCAAGCTTGCGCTCTCGCGGTGGCGTTGACAGGCGTGAAGCCCCTGGTAGGAACGGAGTCGACCAAGATCCCGAACGCCAGAGGCTTCGCGTGGTCCCTATGCTGCCATGCTCGATGTCCCGCGTCAGGTAGTGGTGCACCTCGCCCGCCTGCTGGCAGGTCGACGACGCGACGTGCACACTCCTCGACGCTCTCGGGCGCTGGCCCCGTTCGCTCAAGCGGTACCTCGTGGTCCGCTGGTTCCGGGAAGGCGGCCGCGTCTCCTACCTGGCCCGTGACGCCGGTGTCTCCCAGGCCACCGGCTCCCGCTAGCGCTACCTACACGAGGGCATCGACGTCCTGGCGCAGGACAGTCCCGACCTGCACGACGTCCTGCGACGATGCCACGAGGACGGCATGCCTTATGTCGTCCTGGACGGCACACTCATCTCCTGCGACCGCGTCGCGGGACGGACAGAGAAGGGCAACGACGTCTGGTTCTCGGGCAAGGGCCGGTACTTCGCCGGCAACGTCCAGTTCCTCGCCTCCCCCAATGGCGACCCCCTGTGGGTCTCCGACGTAGAACCGGGCTCGATCCACGATCTACGTGCCGCTCGCATCCACGCGCTGCCAGCCCTCTACCCGGCGGCCCGCGACGGACTGCCCACCCTCGCCGATGTCGGATACACCGGCGCAGGCATCGCGATCCACACCCCGCTGCGGCCGCACCCCGACATCCCCTCACCGCTGTGCCTGGCCACCCGCACCCACAACCGCCTCCAGCGAGGCGGACGAGCCCTCGGCGAACGCGCCGCAGCCGCCCTCAAACAACGCTGGGCCGCCCTCCGGCACATCACCCTGAGCCCGAGCCGCATCGGAGACATCACCAAAGCCGCACTCGCCCTCACGACCGCATGGAAGTGAATCGCTGAGAAAACCTCAGTATCCGCAGGAGGCTTCGCACCCACCCTGCTGCCGCAGTAAATACCTGTCATAAAGCGGCATCCGACGGTTTTTACTGCGACAGAGCTCGCCTTGGCAGAGTTTCCCGACGGCATTCCCGCTTTTCTCCGCAACAGTTGTTGTGCGTACTGCCGAGTGCCGGGCACCCTGCTGTGCGTGCCCCTCTCCTTCCACGGCCGCACCGGCCGCCCTTTCCGCCTGCCCGGAGCCTCACCGGACCCCGGCGTCCGGGCGTTCCGCGGTTTCGTCGTCGCCCACCTGACCTCTCTTCTGGGCACGTCGATGGCGTCGGTGGCCGTGGCCTTCGCCGTCCTGGCGACAGGGGGCGGGGGAACGGCGCTCGGTGCGGTGATGGCCGCGCGGATCCTGCCGCTGACCGCGCTGCTGCTCGTCGGCGGGGCCGTGGCGGACCGGCTGGGCGGACGCGCGGTGATGCTGGCGGCGGACCTGCTGCGCTGCGGCGCCCAGGCGGCGTTCGCCCTGCTGCTGGTGACGGGGGCCGATGCGCTGCCCGGGTTGCTGGCGGTGTCGGTCCTGGGCGGCGTGGGGGAGGGGCTCTTCACCCCGGCCCTCGCGGCCCTCGTCCCCCGGCTGGTCCCCGCCGGGAGACTGGTCGGGGCCAACCTCGCGCTGCAGGGCGCCCGTTCCTCGGCCACCGTCGCCGGGCCGGTCCTCGCCGGGCTGTTCACCGCTGTCTCGGGGCCCGCCGCCGTTCTCGTCCTGGACGCCGCGACCTACGCGGTCAGCGTCCTCGTCCTCCTGCGCCTGCCCGCCCGGGCGCCGGCGCCCGGGCGCAGCCCGAGCCTCGCCCGTGACCTGCGGGAGGGCTGGTCGCTTTTCCGGTCCCAGACCTGGCTGTGGGCCACCACTGCCCACGTCTGCCTGATGAACCTGCTCGTCTGGGGGCCGTTCCTGGTCCTCGGGCCGGTGCTCGCCGAGGCCGGGGCAGGGGCCGGGGGTGACGGGGCGGGGGCCTGGGGAGTGGTGATGGGCGTCTACGGTGCGGGCGCTGCGGTCGGTGCACTGCCGCTGCTGCGACGCCCGCCCACCCGGCCGCTCCGCCTCGCGGCCCTCGCCTCCCTCGGCTGGGCGCTGCCCTCCGCGACGCTCGCGACGGGCGCGGACACGGCATGGGTGTGCGTCGCAGCCCTGGTGTGCGGGGCCTGTTCGGCCGTCCACGGCACCCTCGCGACCGCCACGGTCCAGCAGTGGGCGCCCGCGGACCAGCAGGGGCGGCTCGCGGCCTTCGGAAGCCTGGGGGCGTTCGTCCTGGGCCCGGTCGGGCTGGTGCTCGCCGGGCCGCTGGCCGAGACGTTCGGGGTGCGGACGGTCCTGGCCGCCGGGGCGCTGTGGATGCCGCTGGGAGTGGCCGCGGTGCTCGCCGTCCCCGCCGTGCGACGCGGCACCCCACCGGCCGCACCGACTGCACCGGCCCACCCGACGGCCTCGCCCGGTGCGGGAGCCGTGGTGCCCGGCCCTGTTTCCCGCGCGGTCCGGCCGTTACCGCAGGACCTGCAGGGCGGGACCGAAGGTGACCAGCAGGGGGACGAGGGGCACGAGCGTGGCGAAGGCCGTCATCCGCAGGCGCCGACCGGGTGAGAACCGGGTGGCCGGGTCCAGGAGGCGCTCCACCCGGCGCGGCACCTCGGCGAGCGGGGACGGGCAGGGGCCGAACACGCCCCGGTCCTCGTTGAGTTCGACCAGTGCCAGGGCGATGGCGAGACGGCCGTGGCGGCGTGAGGCGCAGTCGTCGGCCGCCAACTCCACCAGGTGGTGCACCTGGTCGCGGAAGGCGGCGAAGACCGGGACCCGCGGGAAGGCCGTGGCCAGCGCCGTCGAACAGTGCAGCAGCAGGTCGTGGTGGGCCCGGTCGTGTCCCTGCTCGTGGGCGACGAGCGCGTCGAGGTTGCGGTCGCCCAGGCGGCGCAGCGCCCCGGTGGTGACGACGAGCTGGGGCGGGTGACCCGGCAGCCACCAGGCGTGCGGCCGGTCGCCCTCCAGGACCACCAGCCGGTCGTGCTTCTCACCCGGCAGCCGCGGCACGCGGGCCCGCAGATCCGTACGGCGTCTGCGCAACCTTCCCCGTGCCGCCCGCACCTCGCGGGCCAGCGTCACCGCCGTCCAGGCACCACCGCCGGCCAGCGCGGCGGCCAGCACGCCCGCCCAGGGGCCGGCAGGGGTCAGCCGGTAGGCGTCCACCACACCGCGGGGGGCCGGGGCGAACACATGGCCCCGGACCAGTTCCCAGGCCGACGCGGCACTCAGGGCCATGGCCAGCGCACAGCACAGCAGGACGGCGGCGACCGCGCACTGCCACACCCACAGGGCGAGTACCGGTTCGCGGTCGGGCCAGTCGGCGCGGGCCATGAGGCGCGGCGCCGTTGCCGCGACCAGCGCGCCGAGGAGGACCAGCGCGAGGGGGACCATCATGCCGCCAGCCTAGGAGCGCGGCCGCCCGCTGGGTACGCCCCGGGCCCGGAAGTGACGCACGACACCGGACGGTGTGGTTTCGGCGTCCGCGGGCCGAACTCCCGTGCAGGGACACGGAGGTGAGGCCGATGCCGACGCGAGGAGCGCCCGCACCGCGTCCCTGGGGGTGAGGCCGATGCCGACGCGAGGAGCGCCCGCACCGCGTCCCTGGGGGTGAGGCCGATGCCGACGCGAGGAGCGCCCCGCACCGCGTCCCTCACAGGGAGACGAGCATCGCGAACATCGCCGTACCCATGACGACCCGGCAGGCCGTCAGCACCTCGGGCCGACCGCCGCCCAGGGGTGCCACGGCCACCGCGGCCGGTATCAGCCGCCGCCCCGAGACCAGCACGTAACCCGCGTAGTAGAGCAGCAGCGCCCCGCTTACCAGCGGCAGCCCCATCATCACGTGCGACCCGTCCCCCGGCTCCGCAGCCGGCGCCAGGGGAGCCAGCGCCATCACCAGCGTCATGTAGAGCATCGTCGTCGCCTCCACCACGTGGTGGAGGCAGCGTCGCCACCCCGCCCACACCAGGAGCGCGGCGAACAGGGCCGCCGACGCCCACCACAACGACGGCGGGGCGGCGGGAACCGGTTCGGGCAGCGCCATGACCGCCATGCCCAAACCCGTCATGCCCTCCGCCGCCGCGTCCAGGCGGTGCGGCAGTGGGCCACGGCGGGCGCGGCGCAGGCAGTACGCGGCGGCGGACAGGCACAGCAGCGCCAACGCCCAGCCGAGAAACGGCGGACCGTGCACAGGACACACCCCCGTGTGGTGAGGCGGGTCGCCGCCGGCGACCGGCGGCCCGACCGGAGAAGCATGCCCAGGCGCCCCGCCCTCCCACGCGGCGCACCGGAGGCACGAGGGGGCGCGCGCCCACGGGCACCGCGGTCCACGGGCCTGGCGGAAACCCTCCCGAATCGCACATCCGTGCTCTACGCTCGGCCCCGGCGCAGCGATCATCGCCGTGTCGTGGCCGACCGGGTCGTGGGGAGACGTCCCGGAACAGCAGATGCGGAGCCGGAGCGCGCAACCCCGCGCCGCACCGCCCGCGACCGCAGGACCCGGCAGCCCCGGCCCCGGCCGGGCGGGAACCCGCCCCGGTCGCCGCCGCACCGCGCCGCAGGGTGCCCGCCGACCGGCAGGCGCCCACCCAGAGGGAGGGGAGGGGCTTTGCCCCGGAACACCGCACCACGCCGAGAGAGACCCGTCGTCCGCAGCCGCCCGGTGCTCACGGCGCTCCTGGCGACCACACTGCTGGGCGTCGCAGGCGCAGCCACCCAAGCCGGTGCTGCCCCCGTTCAGCAGACGCAGCAGACGCAGCAGACGCACCGGACCGAGCAGGCGCACCAGTCCCGGCAAGCGCACCCGACACAGGCCCGGCGGGCCCCGGCCGTCCATCACCTCGCGCTGGAGGGCGACCGGGCGGGGCGGGCGGTACTCGGCCGGCGGACCACCACCCGGTTCAGTGCCGTCATGCTGACCTGGACCGACCCGGACGCCCGACTCCACGGCACCGCCCAGGTGCGCACCCGCGCCACCGGGACGGGTGACTGGTCGCGGTGGCAGCCGCTGCGCGCCGAGGAGTCGGGCGCGGACGGTGCGGAGGCCAAAGCAGGCAAGGCCAGGGGAGGCACCGCCTCCCTGTGGGCGGGCGACTCCGACGGCGTCCAGGTGCGCGTGGTCGACGCTGGTGGGCAGCAGGCCGCCCACCAGCCCGCGGGCCTCCAGGTGCAACTCCTCGACCCGGGCACCGATCCGGCGCCCGCCACCCGTGCGGGACGCTCGACGCAGGCCGGAGAGCCGGCCGCCGCGGCCGACGCCCCCGAGCCGCGTCCGTCCACCGTGGCCAAACCGCCCGTCATCACCCAGAGCCAGTGGGGCGCCTCCACCGACTACGACGGCACACCGTCCTACGGGACCGAGATCAAGGCCGCCGTGATCCACCACACCGGGGTCGACAGCGACAACAGCGTCTCCTGCGCCGACTCCCCGGCCCGCATGCGCACGATCCAGCAGGAGCACTTCGCCCGCGGCTACTACGACATCGGCTACAACTTCGTCGTCGACCGCTGCGGCCAGATCTTCGAGGGCCGCAGTGGCGGCATGGACCTGCCGGTGGTCGGCGCCCACGACATCGGGTTCAACACCAACACCCTCGGCATCTCCTACATCGGCAACTTCGAGAGCGCCCAGCCCACCGACGCCGCACTGCGGGCCATCGCCCGGGTCGTCGCCTGGAAGTTCGGCATGTACGGCATCGACCCGACCGACAAGGTCACGCTCGTCTCCGGCAGCGACAAGGGGGTCGACGGGAACCTGATCCCCAAGGGTGAGTCGGTGACCCTGCCGCGGGTCTTCGGCCACCGCGACACCAACGCGACGGCTTGCCCCGGCGCCCACCTCTACAGCGCGCTCCCCACCATCCGGACGCTGGCGGCCGAGCCCGGCGTGTCCGCCGCACTGCCGACCGCGGACACCGACCGCGACGGCCTGGCGGACCTCGCCCTCGGCACCCCCGCCACCACCGGTGGCGCGGGCTCCGTCACCGTCGTCCCCGGCGGTGAGGACGGGCCCGTCACCGCCGCGCGGCGCACGATCAGCCAGGCGTCCACCGGCGTCCCGGGCAGCGACGAGGCCGGTGACGGCTTCGGTGCCGCCACCGCCTGGGGCGACGTCAACGGCGACGGTGCCGCCGACCTTGCCGTGGGCGCCCCCGGCGAGGACGACACGCACGGCAACGCCGACCTGGGCACCGTCACCGTCATGTACGGCCCGGACCTCACCACCGGCTTCCAGGCGATCGGCACCGGCGCCGGCGGCCGGGCGGGTTCGGCCGTGGCGGTGGGCGACTTCGACGCGGACGGCCACGCCGACGTCTTCAGCGCCGGTACCGGTGCGGGCGGCACCTGGCGGGTCGACACGCCGACCGGCACCGTCGCGCAGGGCTCCCTCGGCGCAGGCGACGGCAGTGCCTCCCACGAGGACGCCGTCAGCGCCGACTTCAACCGCGACGGTTACGCGGACGTGGCCCTCACCTACGTGGACGTCGCCGGAGCCGGGCGCGTCACCTGGTTCAAGGGGGGTGCCGGCGGCCTCGCGAAGGTCGCGGTCCTCCCGGTCAAGGGCGGCCGTTCGGTCGCCGCTGGGGACATCGACGGCAACGGCTACGACGACCTGGTGATCGGCCAGCCCAACGTGGCGGAGTCCGGCGCGCACACCGGCGGACAGGTCACGATGATCCGCGGCTCCGCCTCGGGCCTCACCGCCACCGGCGCGATCACCGTCGACCAGGACAGCACCGGTGTGTCGGGTGCCGGGGAGGCCGGGGACGACATGGGCGCCTCGGTCGCGGTCGGCGACTACGACCTGGACGGTTACGCCGACGTCGCCGTCGGTGTCCCCGGCGAGGACATCAGCCGGGACGGTGTCGGGTACGCCGACGCCGGGGGGATGCTGCTGCTGCGCGGCGGCTCGGCCGGGATGACGGGCACCGGCTCCCTGGCGTTCAACCAGGACACCTCCGCGATGCCCGGAGTGGCCGAGGCGGGGGACGCCTTCGGTTCCTCGGTGGTGCTCGCGGACCTCTCCGGCTACGGCCGCAACGACCTCGCCGTCGGAGCGAGCGGCGAGGACTCCGGCGACGGGACCGTGCTCTACCTCAGCAGCGGCAGCAAGGGCTTCGACCCGGCGTCCGCCTACTACTGCAGCCGCAACACGCTGGGCACACCGGCGGGCGCGGGGCTGGGGTCCGTCGTGGCACCGTGAGCCGACGGCCGGGCGCACGCGGTGTGTGCGCCCGGCCGCAGAGCCAAGGCGCCCTTCAGGGGAGACGGTTGTAGGCAGCCAGGGTGGCTTTGGACGTGGAGGCGTCCTGGAAGACCAGTTCCCACGGGCCGGTGTTGACGTCGAAGTCCTTGCCGAAACCGACCCACTTGCCGGCGATCCTCCGCCCTGTCGGCTCGACCAGCATCTGGACGGCTCCGTGGTAGCGCGCTCCGGCGTAGTACCCGTCCGCCGCTGTCTGCTCCGTCCACGTTCCGGTCACCACCGCACCGTCCAGTTCCAGGTCCATGGTGAGCGGAGAGGCGGAGGAACCAGGCAGGCTGCGTACGGCCAGGCGGTTCCCGTGCTGGAGGACGACGACGTAATGCCGGCCGGTGTAAGCGCTGTCGCGCCCGCTGCTGAAATACTCGTAGCGGCTCAGCCACACGCCGGAGTAGGCACTGCGCGCGGTGGATGCGTCGGCCCGCGCCGCAGCCTGGACCGGCGGGACGCCTGAAAGGGACGGTGCCACGTCGTGTCCGCCCACACCGTCGCCGCTGACGCGGGCCATGGGCACGAGATCGCGGAACCCGAGAGCGTCGATGGGCAGGCCGGTGACGGACTCCAATGCCCGGGCGTAGGCGGGCCTGGGGACTCCGATACTGCCCGACTCCCAGCGCTGTACGAGACGTTTGGTCGCGTCGTTCGGCTCACCGGCACGCGCCCCGGCAGCGCGCAGGGCGCGAGCGAAGTCGTCCTGTGACATGAGCATCCCCTTACGGATGGCCTGAAGTGTCGCGTTCGGCACGGTCATGTCGTCACGGTAGGACTTTTCCGGTTGCTGTGACACCGAAATGACGCCCTTTCAGGCGCCGGAGTGACGCCTTGACAGTCGTCGCGCCTCCTTCCTCCGCCGCGGCACTCTGGCGGCATGACCACTCCTACTGATGGAGAGCCCGGACGTGGACCGCACGACCACGGAAACCGCGTGGTGCGCGGAGTGCACGACCCTGCGAGCCGCACGAGCGACGGCGGCGAGACACCACCTGGTGCATCTGTACCGGACGCTGGCTCTCGCGCTCCGCACCCATCTCATGACGCACCCGCCCCGAACCCTCCGGGACGCCCCGGAACAGCCGAACCCTCGCCACGGGCAGTACCCATCACCTCGTGCTACCGCTGCGGCCACGTCAGTACGGGCAACGCAGAGGTGATCGTGGACCGCGCCTCCGGTCCTCCGCTGGTCCTGTACGTCTGCGGACGTCACGACGACCGTCGTGGGCGTCCGTCGTTCTCCCCCGCCCACTGACTGTCCGACCGCTCACAGCCGGCCCTGCCCGCTGCCACTCGGCACGGCAGGGCCGGCCCGAACCTTCACCCCCGAGTGTCCCGCCGCATCGGGTGGTCCTCCGGGACCTGGGTCAGGACGATCTCGTGGCCGTCCGGGTCGGCGATCCACATCTCGACCAGCCCCCACGGCTCCCGCACCGGCGGCCTGCGGATCTCCACACCGCGCGCCTGCAGCTCCTGGTGCGCGGCCTCGCAGTCGGCCACCTGGAGCCAGAGCCGGAGGGTGGGGCCGGGCGTGCCCTGGGCGCGTCCGGAGACCTCAAGGAACCCGCCGCCCAGGAAGTACACCGTCCCGCGCTCGGGGCCCGCGCCGAACTCCCGGTAGACATGGAGGCCCAGCGTCTCGCCGTAGAAGGCGCGGGAGCGGTCGGGGTCGGCGGGGCGCAGCAGGACCCTGCTGCTCAGTACGTGCACCATGCCGGTCGTGTGCGCACCGCGGGCCCGAGCCAAACCTGTCGGGGCGGCCCGGCCCGCCGGGCGGACGGGTTAGCCTCGGGGGAGCCCCCTCGCACTCGATTGGACGACGCACGTGGACACCCGACAGCCCGCAGCCCCCGTACACACCTTCCGGCTCGCCACCGAGGAGGACGTCGCCGAGCTGGTGGGACTCGTGGAGTCGGCCTACCGCGGGGACGCCAGCAGGGCCGGCTGGACCACGGAGGCGGACCTGCTCGGCGGGCAGCGCACCGACGCCGCCGCGGTCGCGGAGGTGCTGCGGAGCGCGGAGGGCGCGGTCCTGGTGGCTGAGCGCGAGGGTGAGGCGGTCGCCTGCTGCCACGTCGAGCACCGCGGGGACCACACCTACTTCGGGATGTTCGCGGTACGCCCCACCCTCCAGGGGGCCGGGGTGGGCAGGCTCGTGCTGGGCGAGGCCGAGCGCACCGCCCGCGAGCGCTGGGGCGCCACCGAGATGCGCATGACGGTGATCCGGCAGCGCGAGGAACTGATCGCCTGGTACGAGCGGCGCGGCTACCGGCGCACCGGGATCATGAGCCCCTTCCCCTACGGCGACGAGCGGTTCGGGGTCCCGCACCGCGACGACCTGGAGTTCGAGACGCTGGTCAAGACGCTGGGCTGAGCCCGGGCAGGTACCGCCGCATCGGGCGCGGGGACCGGCTGCCCGGCCCGCTCCGGCCTCCCCCGAGCGATCTCAGGACGCGGCCCGCACCGCCCGGTGGATCGCCGGTTCGTCGGTCACGGCCCCGTCCAGCCCCATCGCCCGGACCATGGTCAGCTGGTCCTCGGTGTTGACCGTCCAGCTGATGACCGTCAGCCCGGCCGCGTGGGCCTGCTCCACGACCTCCAGCGTCACCCGCCGGACGTCCAGCGAGAGGCGGGTCGCGCCCACGGCCAGCGCCCGGTCCACCACGTCCCGCTTGAACCGGCCGGCGACCAGCGCGGTGCGTGCCTCGGGCAGCAGCTTGCGGGTGGCCGCCAGGGCCTCGTCGTGGAAGGAGATCACCTCCACCCGGTCCAGCAGGTCCCGCTCGCGCAGCACCGCCGCGAGTGACTCGGCCGCGGCCACGTCCTTGATCTCCGCCTGCAGCGGGGCCGCGACGGCGTCGAGGACCTCCTCGAAGACCGGCACCCGCTCACCCTCCCCGGCGTCCAGGCTCCGCAGCTCCGCCAGGGTGAGGTCGGCGATGGCCCCCGACCCGTCGGTGGTGCGGTCCACCTTGGTGTCGTGCATGACGACCAGCGCACCGTCCTTGCTCAGGTGCAGGTCCAGTTCGACCAGGTCCACGCCCTCCCGCTCGGCGCGGGCGAAGGAGCGCAGGGTGTTCTCGGGTTCGACTCCCATGAGTCCCCGGTGACCGATGCTGAGGAAGGTCAAGACGGCCTCGCTTGTGTCGGGTGCGCGGGGCGGTCGGCTCCCGCCGCAGCCCACGGTACGGGGTCGGGGGAGCGCGTCCGGCAGTGCGCCCGAGGGCCGAACACCTTCATGTGCCCGCCTGCCGGCGACTCAACCCCCGAACAGCGTACGAACAGAAGAAACTGGTGCGAAGTAGGGGTGCGCAGGAAGAACATCTCGGGTTCCGCGCTTCGACAGGAGAATTTTCTTCTGATCGTCTTGAGAGGAAGATGGGTACTCGATACGGTGAGTCGGCAACACGACGTCCTGCTGGAGGGTGGTCATGACGGAACTTCTTTCGCCTGTGGGTGCCCGTGAGGGGGCGGCATCCCCCGCGACCCCGCCGCGGGTGGTCGAGCACGCGGCCTGGCCCGTCCTCAAGGGGGCGGTGGAGGTGATCCGGGGCTGGCAGCGCGCCGACGGCTCGGTGGACCTCGACACCGAGGGCGGACCGACGCTCGCCGACGTCCGGCAGCAGGTGGAGCGCATCCTCGCCGCCCTGGACGAGCTGGCCCCGCTGCTGCCGCACGACGCCGAGTACCACCGCGCGCTCGCGGCGGACCTGCGGCGCTGGGTGGAGCAGGGCGCCCAGGTGCCCGACTTCCTGGACTCGCTGCTGGCCTTCCACCCCTCGCAGGGGCGTGCCGACGGTCTCCAGCACCTCGTCGTCTTCCCGATGTACACCCAGAACGGCAACCCCGACCGCAACCTGGAGGCGGTCGTGCTGCGCATGGTGTGGCCCGACTGGCTCGCCGAGCTCGAACGTACCCGCTACGACAACCCGATGTTCTGCGGCATCACCTTCGAGGACTTCACCGCCGGGTACGACACCAACTCGGCCGTCCTCTTCCCGGAGACCATCGCGGTGCGCCAGGCGCCGGAACGGTTCAGCTGGGGCGGCATCTTCTGCGACCGCGAGGCGGCCCGCTTCCGGCGGGTCAGCGAGGCCGCCGTCGGCCTCCTCGGCCTGGAACTCCCCGAGGACGTCCGCGCGATGCTGGCGGACCAGCAGCGATGCCAGGAGGCGTTCGTCCTCTGGGACATGATCCACGACCGGACGCACAGCCACGGCGACCTGCCCTTCGACCCCTTCATGATCAAACAGCGGCAGCCGTTCTGGATGTACGGGCTGGAGGAGCTGCGCTGCGACCTCACCGCCTTCCGGGAGGCCGTCCAGCTGGCCGCGGAAGGCGTCCCGCAGGCCCGTGACGTGCAGTACGCGATCCTCTTCGACCGGCTCTTCCGCTTCCCCGTCACCGGCGAGCGGGTGCGCAACTACGACGGGCTCGGCGGCCAGCTCCTCTTCGCCCACCTGCACCAGCGCGAGGTGCTGCGGTGGACCGACAACACCCTCCACGTCGACTGGGAGCGGCTGCCCGCGGTCACCGGGGAGCTGTGCGAGCGCATCGAGACCCTCTACCGGGAGGGCATCGACCGGCCCAAGCTGGTCCACTGGTTCGCCGCCTACGACCTGGTCTCCGGGTACCTCCCGCCGCACCCCGGCTCGGTGTGGGCCAGGGGGCCGCGCGCCCTCGACCTCGACCTGCCGCCCCGCAAGCTGGTCGACGAGGTACTGCCCGACGAGTTCCCGCTGAGCATGTTCTACGAGGCGCTGGCCAAGAAACTGCGCAAGGTCATCGCCTCGACCCGCGGCATCACCGCCCACAGCCCCGTGGAGGCGGCCGCGTGAGGGATCTGGACGGGGCGGCGCGCCGGACGCGCAGCGGGCAGGATGGGAAGAGGCAGGAGGCGGACCGCATCAGCCGTGCGGTCCGCCAAAGGAGCCACGGAGCGGGAGGCTTGCGATGACGGTGCCGGTCGGTCAGGGACCACTGGAGGGCCGTGTGGTGGCGGTGGCCGGCGCCGCGGGCCCCGCAGGCCGCGCCACGCTGCTGCGGCTCGCCGAGGCGGGAGCCACGGTGGCGGCCGTGGACGCCGCCACCGAGCGCCTGGCGGAGGCGGTCGACGCGGCCAGCTTCGCGCACGGCGGTGCGCCGGTCGTGGGGGAGACGGTCGACCTGCTCGACCTCGACGCCACCCGCGCCTGGGCCGACCGCACGGAGGAGGAGTTCGGCCGCGTCGACGGCCTGGTGCACCTCGTCGGCGGATGGCGCGGCTCGAAGAACTTCGCCGAGACCAGCCTCGGCGACTGGAACCACCTGCACAACCTGCTCATCCGCACCGTGCAGCACACCTCGCTGGCCTTCGACCCCGCCCTGCGGCGCAGCGGTGACGGCCGCTTCCTCCTGGTCAGCGCCGCCGCGACCGGCAGGCCCACCGCGGGCAACGCCGCCTACGCCGCCGCCAAGGCCGCGGCCGAGGCGTGGACGCTGGCCCTGGCCGACGGCTTCGCCAAGGCCGGGGGCGAGGGCGAGCCGCCGGCGGCTGCTGCGATCCTGGTGGTCAAGGCGCTCGTCCACGACGCGATGCGCGCCGAACGACCGAACGCGAAGTTCGCGGGCTTCACCGACGTCACCGAGCTGGCCGAGGCCGTCACCGGTGCCTGGGAGCGGCCCGCCCGGGAAGTGAACGGACAGCGCCTGTGGCTGACCCCCGAACCGTGACCGCCAGGATGTCCCAGGCCAGGAGCGCCAGGGAGGAGGGCGGGGCGCGCACCGACGTGCGCCGCCGCCATGACCCCGAGGAGCGCGGCTTCGCCAGTGACAACTACGCCGGCGTCCACCCCGAGGTGCTGGCGGCCCTCGCGGTGGCCAACGGCGGCCACCAGTCCTCCTACGGCGCCGACGCCTACACCGCGCGGCTCCAGGAGGTCGTGCGCGGGCACTTCGGACCGACGGCCGAGGCGTACCCGGTGTTCAACGGCACCGGCGCCAACGTCGTCGCGCTCCAGGCGGTCACCGAGCGCTGGGGTGCGGTGATCTGCGCGGAGTCGGCACACATCAACGTCGACGAGTGCGGCGCGCCCGAGCGGGTCGGCGGCCTGAAGCTGCTGACGGTGCCCACCCCCGACGGCAAGCTGACGCCGGAACTCGTCGACCGCGAGGCCTACGGCTGGGACGACCCGCACCGCGCCATGCCGCAGGTGGTCTCCCTCACCCAGACCACCGAGCTGGGCACCTGCTACACGCCGGCGGAGGTGCGGGCGCTCTGCGAGCACGCGCACGAGCGCGGCATGGTCGTCCACATGGACGGCGCCCGCATCGCCAACGCTGCGGCCACCCTGGACGTGCCGATGCGCACCTTCACCAACGCGGTCGGCGTCGACATCCTCAGCTTCGGCGGCACCAAGAACGGTGCCCTGCTCGGCGAGGCCGTGGTGGTGGTCAACCCCGGGGCCGTCCGCGGCCTGCCGCACCTGCGCAAGCTGTCGATGCAGCTCGCCTCCAAGTCCCGCTTCATATCCGTCCAGCTGGAGGCGCTGCTGGCAGGCGACCTGTGGCTGCGCAACGCCCGCCACGCCAACGCCATGGCGCAGCGCCTGGCCGCCGGGGTGCGCGAGGTGGCAGGGGTGGAGATCCTCTACCCGGTGCAGTCCAACGGGGTGTTCGCGCGGCTGCCGCACGACGCGGCTGAGCGGGTGCGCAAGAGGTTCCCGTTCTACTTCTGGGACGAGGCGGCCGGGGACGTGCGGTGGATGTGCTCCTTCGACACCACCGAGGAGGACGTGGACGCGTTCGTCGACGCCCTGCGGGAGGAACTGGGGCGGTGAGCCCCCGCCCCGCCCGCCCGGGGCCGGGCGGGCGCCGCGCGGAGTGACCCGGGGGGCAGCCGGCCGGGGGAGAGGCGCACCGGGGCCGGGGCGACGTGCCGGTGCCAACCGGTGCCCGCACGCTCCCGGCGTCGCCCCGCCCCTGCGTGCGGTGCCCGGCAGCCGCTCAGGCCCCGGCGGCCGGGGCGGTGCCGCCGAGGTGGGCGGGGAGCCACCAGGAGTCCTCCGGTCCGCGGGGGCGCGCCGGGTAGGCGCGCTGGGCGCTCTCCAGCAGCTCCTGGACGCGGGCCCGCAACCGCTCGGTGATCCCCTCCGGCTCCTCCGCGGAACCGGCCGCCACGGGCTCGCCGACCCGGATGGAGATCGGCAGGTGGCTGCGGCCCAGTTCGCGCCGGTGCCCCTTCGTCCAGAGTCGCTGCGTGCCCCACAGCGCCATGGGCAGCAGCGGCACCCCCGCCTCCTGGGCCAGGCGCGCCGCCCCCGACTTGAACGCCTTCAGCGTGAAGGAGCTGGAGATCGTCGCCTCGGGGAAGACGCCCACCACCTCACCGGCGCGCAGCTTCCCCAGCGCGTGGCGGTAGGCCTCGCCCCCCTCGGAACGGTCCACCGGGATGTGCTTCATGGCCCGCATCAGCGGCCCCGAGAGCCGGTGGCGGAAGACGGACTCCTTCGCCATGAACCGCACCAGGCGGCGGGCCGGCCGGGCGGCCAGGCCGCAGAAGACGAAGTCCAGGTAGGAGATGTGGTTGCTCACCAGCACGCCTCCGCCCTGCCGCGGTATGTGGTGCGCCCCCTCGACGTCGAAGCGGAGGTCCATGGCCTTGAAGGCCGTCCGCGCGAAGGCTATGACGGGTGGGTAGACGAGTTCCGGCATCGCGGAATCCCCTTTGCGAGTACGCCGGGGAGGTCACCCGGATGGAAGCTACGCAGCCGTAACCACGACTTTTCGCAGATCGTGCCGTACCCGGGCGTCACACACCACAGTTCCGGCCGGCCCTGCCGCGTAATCCTCGTCACGTACGCGTGCCCGGCACGGTCGCGGGAAGGTTCGAGGGCACCGCGGTGTTGCGCAGACGTCAGCCGAACTGCCGCCGGCGGACGAGCGAGGAGCCCGCCAGTCGGTGCCCGCAGGCGGGATGAGAGCGTGCCCGTACGCGGGGCGAGAGCAGAGGGAAGGCCATGGAGCACCACCACGGACGGTTGACCGGCGCCGACATCGGGGCCGAACTCGGCCGCCGGGCGACGCTGCTGCACTTCTCCACCGCCTTCTGCCAGCCCTGCCGTGCCACGCGGCGCACTCTGGCGGAGGTGGCCGCGCTGGTCGACGGCGTCACCCACGTCGAGGTGGACGCGGAGTCGCAGCTCGGACTCGTCCGCGCCCTGGAGGTGGAGCGGACCCCCACGGTGCTGGTCCTGGACGCGGCCGGGACGGTCGTGCGCCGGGCTGCCGGAGCGCCCCGCA
This sequence comes from Streptomyces sp. NPDC059740, assembly GCF_042733155.1. Lineage (NCBI taxonomy): Bacteria > Bacillati > Actinomycetota > Actinomycetes > Kitasatosporales > Streptomycetaceae > Streptomyces > Streptomyces sp. NPDC059740. The sequence goes on along the minus strand of NZ_JBHWGP010000023.1, from coordinate 707 downwards.
AGGCGGACGTCATCGCCGCGCTGGGGGCGGCGATGAGCTGAGGAGCCCGCGGCCCTCCGGCCGGTCGCGCGGCCGGCCGGGAAGCCGCCCCGGCCCGCCCCTCCCCGCGATCGACGCCCGCCCCCGACCCGAAGGACCCCCGATGTCCGTCTCCGCAGACCGCACCCACCGGCGCCAGGCCCCGTCCGCCGACGGCGACCTGCTGCGTTCGGTCTTCCGGCAGCACGCCGCGGGCGTCGCCGTGGTCACCGCGCACACCGCCACCACCGGCCCGGTCGGCTTCACCGCCACCTCGCTGAGCTCCGTGGCGGCCGCGCCCCCGATGCTCTCCTTCGGCATCTCCACCACCTCCTCGAGCTGGCCCGCCGTCGCGGAGGCCGAGCACGTCGGCGTCCACATACTCGCCGAGGACCAGCTACCGCTCGCCACGACCTTCGCCACCAGCGGCGCGGACCGGTTCGGCGCCGCGACCGGGTGGAGCAGCGGGCCGTACGGCGTGCCGCTGCTGGACGGCGTACTGGCCCGGGTCGTCGCCCGGGTGGCGGCCCGGGTCCCGGCGGGGGCGCACCGCGTCGTCCTGGCCGAACTGGTCACCGGCGACGTGCTCTCGGAGGGACGGCCCCTGCTCTACCACCGCGGCCGCTTCACCGGACTGCAGGACTGACCCCCGCGGGGCCGCGGCCGGCGGCGGGCGCGCCCGACGGGGC
>NZ_JBHWGP010000022.1:70799-105956 GCF_042733155.1 Streptomyces sp. NPDC059740 | reverse complement strand
CGACCAGCGACGAGCATCGACCTCGGATATATCCCCACCCATGAACGGTCCAACGAGTGAACCCAACAACCGTCACGGTAAGCACCGTTGCAGTACTAGGATGCGGCGCGGAACGGCCCCGCCCTGCGCGGTGGCCTCTCCGGCCGCGTTGAGGGACGCGGCGAGCGTGATGGCGCACGGCCCCGGCCTGCGTCTGCCCGGCACGACCGAGAGCACCTCCCGGTGCCGTCCGGGCGGACATACCCGCCGGTGGTCTCCCACGCCCGCGAACCCCTCCCCGGAGAGCCTCCATGGCCACCCCTTCCGAGCTCACCACCCACCAGGCGCAGCCCGCGGCGCCGGCTGCCTCCCTGCCCGGCCACGCCGCCGCCCCCGGACAACCACCCCCTCGCGTCGTACCCCGCCGACACCCCGGTCGCCGCCTGGCAGCCGCCGCGGCGCTCTCCGTCCTCGCCCTGGTGCTGCTCTCGGTCGTCCGCAACGACGCCTTCCAGTGGGACGTGGTGGGCCGTTACCTGACCACCGGCGCAGTGCTCCAGGGACTGTGGCTGACACTGTGGCTGACCGCGGTGGTGACGGCCCTCGGCTTCCTGCTGGGCATCCCCCTCGCAGTCGCACGTCTGTCCGGCAACCTCGTGCTGCGTACGCTGAGTTGGGGCTACGTATGGATCTTCCGGTCCACCCCGCTCCTGGTCCAGCTGCTGTTCTGGTTCAACATCGGGGCGCTCTACCCCACGCTCGGGATCGGCATCCCCTACGGTCCCCAGCTCGTCGCCGTCAAGACGGTGAACCTGCTCGGCCCCACCCTCACCGCCGTCATCGGCCTCACCCTGCACGAGGCCGCCTACGCCGCGGAGGTGGTGCGCGGCGGCATCCTCGCGGTGGACCCGGGACAGGCCGAAGCGGCCCAGGCGCTCGGCCTCGGCAGGCGGCGCACCCTGCTGCGTATCGTCGTGCCGCAGGCGATGCGCTCAATCGTCCCGGCCGCGGGGAACATGCTGATCGGCACCCTCAAGGGCACCAGCATCGTGAGCGTACTGGCCGTGCACGACCTGCTGTTCTCCGTACAGCTCGTCTACAACCGCACCTACCAGGTCATCCCCCTGCTGCTGGTCGCCACCCTCTGGTACGTCACCGTCACCACCGTGCTCGGCGTGGGCCAGTTCCACCTCGAGCGGTACTACGCGCGCGGCGCCGCCCAAAGCCTGCCGCCCACCCCGTCACAGCGGTTGCGCCTGCGGCTTGCCACCCTCCGGGCCAGGCTGTACACGGCCACCGCGGCCGACGCCCCGGCCCGGCCCGGCGGTGACCGGTGAGCGCCCCGGAGCCCGCCGTCCTCGTCCTCGTCGGGGCCGGCCCCCGCGCCACCGGCCTGCTGGAACGCATCGCGGCCAACGCGCCCGAACTCTGGGACGGCGGACGGGCACTGGCCATCCACCTGGTGGACCCCCACCCGCCGGGGCCGGGGCGGATCTGGCGCCGCGACCAGTCGCCGCTGCTGCGCATGAACTCCATGGCCGAGGACGTCACCATGTTCACCGACGCCTCCTCGACGATCGAGGGGCCGGTGCGCCCCGGGCCCTCGATGGCCCGGTGGGCCGCCCAGTTCGCCGGACGCGTCCCCCGCCAGGAGCCCTACCGCCTGCCCGAGGACCCCGCCGTCCTCGCCGAACTGCGCACCCTGGGCCCCCACGACTTCCCCACCCGCCGAGCCCAGAACGCCTACCTGGACTGGGTGTTCCGGCGGGCGCTCGCGGAACTCCCGCCGTCGGTCACCGTGAAGTGGCACCGCACCACCGCGACCGCCCTGACCGGTCCGCCACACGGCCGGCAGCGGGTCCACCTCGCCGACCGCGACACCCCGCTCGACGCCGACCTGGTGGTCCTCGCGCAGGGCCACACGGGCTCGACGCCCTCCGCGGAGCACCTCGCGCACGCCGACTTCGCCCGCCGGCACGGCCGCTTCCACCTGCCGCCGGAGTTCTCCGCGGAGGCCGACCTGTCCGGACTGCGCCCGGGCGAGCACGTGCTCCTGCGCGGCTTCGGGCTGGCCTTCGTCGACCTCACGGTCCTGCTCACCGAGGGGCGCGGCGGCACCTACCGCACCGAGGCCGACGGCACCCTCACCTACCTGCCCTCCGGCCGGGAACCCGTCCTCCACGTCGGTTCGCGGCGCGGCGTGCCCTACCACTCCAAGACCCGCTACCGGCTGCAGGGGCCCCGGCCGCCGCTGCCCCGGCACTTCGGCCCGGAGGCGGTGGACGCGCTGGTCGCCGCCGGACGCCCCCTGGAGCTGCGGCGCGACGTGTGGCCCCTCATGGCCAAGGAGATCGGGTTTGGCCACTACCACGAGCTCTTCCACGCCCACCCGGAGCGGACCGCCCTGTCGTGGGCGGACTTCACCGACGCCTACGACCGGCTGGACTGGTACTCCCCGGCCATGGCCGGCCTCCTCGGTGCGGCGGTGCCGGACCCGGCCGACCGGCTGGACTTCGAGGCCCTGGACCGCCCGCTGGACGGCCTCACCTTCGCCACGCCCGGCGCCTTCCAGGACCACCTGCGCGCGTACCTGGCCTCCGACGTCGCCCGCCGCGAGGACCCCGCGCACAGCGCCGACCTGGGCGCGTTCCTGGCCCTGCTCTCCGTCCACGGCCAGCTGCCGCGGCTGCTCGCCGCCGGGCTGCTGACGGCGCGGTCGGCGGCCGAGGAGGTCGACGGCTGGTGGCGCGGCCTCTTCAACCTCCTGGCCTCGGGCCCGCCGGGGTTCCGGCTGCGGGAACTGCTCGCCCTCTCCCGGGCGGGCGTCGTCCACTTCGCGGGCGCCGACCTGGTGGTGGGCACCGACGAGGACTCCGGGACGTTCACCGCGAGCAGCCCCACGGTCCCCGGGCGCACCGTCCACGCCACCGCCCTGGTCGAGGCGTACCTGCCGGGACCGAACCTGGAGCGCACCCGCGACCCGCTGCTGGGGTGGCTGCACCGCGCCGGCGCCCTCACCGAGGAGGTCCTCAGCGACCCCGGCCACACCCACCGCACCGGCCGGGTCACCGTCGCCGCACCCGGCGGCCATCTGCTGGACCCCGGGCTCGGCCGACCGCACCCCCGGCGCATCGCGCTGGGCGCGCCCACCACCAGCAGGGCCCTGGCCGCCTTCGCCCGCCCGCACACCGACGCACCGGCCTTCCGGGAGAACGACGCGGTGGCCCGTGCGGTGCTCACGACGCTGAACAGGGGGAGCACCCCGACCGGGCAGACGCCCCGGAGGGAGCGGCTGGGGGCGCGGTGAGCCGCGGGCGCCGGCGGACCGGATGGAGAGCCGTGCCCGCCGGTGCCCGCGGTCGAGGTCAGGGTGAGACCTCCTCCAGCCGCCGGCCGGCGGTCTCCACCGCCCCGAAGGAGGCGAGCGCACCGACGAGGGAGACGGCGGCCAGCAGCACGAAGACGACCGGCAGCCGCCCGTCCGCATAGACCACGCCGACCAGGATCGGGCCGAGGACGACCCCGAGCCGGTTCAGCGAGCCGCCGACGCTGCTGCCGAGGGCGCGCATCCGGGTGGGGAAGAGCTCGGGGGTGTAGAGGTACAGGCAGATGTTGGCGCCGAAGAAGCAGACCGCGGCCAGCGAGGTCCACACCAGGACCTGCACCGGGCTCGACGCGCCGAGCGCCGAGAGGACCAGCAGCATCACCGTGCACCCGCCCAGCCCGACGGCGACGGTGCGGCGCCGCCCGACGCGGTCCACGGCGAGAGCCACCACCAGGCAGCCGAGCAGGCCCGCGCAGGAGGTCACGGTGGAGTAGCGCAGCGATGCGGACAGGTCCAGGTGGTAGCGGTTCTGGTAGATCGTCGGGAGCCAGGAGGAGATGCCGTAGTTGACGAAGTAGCCGGTGAACCAGAGCAGACCGACCACCAGGGTCCGCCTGCGGTAGCGGCCGGTGAACAGGCCGCGCAGACCGCTGGTGCGGGCGGCCTCCGGCAGTACCGGCAGCGCCTCGGGGACCGGCGGCAGCGCCTGCCCGGTGACCCGCTCCACCTCGGTCTCGATCCGGTCCATCACCGCGGCGGCCTCGGCGGCCCGCCCGTGGTCGGCCAGCCAGCGCGGCGACTCGGGGACCTTGGCCCGCACGAGCAGGCACAGCAGTCCGGGCAGCGCGGCGATCCCGTACATCCAGCGCCAGCCGAGCGCCGGGACGACCCAGGCGGCCACCAGGGCACCGACGGTCAGACCGGCGGGGAAGACCAGTTCGTAGAGGAGGACGAACCGGCCCCGCCGGTGGGAGCGGGTGATCTCGGCGATGAAGGTCGCCGCGACCGGCACCTCACCGCCGATCGCCAGTCCCTGCACCACCCGCAGCACGGAGAAGACCCCGGGGCCGGGGGAGAAGGCGAGGAAGAGGCCGGCGACGCCGGAGACCGCGATGCACCAGGTGATCACCCGCACCCGGCCCACCCGGTCGGCCAGGCGTCCCGAGAGGAGCGCGCCCACCAGCATGCCCAGTGAGCCGACGGTGAGCACCCAGGTGGAACCGGCCGTGGTCAGCCCCCACTCGGCGCGCAGGCCGGGCATGGCGTAGGCGATGAGCAGCTGGTCGAAGGCCTCGAAGAAGGTGACCACCCCCACGATCAGGCGGACGGTGACGTGCCACCGGCACAGCGGCAGGCGTTCGAAGCGGGCGGCGATCTCCGCCCGGACGGTGTGGTCGGGGGGTGCGTCGATGGTCATGGGGCCTCCGGCTCCGCGGCGTCGGCGGAGCGGTCGGGCCGTGCGGGGCACGGCGGGGCTGCCGGACCGGGCCTGTCCGGTGGTCCGCGGCACAACCCCCGGCGTCCGAACCGGAGCCTGTCGTGACCGGGTCGTGCCGCGGGGGCGGAGCGTCGCTGCTTCCCGGGAGCGCCGCCGTACCCGGTGGCTGCGCCGGGCGGCGCGGCGTGGTGAAGCAGACGTCTCGCACCCGGCACGCCCCGACGCTGCGGGCCGCCCGGGCACCACACCTCTCTGTCTCGGGAAACAGGTCTTGGGTAAGTGCCAAACCTCTTAGGGCTCAACTTGTATCCCGTAGGTGCGGGTGAACGTCAAGGGTCGGAACGGCGAATTTACGTGGCAGTCCACCCCTTGCCAGAAAATACTTAAGCCCTTAGATTTCCAGTGCTTACCCAAGCGGTGCGGTGAAAGCCGCCCTTCCCGGAGGCAGTTGATGACGGACATCCCCTCGGACGAGATCCTGGTGGCGGGCCGGTGGCGGCGCGGCGCCGGCGCCCCGTTCGACACCGTGGACCCGGCGACCGGCCGGTGCCTGGCCACCGTGCACGCGGCCGATACCGCCGACGTCGCCGAGGCGGCCGAGGCCGGCGCCGCCGCGGCGCGCGAGCCCGCCTGGCGCGACCTGCACCCCCACCAGCGGGCCAGGCTGCTGCACCGCATCGCGGACCTGGTGGAGGAGGCCGCGGCCGACCTGGCCGCCCTGCAGACCGCCGACACCGGCAAGACCCTCACCGAGACCAAGGCCCTGGCGCTCAGCGCCGCCGGCACCTTCCGCTACACCGCCGCCGCCCTGGAGACCGCGGAGGAGGCGATCACCCCGTCCCGCGGCGACTACGTCACCATGAGCGTGTACGAGCCGATCGGCGTCGTCGGCGCGATCAACCCGTGGAACTCGCCCGTGGCCAGCGACGCGCAGAAGATCGCCCCCGCCCTGGCCGGCGGGAACGCCGTCCTCCTCAAGCCCGCCGAGTGGACACCGCTGGTCTCCCTCGCCCTGGGCCGCCTCATCACCCGCGCACTGGCCGAACTGCGGCTGCCCACCGCGCTGCTCTCCGTCCTGCCGGGCCCGGGCGCGGTGGTGGGCGACGCCCTGGTGCGCCACCCGCTCGTCGGCCGGATCGCCTTCACCGGCGGCACCACCACCGGACGGGCCATCGCCGCGGTGGCCGCGGAGCGGATCGTCCCCGTGTCGCTGGAACTCGGCGGCAAGTCGCCGACCGTCGTGCGCGCCGACGCCGACGTGGAGCAGGCCCTGGCCGGGGTGATGTTCGGCGTCTTCAGCTCCAGCGGCCAGTCCTGCATCGCCGGCTCCCGCCTCTTCGTCGAACAGCCCCTCTACGACGACTTCCTGGCCGAACTCACCCGCCGCACCGCCGCGTTGCGCGTCGGACCGGGGACCGACCCCGCCACCCAGGTGGCCCCCCTGGTCCACCACCGCCACCGGGACGCCGTCGCCGCCCACGTCGAGCGGGCCCGGCAGGAGGGCGGCCGCATCCGCTGCGGCGGAGCCGTGCCCGAGGACGAGGCCCACCGGTCCGGCGCCTACTACCTGCCGACCGTCATCGACGGACTGCCGCCCACCGCCCGGGCCTGCCAGGACGAGATCTTCGGGCCGGTACTCGTCGCCCTTCCCTTCACCGACGAGGACGACCTGGTGCGCCAGGCCAACGACACCGTCTACGGGCTCGCCTGCGGCATCTGGACCCGCGACCACCGGGCCGCCTGGCGCCTGGCACACCGCATCGAAGCAGGCACCGTCTGGATCAACACCTACAAGCAGTTCTCCGCCTCCACCCCCTTCGGCGGGACGAAGGACAGCGGCCTGGGCCGCGAGAAGGGCCGCGACGCCATCCGCTCCTACCAACGGCAGAAGTCCCTGTACTGGGGGACCACCGACGCCCCCCTGCCCTGGGCCGGCTGACCCGCCCCGCCGCTCCACCGCACCCGCACCACCACAGGAGCCCGTATGACACCCTCGCCCCCCGTCGCCCGGTTGCGCGCCCTGCGCTCGGTCGAACTGCTCACCCCCACCCACACCGAGGCCACCGACTTCTACTCCCAGGTCTGGGGCCTGGAGGTCGTCGAGTCCGAGACCGGCGCGAGCTGGCTGCGCGGCACCGGCGAGGAGCACCACGCCCTCCAGCTCACCCGGGCCGACCGGGTCGGACTCGGCCGCCTCTCCTTCGCCGTCGCCACCCCCGCCGAGGTGGACGAGGCCGCCCGCCGCCTGCTGGCCCGCGGCATCGTGCCCGTCACCGGCCCCGGACCGCTGGACCAGGTCGGCGGCGGCTACGGGCTGCGGTTCACCGACCCCGAACACCGCCTGGTCGAACTCTCCGCCCAGACCTGGGCCGTCGCCCCCCGCTCCCGCGAGGCGGCCGTCCCCACCGGCGTGACCCACGTGGTCCTCAACACCGCCGACATCGACGCCGCGGTCGCCTTCTACACCGACGTCCTGGGCCTGCGCGTCTCGGACTGGTCCGAGCACCAGATGGCGTTCCTGCGCTGCAACAGCGACCACCACTGCGTCGCCTTCAACCAGGCCGAGTGGGCCTCGCTCAACCACGTCGCCTACGAGATGACCTCGGTGGACCACTTCATGCGGGGCCTGGGCCGGCTGCGCCACCACGGCGTGGTGCCCAAGTGGGGCCCCGGCCGCCACGGCCCCGGCGACAACACCTTCTCCTACTTCACCGACCCCACCGGCCTGGTCTGCGAGTACACCTCCGAGGTCGCCCAGATCGTCGAGGACGCCTGGATCGCCAGGGTCTGGCGCCGCACCCCCGAACTCTCCGACCTGTGGGGCACCGCCGGCGCGCCCTCCGCCGAGATCCGCCGCCACATGGCGGGCAGCCCCGACCCCGGCCCGCTCGCCCCCACCACACCGCAGACACTCACCGAAGGAGCACCGGCATGAGCGCCGCACGCCGCGTGGGACTCGTCGGCTGGGGCGCCATCGGCCGCGTCGTCGGCACCGCACTGGCCGCCGGCGAGATCCCCGGCGCCACCCTGCACCGCGTCGTCGACAACCGCCCCCTGGGCGACCTGCCCGCCCCCCAGTCCACCTTCGAGGACGCCGTGGCCGACTGCGACCTGATCGTGGAGGCCGCAGGGCAGAGCGTCGTCCGCGAGTGGGGCGCCCGCGTCCTGCGCGCCGGAACCGACCTGCTGGTGGCCTCCACCGGCGCGCTGACCGACGAGGACCTCACCAAGGAACTCCTGACCACCGGACCCGGCCGGGTCTACTTCACCGGTGGCGCCGTCGGCGGCCTCGACCTCCTCCAGGCGGCCCGCCGCATGGGAGAGCTGCACCACGTGGAGCTGACCACCACCAAACTCCCCTCCACCCTCGAACAGCCGTGGATGGACGCCGAGTTGCTGCACCGGATGCGGACCGCCGACGGACCGGTGGAGGTGCTGCGCGGCACCGCCCGCGACATCCCGGTGAAGTTCCCCAAGTCCACCAACGTCGCCGCCTCCGTGGCCCTGGCCGTCGGCGACCTCGACGCCGTCCGCGTCACCGTGGTCGCCGACCCCGCCGCCACCCACACCCGCCACGTCATCGAGGCCGCCGGCACCCACGGCAGCTACCGCTTCGAGGTCTGCCACCTGCCCGACCCCGTCAACCCGGCCACCAGCCAGGTCGTCCCGCACGCCGTGCTCCGCTCCCTCGGGGCACTCGCCGGCCGCAGCGGAGCGATCCTGTGACGGCCGTCGCCACCGCGCCCGCCTACGACCCGGCGGGCCTCCACCTGACCGAGGCGGGGGAGAGCGGACCGCTGCTGCTCTGCCTGCACGGCATCGGCTCCTCCTCCGCCGCCTTCGCCCCGCAGCTCGACGCCCTGTCCGGCCACGCCCGGGTGGTCGCCTGGGACGCCCCCGGCTACGGCCGGTCCGCGGACCCCGCGGCGCCCCTCACCCTCGACGACTTCGCCGACACCGCCGCCGCGCTCATCCGCGACCGCGGGGGAGTGGCACACCTGCTCGGCGTCTCCTGGGGCGGCGTCATCGCCCTGCGGCTGGCAGCCCGCCACCCCGACCTGGTGGCCTCCCTGGTCGTCGCCGACTCCAGCCCCGGTTCCGGCACCGACCCGCAGCGCGCCGAGGCCATGCGCAGCCGCCCCGCCGAACTCGCCCGCCTGGGCGCCGCCGAGTTCGCAGCCACCCGCGGCCCACGGCTCCTCTCCCCGCACGCCCCACCGGAACTGGTCGAACGGGTCACCGCCACCATGGCCGACGCGATCCGGCTGCCCGGCTACGCGCATGCCGCCGAGGCCATGGCCGCCGCCGACCTGCGCCCCGAACTCGCCTCGATCACCGCCCCCGCCCTCGTCCTGTGCGGCGAGGAGGACCGGGTCACCGGCGTCGAGGCGTCACAGACCCTGGCCGGCGGCCTGCCCCGCTGCGCGTACGTCGTCCTGCGCGGCGCCGGACACCTCGCCAACCAGGAACAGCCCGGGCACTTCAACGCCTGGGTCCTCTCCCACCTGCAGATCTGCGCCGCCGTCCCCGCCGGCGCCTGAACCCGCACGAAGGAAGACACCATGCCGATCACCACCACCGAGTACGACAACGGCGGCGACCTCGCCCGCTACACCGACTCCCTCATCGCCTCCCGCGACTCCCGCAAGCCGGACTGGGACACCCTCGCCTTCCAGGCCAAGGCAGGCGACCAGTACCGCCGCGCCCAGATCCGCTACGTCGGCTCCGGCGCCACCGGCAACCACGAGGGCGACGACCGCATCCTGCCCTCCGGCGGCTTCACCTTCTCCAACATGCTGCTCCCGCCCGGCGCCGAGGGCCCCGAGCACACCCACCACGACGTCGAGGAGGCCTTCTTCGTCCTGGAGGGCCAGGTCCGCGTCGGCATCCACCGCGGCGCCGACGAGGCCGAGTACCGCACCCTCGGCTACCGCGACATGATCGTGGTGCCGGCCGGAGTGGCCCGCTCCCTGAAGAACGAGGGTGACGTCGACGCGCTGTTCTGCGTCGTCATCGGCACCCAGAAGCCGCAGGTCCCGACCTACCCCGAGCACTCGCCGATGCACGGCGTCACCCGCGACTGATGCGCACCGTCGTCATCACCGGCGCGGGCCGTGGCCTGGGAGCGGCCATGGCCCACCGGGCCGCGGCCGACGGCTACCGCGTAGTGGTCGCCGAACTCGCCGCACACCTGGGCGAGGCCACCGCCGCCGCCCTGCGCGACGCCGGACACCAGGCGCACTTCGTCCCCTGCGACGTCGCCGACCCGGCGTCCGTGGAGGAGATGGCGACGCGGGTGGCCGGTCTCGGTCCGCTCCACGCCCTGGTCAACAACGCGGCGCTGGCCAACGGGGTGGGCGGCGCGGAGTTCCAGGACATCGAGGTCGAGGCGTGGGACCGGCTGATGGCCGTCAACGCCCGCGGCCCGTGGCTGGTCTCCCGCGCCCTCCTCCCGCAGCTCCTCGCCCACGGCGAAGGCGGCCGGATCGTCAACATCGCCTCCGACGCCGCCCTCTACGGCTCCCCGCGCCTCGCGCACTACATCGCTTCCAAGGGCGCCGTCGTCGCCCTGACCCGGGCCATGGCGCGCGAGCTGGGCGACAAGGGCGTCACCGTCAACGCCGTCGCACCCGGCCTCACCGAGGTCGAGGCCACCGAGGCCGTACCGGCCGAGCGGCACGCCCTCTACGCGGCTGGGCGGGCCATCTCCCGGCCCCAGCAACCCGAGGACCTCACCGGCCTCGTCGCCTACCTGCTCGGCGAGGAGTCCCGCTACCTCACCGGCCAAGTCATCGCCGTCAACGGCGGCTTCACCATGCACTGACCCGACCGGAGCAGCGAGGGGCAGCACATCTGCGCGCCCCTCGCCCCGGCCGGGCGACGAAAGGAAACCCGATGGATCTGGGCCTCGCGGACCGCACCGTGCTGGTCACCGGCGGCAGTTCGGGCGTCGGCCTGGCGACGGTCCGCACCCTGCTGGCCGAGGGCGCGCGGGTGGCCACCTGCGGCCGCGACGCCGACCGCCTCGCCGAGGCCGCCGCCACCCTCGGCGCCGGTCAGGACCGGTTGCTGACCGGGGTGTGCGACGTGCGCGAGGCGGACGCGGTCCAGCGGTTCACCGACCGGGTGGCGACGGCGTTCGGCGGTGTGGACGGCCTCGTCAACAACGCCGGCCAGTCCCGCATGAAACGCCTGGACGAGACCGGAGCCGAGGACTGGCGCGACGAACTGGAGCTGAAGTTCGCCGGCGTGCTCCACCCCCTGCAGGCCTGCCGCCCCCACCTGCGTGCCTCCGACGCCGCCTCCGTCGTCAACGTCAACGCCGTCCTCGCCAAGCAACCCGAGCCCCGCCTCATCACCACCAGCGCCGCCCGCGCCGGCATCCTCAACCTCTCCAAGTCCCTCGCCACCGAACTGGCCCCGGAGGGCATCCGGATCAACTCCGTCTGCCTGGGCCTGATCGACACCGGCCAGTGGACCAGGCGCCACGCCGCCGCCGACACCGGCCTGACCTACGAGCAGTGGCAGTCCCGCCTCGCCGCCGACCGCGGCGTGGCACTGGGCAGGCTGGGCCGCGCCGAGGAGGTCGCCTACGCCGTGGTGTCCCTGCTCTCCCCCCGCGCCTCCTACATCACCGGCACCAGCATCGACGTCTGCGGCGGCGTGAGCCGCGGCATCCTGTGAGGAGTCACCCCGTGACCAGCAAGCGGTACGCCGACGGCGGCGAACTCCTCGTCGCCGTCCTGTGCGAACTCGGCATCGACACCGTCTTCGGCATCGTCTCCGTGCACAACCTGCCCCTGGTCGAGGCAGTCGACCGCCACCTGCGGTTCGTCCCCGTACGCCACGAGGCGACCGCCGTCACCGCCGCCGACGCCTACGGCCGGGCCCGCGGAACCCTTGGCTGCGCCCTGACCTCCACCGGCACCGGCGCGGGCAACGCCGCCGGCTCCCTGGTGGAGGCGTTGAGCGCCGGCACCTCCGTGCTCCACGTCACCGGCCAGATCGAGTCGGCGCTGCTGGGCGGCGGCCGCGGCTACATCCACGAGACCAAGGACCAGCTCGGCATGCTGGCCGCCGTCTCCCACCACGCCGCCACCGTCACCTCCGCCACCGAGGCCGGCCGTGTCCTGCGCACCGCCGCCCGCGCCGCCCTCGCCACCCCCGGCGGCCCGGCCAGCGTCGAATGGCCCGTCGACCTCCAGTACGCGGCCCAGGAGGACACCCCCGCCCCGGCGGCGGCAGACCCCGCGCCCACCCTCGAGCCGGAGCAACTCGCGGCCGCGGCGGACCTGCTGGCCGGCGCCCGGCGCCCCCTGGTGTGGGCCGGCGGTGGCGCGGCCCGGGCCGGCGACCGGCTCACCACACTGCTGGAGCGCACCGGCGCCGGCCTGCTCACCTCCAACTCCGGGCGCGGCGCCGTCCCCGAGGACCACCCGCAGGTCATCGGCAACTTCGCCACCACCCCCGCGGGCCGCTCGCTCCTCGCCGACGCCGACGTCCTGCTGAGCATCGGCACCCACTTCCGCTCCAACGAGACCGCCGACTACTCCCTGCAACTCCCCGCCGCCCACATCCAGATCGACGCCGACGCGGCGGCACTGGGCCGCGCCTACCCCGCCGGCCACCCGCTGCACGGGGAGGCCGACGCCGTCCTCGCGGCGCTCACCCCCGCCACCGGCACCACCGCCACCGAGGCGGGCTGGCGGCAGCGGATCACCACCGCGCGCCAGGAAGTGCGCCGCACACTGACGGAGAACATCGGCCCGCAAGCAGCCCTCTGCCAGGCGATCCGGGAGGCCCTGCCGCGCCGGGCCGTGATCGCCCGCGACGTCACCATCGCCTCCTCCAGCTGGGGCAACCGGCTGCTGGAGATCTACGACCCCCGCGACAACGTCTTCCCCCGCGGCGGCGGCATCGGCCAGGGCCTCGGCATGGGCATCGGTGCCGCCCTCGCCCGCCCCGGCGAACCCGTCGTGGTGATCGCCGGCGACGGTGGCCTCGCCGTCCACCTCGGCGAACTCCTCACCCTCGCCCAGGAACGGCCCCGCCTGACCCTCCTGGTCTTCAACGACGGCGGCTACGGCGTGCTGCGCAACATGCAGGACCGCTACAGCGCCCGCCGCTCCGGCGTCGACCTCGCCACCCCCGACTTCGCCCTGCTGGCCCGCGCCTGCGGCCTGCCGCACGCGCGGATCGCCGCCCCCGAGGACGCCGCCGCGGTGATCGGCGAGGCCGTCGCCGGTGACGGACCCACCCTGGTGGAGGTCGACCTCCAGGCCCTCGGCCCGATGAAGAACCCCTTCACCCCGCCCGTCAAGATCCCCACCGCGTAGAGGAGGCCGACCGGTGCCCACCCCCGACGAAAACGAACTCGACCTGCTGGTGAGGCGGATGACCTGGGAGGCCGAGGGCGTCCTCGCACTCGACCTGGTCCACCCCGAGGGTAAGCCGCTGCCCGGATGGGCGCCCGGCGCCCATCTCGACGTGCACGTCGGCGGCCGCGTCCGCCAGTACTCGCTGTGCGGCGACCCGCACGACACCGGCGGCTACCGCGTCGCCGTCCTCGACGAACCGGCCTCCCGCGGCGGCTCACGCTACGTCCACACCACCCTGCGCCCGGGCCAGACCGTCCACGTCACCGGACCCCGCAACCACTTCGCGCTGGAGGACGCCGACTCCTACGTCTTCCTCGCCGGCGGCATCGGCATCACCCCGATCCTCGCCATGGCCCGCGAAGCCGCCCGCACCGGCAAGCCCTACTCCCTCGTCCACGGCGGACGCAGCCGCGCCTCCATGGCCTTCGGCGCCGAACTCACCGCGCTCCAGGGCGGTTCGGTGCAGCTGTGGCCGCAGGACGAGCACGGCCACATCGACCTCGCCGCGGCCCTGGCCGGCCTGAGCCCCGGCACCCTGGTCTACTGCTGCGGCCCGGAACCGCTGCTGACCGCCGTGGCCGAGCTGTGTCCCGCCGCCCAGTTGCGCATCGAGCGGTTCACCGCCCCCACCACCCCGGCGCCGGACGGCACCGACACCGCCTTCGAGGTGGAGTGCCGCACCTCCGGCGTCCGCGTCACCGTGGACGCCGGGACCTCGGTGCTCGACGCGGTCGCGGACGCCGGTGTGTCCGTGCCCAGCTCCTGCCGGGAGGGCATCTGCGGCACCTGCGAGACGCGGGTGCTGGCCGGCACGCCCGACCACCGCGACTTCCTGCTCAGCGACGCCGAGCAGGAGGCCGGCGACACCATGATGATCTGCGTCTCACGGTGCGCCGCCGGCCCCCTGGTCCTCGACCTCTGACCCACCCGGCCGGCCTCCCGGCCGCCCGCGCAGGCCTCCGCCGCGCGGGTGCGCTCGGCCCTGGCCGGCCCCCCAGACCCCGTCCGCCCTCGCACCCGGAGGCACCCGTGTCCACACCTGCCGACTGGCCCCACCTGGACCCGCACCAGACCCGCACCGCCGAGCCGACCCCCTACGAGCTGCGGCTGGCCCGCACGCTGGAGGAGATCTTCCGCGAGGACGGGCACGAACTGACCGACGTCGTCACCGGGCTCAACGCCCGTCAACTCCGCACCCCTGACGGCGAACCGTGGACGGAGGAGTCCTTCCGCGCCGAGATGCACCGCCTGGGAGCCTGACCATGAACGCGACGATCTTCCACGACAACAGCGCCGACCACATCTACGCCACCGGACTGCGCAACCAGTGGCACCCCGTCGTCCCCTCCTCCACCGTGGCACCGGGAGCGATGCGGCGGGTCACCGCGCTCGGTGAGAACTGGCTGCTGATGCGGCGCGCCGACGGCACCCTCTCGATGCTCGCCGACCGCTGCCCGCACCGCGGCGCGCCGCTCTCGCTCGGCAAGCACCTGGGCGACCGCGTCTCCTGCTGGTACCACGGCGTGGAGGTGGCCGGCGACGGAACCGTGGTCTCCGTGCCCGGCCTGCCCGGCTGCAACCTGGAGGGCAAGCGGCTGGTGACCTCGCTGCCCGTCCGCGAGGTCGGCGGCGCGATCCTGGCCTACTTCGGCGACGAGGAGCACCCCGAGCCCGTCGAACTCACCCTGCCCGAGCCGCTCACCGATCCCGAGGTCTCCGCCCTGCTGTGCTACGCGGAGTGGAACGTGCCGTGGCGGTTCGCCATGGAGAACCTCCTGGACCCGATGCACGGCGCGTTCCTCCACCACGAGTCGCACACCATGTACGACGGCGACACCACCGCCAAGTTCCGCATCCGTGAGACCGAGCGCGGCTACTTCTTCGAGAAGACCGACCAGCGGGGCGTCAACTTCGACTGGGTCGAGCTGTGCCGCACCGGCGTGGACTGGGTCGACCTCTCCATTCCCTACCCGCCCTCCGCGGGCCCCGGCGGCCCGTTCGGCATCGTCGGCATGGCCTGCCCGGTCGACGCCGGCCGCACCGGCGTCTTCTTCTGGCGCTACCGCAAGGTCTCCGGCTGGCAGCGCGACACCTGGCACTTCCTCTACCGCACCCTCATCGAGGAACGCCACTGGGAGGTGCTGGAGCAGGACCGGGTGATGCTGGAGGCCATGCCCGCCGACGCCGACCAGGCGGAGAACCTCTACCAGCACGACCTGGGCGTCGTCCGGCTCCGCCGCCTGTACCGTGCGCAGGCCGAGGAGCAGGCCCGCTCCGCCGCCACGGACCGGCAGGCCGCCGGCGCGGCAGCCCGCAGGACCCGGGCAGCAGGGTGACCCGGAGCCGCTGGGCCGGGGTGCTGACCCTCCTGGTCGTCGTCCTCGTCAGCTACGTGGACCGCGTGAACGTCTCGGTGCTCGTCACCGACCACGCCTTCACCGACCACTTCGGCATCGGCGACGACCAGGTGGCGCAGGGCGCCCTCATGACGGCGTTCCTCGTCGGCTACGGCGTGGCGGCGCTCCTGCTCACGCCGGTGTACGAGTCGGTGCTCGGGGTGCGACGCGGCCTGCTGGTCAGCGTCGCCCTCTGGGCGCTCCTCACCCTGCTGTCCCCCTACGCGCTGGGGGCCGTGGTGCTGGTGCTGCTGCGGGCACTGCTGGGGGCCGCCGAGGGACCGCTGTTCTCCCTCAAGACGATGTACACCGCCGAGCACTTCCCGCCCGAGCGGGTCGGCACCCCGAACGCCGTGACCTCGATGGGTGTCTCGCTGGGTACCGCGGCCGGCATGCCGCTGGTCACCTACCTCGTCTACCGCTTCGACTGGCACGCCTCCTTCCTGCTGCTGGCGGCCCTCAACGCCGTGGTGGGCCTGCCGCTCGTCCTGCTCTTCGTCCGCGGCCGGCGGCGCGCTGCGAGGGCGGGGGGCGAGCCGTCGCGACCCGCCACGGCTGCGGCCCGGCCCGCGCGGGACACCTTGCGGCAGGCGCTGCGCACCCCGTACATCGGGTGGATCCTCGTGATCGAGGTGGCGACCCTGGCCTACCTGTGGGGCTCCACCGCCTGGCTGCCGTCCTACCTGCTGCACGCCCGCCACCTCTCGCTCGCCGCCATGGGCTGGGTCTCGGCGCTGCCCTTCCTGCTCTCGCTCGCCTCCGGGCTGCTCGGCGGCCGGCTCCTGGACCGGTTGCCGCCGCGGGCACTGCCGGTGCTGTTCGTCGTGGGGGCGGCCGGCACTGCCGGGTGCGTGATCCTCGCGGTCACCGCCTCCTCGACGGCACTGGCCGCCACCGGCCTGGTACTGGCCAACGGGTTCTGGGGCCTACAGGGACCGGCGATCCCGACGCTGGTGCAGCGCTGCGCGGCGCCGGGCGCGGTGGGCAGCGCCTACGGACTGGTCAACGGGGTGGGCAACCTCGTCTCGGCTTTCATGCCGACGGCCATGGGGGCGGTGATGGCAGCCCTGGGCGGCGGCACCGCGGGCGGATTCGCCGCGGGCTTCACCCTGCTGGCCGGAACGCAGCTGGTGACGCTGGTGTGCGGCGCCGGCCTCCTGGTGCGCTGGCGCCGCGCTCACTCCGTGCCCGGGGCGGGCTCCACCTCGGAAGCCAGGATCGATGCCTCCAACTTGGGCAACAGCCGGGCAAGTTGACGGCACTCGGCGGGGGAGAGGCCGCCGAGCATGTGGCGCTCGTTGGCCAGGTGCTCGGCGAACACCTCGTCGATCTTGGCGAGCCCGGCCCCGGTCAGTCGCGAGTAGACCACCCGCCGGTCCTCCGCGTCACGCTCGCGCACGATCAGCCCGTCCTTCTCCAGCCGGTCCACCCGCAAGGTGACGCCCGCGGAGGACACCAGACCGGAGTCGGCGAGCTGCCCGGCGGTGAGCCGGTACGGGGCTCCCGCCCGACGCAGCGCGGTGAGCACGTCGAACCCGGCGAGCGAGAGACCGTGGCGCTCCACCGAGGCCGTCAGCCGGCTGTTGTAGCGGATGAAGGTGCGGTGCAGCCGGGCGAGGACCTCCAACGGCGAGGTGTCCAACTCCGGTCGCTCGCGGGCCCAGGCCGCGATGATGGCCGTGACCGCGTCCGGCTCCGTCTCGGACCTCTTGCCCGCCATGCGCCCCTCCTCCCCTGCGGAACGCCACCGGCGCCCGCCACGTCCTCGACCCACATATCTTAGCCCTCAAGCAAGTCGCGTCGCGGACGGTGGCGGTGCCCTCGACCCGGCACGGCAGCAGGCCCCGGCCACCTCCTCGGTGCGCCCCGCCTCATCACGGTGCGTCTGCTGCCGTCCCGAACCCGTACGCGTGCCAGCGCTCGGTGACGCGGCGGCGCACCTCCTCGGGGTAGGAGGACCGGAACGAGGCCGTGACCCCGCGGGTGGTCCCCTCGAACTGCTCCGGCAGCAGGCAGCTCATGACGGACTTGCCGCCACGGCCGGTCCGCAC
Organism: Streptomyces sp. NPDC059740; assembly: GCF_042733155.1. Lineage (NCBI taxonomy): Bacteria > Bacillati > Actinomycetota > Actinomycetes > Kitasatosporales > Streptomycetaceae > Streptomyces > Streptomyces sp. NPDC059740. The sequence continues at coordinate 88,389 of NZ_JBHWGP010000022.1, read as the reverse complement.
CTCGTCCTCGGTGAGGTACGGCACCATGGGGATGCCCGGCGCCCGGGGGTAGTGGTACTCGCCCGTTCCGGGGTGGTACCGGGTGGCCATGGCCCACACCACCTGGTCGATGTCGGTGACGTCGATGTCGTCCGCCACCAGCACGACCTTGGGGACCAGCCAGCCGGTGTGGGAGCCGAAGAACACCTCGGCGACCGCATCGGCCAGCTCCCGCTCGCCCATACCGCTGCGCGCCAACCGCTCGATGTCGACCGCCACGACGATCCAGCAGGTGGCCGCCTCGTAGGAGCACCAGGCCATCGCGACCGGTAGGCCGCTGGAGCGCAGCAGGTCGAGGCTGACGGCCGAGATCATGGTGCCCCAGACGGTGTGGTTCTCCTCCGGCGGGAGGCCTGCCACGCAGACCGGGAGAATCGGGTCCGCGCGGTGGGTCACCGCCGCCACGTGGAAGACGGGCTGCTGCCTGCTCTCGGCGAAGGAGTAGCCGTGGTACTCGCCCATCGGGCCCTCCGCGGCGGTCTCGTCCGCACTGATGTGGCCTTCCAGGACAATCTCGGAGTTGGCCGGGACGTACAGGTCGTGGAGCTCGGTGCGCACCACTTCGACGGGACGGCCGGTGAGCGCTCCGACGTAGCCGCTCTCGTCCACCTCGGCGGGCAGCGGCATGCCGGCCGCGGCCAGCGCCGCGGGCGGCGCCCCGAGCACCATCGCCCACGGGGTGGGCAGCCCCTTCTCGCGCCACATGGCGTGGATCATCCCGAGGTGCTGCTGCGCCATGGCGGGCCCGACGAGGGTGGTCCGTCCGTGGAGCATCGTCCGGCTGACCGACCAGCTCGTCCACCGGCCGTCGGGGGAGCGCACCACGTGGAAGCCGTAGGTCCCCAAGTACCGGCCGCCGTCCTGCTGGTGGAGGAGCGGAACGGGGAAGCGCTCCAGGTCCACGGCGTCACCCGTGAGCACGATCTCCTTGCACGGGCCGGTCTCCACCACGCGGGGGGTGAGCGGCTCGGCGTGCATGGCGGAGATGAGCTTCTCCAGCAGACGCCGGGGCGTGGTGTCGCGCGCCAGCCCGAAGTGGGCCGCGAGCCTGCCGTAGGTCCCCGTCTCCGGCCTGCTCAGACCGGCCGGCGCCCCCAGGATGCGGAAGCCCGGCTCGCCCCCCGTGAGGTTGCCGAACAGGGGCGCGGGGCTCCGGGTCTCGTAGACGCGACGGGTGACCGCGCCCACCTCCAGGACGGGGTCCACCGGCTCCGATATTTCCACGGCGTCGCCGACCGCGAGCAGTTCCTCGACGAAGTCGCGGAAGTGGAGGGCGCTGCCGCGCTGGGTCATGACAGTTCCTTTCTGCGAGAGGGAGGGAGGGGTGTCCGCCCCGCCCGGTCGCCGCGCGGGGTGTCCGCCCCGCCCGGTCGCCGCGAGAAAAATGACGTACACGTCCTTACTCGTGGCCAGGGTATAGTACGTGTACGTCATTATTGGCAGGCGTGGCCGGGGTGCGAGAGGCGGTGAAAGCGTGTCGAAGCGGGAGGCGGGCGGCGATGGCCCGCTGGCGGCGATCGAAGGTGTGGGTCCGCTGGCCCGCAGGCTGAACCAGGCGCACACCAGGCTCTGGTACCAGCAGGTGCACCAGGACCTCACCGGTCCGCAGTTCACCGTGCTGAGCCTGCTGCACGCGCACGGCGCCATGGACCAGGGCACACTCGGCTCCCTGGCCCACCTGGACAAGTCGACCGCGGCGCCCCTGCTGGACCGGCTGCGCAGCCGGGGCCTCGTCGACCTCACCAAGGACGCCGCCGACCGGCGGCGGAAGCTGGTGACCATCACGGCGAGCGGGCGTGAGCTGGCCACCAGCCTGGCCCCCGCAGTCGTCTCCGTGAGCGAGCAGGTGCTGGCACCCCTCTCGCCCGAGGAGCAGGCGGAGTTCTTCCGGCTGCTGCGAAGGGTGGTCGGGGAGCGGTAGCGCCGCCGACGGAGAGGGCCGGCACACCCCTCGCCCGCCAACTCCGCGCAGTTGGCGCCCCATTCAGCACGCAGGTGTGTCAATGCCCGCCCAAGAGGTGTTGGACCCCCGGCCCGGCCTCTCACGAGGATGGCGGCGTGAACTCCTCCTCAGCTCCCCGCGCGGTCACCCTTCCCGGCGGCACCGCGGCCCCCGACGCCGGGCCGCGGGCCGGCCTCGGCCGACTCCTCGCCCCCTACCGGCGGATGTTCGCCGTCCCCGGCGCCCGCGCCCTGCTCGCCGCGAACCTGCCGGCCCGCCTCCCCTCGGGCATGACGAGCATCAGCGCGGTCGTGATGATCTCCACGGTCTACGGTTCCTACGCCCTGGCCGGCGCGGTCACCGCCGTCGGGCTGGCAGCCACCGCGATCGTGGGGCCCTGGACGGGACGGCTGGTCGACCGGTACGGGCAGGCCCGGGTGGCGCTGCCCGCGGCTGCGGCGGCCTGCCTGGGATCGCTGGCACTGGTCTGGTGCGTCGTCCGCCACGCCCCCGCCTGGACGCTGTTCGTGGCGTACGTCGCCACCGCCACCACCCCCAACGTGGGGGGCCTGACCCGGTCCCGCTGGGCACACCTGCTGCGAGGCGACCCGGCGGCGCTGCACACCGCCTACTCCTGGGAACAGGTCGTCGACGAGACGTGCTTCACCCTCGGACCGGTGCTCGCCGTGCTGCTGTGCACCACCGTCGACCCGGTGGCCGGCACCCTCACCGGTGCCCTCTCCACCCTCCTCGGGGTGGCACTGATCTGCGCCCAGCGACGCACCCAGCCCCCACCGGCCACCGTGGCCGCCTCCCGGGGCCGCTCGCCGCTGCGCATCCCCGGCATCCCCGTGCTGCTGGTGACCTACCTGTGCGCCGGCGTGGTGTTCGGCGCCATGGAGGTCTCCACGGTCGCCTTCGCCGGGGCCGAAGGGCACCCCTCGCTCGCCGGGGCCATGGTGGGCGCCCAGGCCCTCGGCTCGGGCACCGCCGGGCTGCTCTACGGGCTGCGGCCGGGGAAGGGGCCCACGGGCCGCCGGTTCGTGCGCTGCGTGTCGGCCATGGCCGGCCTGATGACCCTGCCGCTGCTCGCCTCCGCCGCGGGCCTCCCGGCGGTCTTCGCGTGCCTGCCCCTTGCCGGCGCGGCCACCGCCCCCGTCATGGTGAGCGGCATGCGCCTGCTGGAGTCGCGCACGCCCGCCGGCAGGCTCACCGAAGCGATGGCCTACACCGTGACCTGCCTGCTCGCCGGCATAGGGGCCGGCTCCGCGGCCGGCGGCCGGGTCGTGGCCCTCCTCACGCCGGCCGGCCCCCTGGGAGCGGCCTACCTGGTGCCCGCGGCGGCGGCCGGTCTGGCCGCGCTCGTCGCCGGGCTCGGAGCGCGCCGCGCCGGCCTGACGGGCCGGCGCGGAACAGACCCCGTCGGGCCGCCTACATGTTGATCATGTGGCCGGCCAGCCCGTGCACGGCCTCCTTGACGGCCTCGCCCAGGGTGGGGTGGGCGTGGACGTTGCGGGCGACCTCGTGGACGGTGAGGTCCCACTGCTGCGCGAGGGTGAGCTCCGGCAGCAGTTCGGTGACGTCCGGACCGATGAGGTGGGCGCCGAGGAACTCGCCGTACCGCTGGTCGCTGACGATCTTCACGAACCCGGTGGGCTCGCCGATGCCGTGCGCCTTGCCGTTGGCGGTGAAGGGGAACTTGGCCACCTTGACGTCGAACCCGGCGTCCCGGGCCTGCGCCTCGGTGTAGCCGAAGCTGGCGATCTGCGGCCGGCAGTACGTGGCCCGCGGCACCATCACCCAGTCGATCTCCATCGTCTCCGCACCCGCGATGGTCTCGGCCGCGATCACGCCCATGGACTCGGCTGCGTGCGCCAGCATCAGCTTGCCGGTCACGTCTCCGATGGCGTACAGGTGCGGGACGTTGGTGCGGCCGCGCGCGTCGGTCTCGATCGCGCCCCGCTCGGTCAGCCGCACGCCCGTCGTCTCCAGGCCGTAGCCCTCGGTGCGGGGGGCGAACCCGATCGCCTGGAGCACCTTGGCGGCCTCCAGCGTCTGTTCCTGCCCGGCGCGGGTCACGCGGACCTTCACCGGGCCGGACGGGTCGGTGTCGTCGATGGCCTCGACCCGGGTGGAGGTGAGCACCTCGATGCCCAACTTCTTGTACTGCCGGGCGAGTTCCTTGGACACCTCGGCGTCCTCGGTGGGCACCATACGGTCCAGGAACTCGACGACCGTCACCTTCACGCCGTAGTTGTGCAGGACGTAGGCGAACTCCACGCCGATGGCGCCCGCACCGGCGATGACGATGCTCTCCGGCAGTTCCCTGCTCAGGATCTGCTCCTCGTAGGTGACGACCCGGTCGCTGAGCCCCGTACCCGGCAGCAGACGCGTGGTGGCGCCGGCGGCGATGATGCAGTGGTCGAAGGTGAGGGTCCGGCTCCCGCCGTCGGCCAGGGCCACCCGGAGCGTGCGGTCGTCGGTGAACGTGCCGCGCCCGTCGACCTCGGTGATGCCGTTCTTGCGCATCAGGTAGTGCACACCGGCGACCCGGCCCTCGGCGACGGTGCGGCTGCGCTCGTGGGCGGGGCCGTAGTCGACGGTCACCGGTCCGGAGGTGCGGATGCCGAACGTCTCGGCCTCGTGGGTGAAGGTGTGGGCCAGCTCGGCGTTGCGCAACAGGGCCTTGGACGGGATGCAACCGACGTTGAGGCAGACACCGCCCCAGTACTTCTCCTCCACGACCGCCACGCTCAGCCCGAGTTGACGGCAGCGGACCGCCGCGGTGTACCCGCCCGGGCCGGCGCCCAGCACCACGACGTCGAAGTGGTCTGCCATGACTCTCCTCGCTTCTCGGTCCGCGGACGACCGCGTCCCACCGGATGCGCCCGAGGCGAGCATAGGGCCTCACCCGGCGGCAGCCCCGCCGTACGGCTCACGGCGGCACCGGGCGGCGGCCACCCACGAGATCGGCACGGCCACCACCCGGGCGGCCCGGGCTGCCGTCCCCTCCTCCCGTCAGCCCTCGTCGGACGGGACGGGAAGGCCGCCGGCCTCCCTGCCCGCCCCGGTCCCGGACGCGGCCCCGGGCCCCGAGGAGGTCCCCGGCGCCGCCGGGGCCGGGACGGCCGGCTCGGGGAGGGCGCGGAACAGCAGCCAGTTGACGGCCGGGAAGAGGACCAGCGGAGCCAGCGCCGTACGCAGCGACGTGGCGTCCGCCAGGCTGCCGATGAGCGGACTGGCCAGACCGCCGATGCTGACGGTGAGACCGAGGGTGATCCCGCTCGCCGTGCCGATACGGGACGGCAGGTAGTCCTGGGCGAGGGTGACCTGCAACGAGAAGGGCACGTACAGGCCGACGGAGGCCAGGGCCACGAACAGCAGGAGCGCCGGCCCGGGCACGGTCAGCAGGCCGGCGACCGCGACCGCCGTGGCCAGGTAGGACCAGCGGGAGACGGCCACCCGGCCCCAGCGCCGCGCCAGCATGCCGCCCAGCACGGAGCCGACCGCGCCGCCGAGGTAGAGGACGAAGAGCGCCACCGTACCCGCCGTCGCACCGCCCCCCAGGCGCTCCTGCGCGAAGAGCGAGAGGAACGTCGAGAGGCCGACGAAGACGACGGACCGGCAGACCACCGCCAGCGACAGCTTCACGAAGGACGACCGGTCGTCCCCCTCGCCCGCCTTCCTGACGGACCGGCCGCCCCCGGTCGCCCGCAGGGACCGCAGGACGGGCAGGCACACCACGGCGCCCAGCAGGGCAGGCGCCGCCAGCAGCGGGGACAGGCGCAGGCCACCCGTGGCGACGACGGCGGAGACCAGGAGAGGGGCCAGCGCGAAACCGAGGTTGCCGCCGAGGGAGAACCAACTCATCGCGGTGTGGCTGCCTCCGGCGGCCAGCCGGGCGACCCGGGCCGACTCGGGGTGGTACGCCGCCACCCCGAGCCCCGAGGCGGCCACGAAGGCCAGCGTGAGCGCGTAGGAACCGCTGACCCCGCTCAGGGCGATTCCCACCCCGCAGGCGAGCGTGCTCACCGGAAGCAACCAGGGCAGCGCCAGACGGTCGGTCAGCAGGCCGAACAGGGGCTGGGCCACCGAGGACAGCAGGGAGGCCGCGAGGACGACACCGGACACCGCCGCATAGCCGTAAGAGCGCTCCGCGACGAAGAACGGGACCAGCGCGGCCACCGAACCCTGGTAGACGTCCACGCACGCATGCCCGACCGACAACAGAAGAATCGACTTGTCTGCTCGCACGCCCTCATCCTCGGCGCTCCGCACGGTGTCGGACTTCCACTAACCTGCCATCTGATGACGGAGATCCGCCACCTGCCCGTGGCCCCGACCCGGGCCGGCAGCCTCGGCTCGGGTGCACAGATCGACGCCCACCGCCACGACGACCACCAGATCGTCTACGCGGCACGGGGCGTCCTGACGGTGACGACCGGCACGGGCACCTGGGTGGCACCGGCCGACCGCGCCATCTGGGTGCCCGCCGGCACCGTCCACGCCCACCAGGCGCACGGCGAGACGCAGTTGCACCTGGTCGGGCTGGTGGCGGAGATCAACCCGCTCCACCTGGACGAGCCCGCCGTGCTCGCCGTCGCGCCGCTGCTGCGCGAACTCATCCTCGCCTACACCCGCCCACCGCTCGACGAACGCCCCGAGCGCCGCCGCCTGCGCGCCGTACTGCTCGACCAGCTGAAGGCCTCGCCGCAGCAGCCCCTGCACCTGCCCACCCCCACCTCCGCGACGCTGCGCAGGGTCTGCTCCCTGCTGCGCGCCGACCCGGCGGACAACCGCACGCTGGCCGCCCTGGGCAGGGAGGTAGGCGCCAGCGACCGGACGCTCTCCCGCCTCTTCCGGTCCGACCTGGGCATGACCTTCCCGCAGTGGCGCACGCAGCTGCGCCTGCACCACGCCCTGCTGCTGCTCGCGGAGCACACCCCGGTGACCGTCGTCGCCCACCGCTGCGGGTGGTCGTCCACCAGCGCTTTCATCGACGTCTTCCGCCGCGTCCTCGGCCACACACCCGGAACGCACCGGAGCCGGAGGCAGACCGAGGAAGCGGGGCAGGCCGCAGGCGGACCCGTGGCTTCGTGAGGGGCCGTGGGCCCGGAGGCCCGCCCGCCGGCGCGAGCACCCTCAGGCGCTGCCGGCGGCGTCGGCGTCGGTGTCCGGGAGCAGGGCGAAGACCTGGTCCAGACCCACCACGCTCAGCACCCGCAGGGTGCCGGCCGGCACCGAGGCCAGCGCGATCTCGGCGCCGGCCGTCTGGGCGTGCTGGCGGGCGGCCAGCAGGGCGGCGATGCCGCTGGAGTCGCAGAACTCCATGCCCGCGAGGTCCAGCGTGAGGCGCTGCCCCGGACGCAGGGTGAGCAGTTCGACCTCCTGGCGCAGGCCGGCAGCGTGCTCGTAGTCGAGTTCGCCGACCACTGCCAGCACGGGGCCGGTGGGGGCGCTGCGGGAGGTGATTCTCAGTGGGCTCATGCTGCTTCGTCGGTCGCCGGAGGGGTGTGGGGGCCGTCGTGCGGCACACCGAGTGCCAGCAGGGCGGTGTCGTCGTTGAGGCCCTCACCGAAGCTGTCGAGCAGGCCGCTGAGCGCGTTGACCAGTTTCTGCGGGGGAGCGGGGGCGAGGGCGGCGGCGAAGTCCCGCAGCGCCTCGTCGCCGTAGAGGGAGTCCCGGCCGGGGCCGGTGCGGGCCTCGGTGAGACCGTCGGTGTACAGCAGGAGGGTGTCGCCCGGAGCCAGCTCGGTGGTGGCCGTGGTGAACCGGGAGTCGGGCAGGATGCCGACGAGCATCCCGCCCGGAGTCGGCAGGAAGTCGGCACGGCCGTCGGCCCGCAGGACCAGGGCCGGGGGATGCCCGCCGGAGGCCAGGCGGACGGTGGTGCGGCCGGTTTCGCCGTCCGGCTCCAGCAGACCGAAGACGGTCGTGCAGTACCGCGGGTCGCCGCCGGCGGTGTACCGCTCGTGGAGCACCGCGTTCAGCGTCGTCAGGGCGGTGACGGGTTCGGCGTCGTGCAGTGCGGCGGCGCGCAGGGCGTACCGGGTCAGAGAGGTCAGAGCCGCGGCCCGGGGGCCCTTCCCGCACACGTCCCCGAGGAAGAACGCCCAGCGTGTGTTGTCGATCGGGAACAGGTCGTAGAAGTCGCCGCCGAGCCGGTCCGGGGACGCGGTGTGGTAGTAGGCGGCCGTCTCCAGCCCTGGAACGGCCGGCAGCGAGGTGGGCAGCAGGGACTGCTGGAGCGTGGCGAGCGCCTCGGTCAGCCGGGCCCGGTCGGCCTCGGCCTGCCGGCGGGCCTGCTCGGCCTCCTCCCGTGCCTCTTCCGCCTCCCGGCGCGCCCGGTCCGCCTCCTGCCGGCGGCGCAGCAGCTCCTCCTCGTAGGCGCGGCGGTCGGCGGCGTCGAAGACGGTGGTCCGGATGAGCTGGGGCTCGCGCCCACTGCCGTACTTCAGGGCGGAGGAGACCAGCACCGGCAGGCGCCTGCCTCCGGCCGCCTTCATCTCCAGCGCGATGCCCTTGATCTCCCCCTGCATCCGCAGCAGTGGGGCGAAGTGCGTCTCGTGGTACAGCTTTCCGCCGACGGTGAGCAGGTCGGTGAAGCGCATCCGGCCCACCACGGTCTCCCGCGGGAGGCCGATCCAGTCGAGCAGCGTCTGGTTGATCTTGGCGATGGTGCCGTCCATCAACGTGGACAGGTAACCGCAGGGCGCCGACTCGTACAGTTCCTCGGCGCTGTCCTCCAGCAGCGCGGTGAACGCCGCGTCGGTGCCCTGCTCGTCGCCGCCCGCCCCGGGTGAGGGGGGTGGGTGCTCCGGGCGGCAGTTCACGCGGTCACGGAGCCGAGGAAGTCGAGGATCGCCTCGGCGGTGGCCTCGGGGGCGCTGAGCTGCGGGCAGTGTCCGGTGGCGTCCAGGGTGACGAGCCGGGAGCCGGGGATCGCGGCGTGCACGTGCGCACCGACCTCCCGGGGCGCGATGACGTCCTGCAGGCACTCCAGCACCAGTGTGGGGACGCTCACACCGGGAAGGTCCCGGCGGCTGTCGGACAGGAACGTGGTGCGGGCGAAGACGCGCGCGATGTCGGGGTCGGTGGCGCAGAAGCTGTTGGTCAGCTCCTGCCCGAGCTCGGGCCGCTCGGGGTTGCCCATGATGACCGGGGCCATCGCCGAGGACCAGCCCAGGTAGTTCGACTCCAGCGAGGCGAGCAGCTCGTCGATGTCCTCGGCGCTGAACCCGCCGCGGTACCCCTCGTCGTCGATGTAGCGGGGGGAGGGACCGACCATCACCAGCGAGCCGATGCGCTCCGGTGCGGCCTGGGCGGCCAGTACGCCCACCATGGCGCTCACCGAGTGCCCCACGAACGCCACCTGCCGCAGGTCCAGCTCCTCGCAGACCTCGACGACGTCGCGCGCGTAGCCGTCCAACGAGGAGTAGCGTTCCTCACTCCAGGCCGACAGGTCCGAACCGCCGGAACCGACGTAGTCGAACAGCACCACGCGGTAGCGGTCCGCGAGAGCAGGGACGACCAGTCGCCACATGTTCTGGTCGCAGCCGAACCCATGGGCCAGCACCACCACGGGCCCGTCCTCGGCTCCCGTGACAGTCACGTTGTTCCTGCTCCGAATGTCCATGGAGCCCATCCTTGCACGCGGCTGCAACCGCCCGGCCCGGCCGTCCGCACCGGAAGGCAGGCCGGGCGCCTGCCCCACCGCCCGGGCCCGGCAGAGCCCGCCGGGCCCGGGCCTCCCGAGGCAGCCCGGCGGCACGCCGTCAACGCGGTGGTGACAGGGCCCCCGATCTGACGTCCCTGGTCACCCGGCCAGGGCGAAGGCCCGGCGCTGCTCGGGGCCGTTGACGAGTGCCACGACGCCGAGCAGGACGACGCCGCACACCCCCTGCTCGATCCGCAGCCACAGGGGAAGGAAGTGCGGGAGGGCAACGACGACGGCGATGGCGACCACCATCACCGCGGAGATCACCCGCAGGCGGCGGTAGGCGCTGCGGGACCCGCGTGCGGCGCGCGACGCACAGAGGTGGGTCACCAGGGCACTGACGGCGACGATCGCCGTCCGCACCCACACGGCGTCGTCGACGGCGGCGGCGTCGTGACGGAGAAGGAAGACGGCCCCGAGGGTGAGCACGCTCAGGGACAGGTAGCCCGCGGCGAGAAGTCGCGTGCCGCGCAGCGCGGTTCCGGGGCCGACCCGGCCCGGGCCGCCGTCGGCGGGGGAGGCGGGTGGTGGTGTCGTCATGGGTCCTCTGCCTTCGTGGTGGGTGACCGGTAGGGGTGGTGCGTGGCGGCCGGGTCGCCGGAGCGGCGCCCGCCGCAGGCCGGACCCCATGGTCCCGCCGTCCCGGGGCGCCCGACGTCGCCCGGTAAGAGGAGAACCGGCGCCGACGAATACCGGGGGGACCTCGGTGGTGCCCGTAGGGGCCGGTGCAGGACACGGTCTTGCGCCGCCTGTCGGCCGCCGGCGCCCGGCACCCCGGGGCGGGCACCGAACGCCGCGTCGCCCTCCGGGACTTCGCCGCTTCGTGGTACCCGTGCCGCACCTGCCCGTCACTCGATAGGCTCATCCGACCAGGCGGGACGTCAGGGGGAGGACGCGTGGCCGAGCACGAAGTTCTGATCACCGGTGCCGGTGTGGTGGGGGCTCGCGCCGCCTACCACCTCACCGCTCCGGGGCACGAGCAGGTGACGGTGCGCGACTCGCGGCCCCGGGCGGCGCTGCCGGGATCGACCGGGCCGGCCCCCGGCTTCGTCGGCCGGCAGGCCGCCCACCTGCTGACGGGGAGCGGTGCCCTGCTCGTCGCCCCGCGGCGGCCGGCGCCCGACCGGTTCGCCATGTGGAGCGCCGCCCGCATCCGGGACACCGCACCCGGCCGGTACCAGGGCATCCACGACGCGCACTGACGCGCACGAAGACCGGCGTGGCGCCGGGCGGGCCATGCAGGCCGGCCGGCGCCGGGCGAGGCCGGTCTTCCCCTTCCCTGTCACACCGCTGTGACGGGGAACGCACCAGTCCGCCATCCCTCGTCCCTACCGTGGAAAGACAGCCCGCACACCCGGCGGCCCACACGGACAGGGAAGGCGGCTCACGGCTGTTTCCTGTCCGACGGCCCTACGGGCCCTCTTCCACGGAGTCGCGATGTCATCGAACACCCCCCGCCGCCTGGCCGTGTGTGCCGCGCTCGGCGCAACGGTCCTCACCGGAGCAGTCCTCTTCCCCGCCACCGCCCTCGCCGACGCCGGTGCCCGGGGCCACCAGGTCGCCTCGCACGTCTCACCGGACGTGAACGGGCAGACCCCCCTCACGCCCGCCCGGGGCGGCGTCGCGGTCACGACGGCGGTGAGAACCGCCCCGGCACACGGCGCGGACACCACGGCAGACACGGGCACCACGGCAGACACGGGCCCCGGCCGGGACGAGGCCCACTCCGCCACCACCTGAGACGCCGCTGCCGGCAGCGGGAAGGACGCCACCGCCCGGCCTGCCGGCCACCAGAGGACGAAGCCACCCCGGACTACGCCTGATCACCGGCGGGAGGACCGCGCCGACGGCGGCCCCTCCCACTGCGTCATCGTCTTCGCCGGCCTGCTACCGCAGCAGGCCGGCGAGAGGGCGCCGCGGCCGGCTCACACGCCCGGCTCGGCGCCGGCCGGCGCCGCGGCCAGGGGTGGCCCGGCCGGTGCGGAGGCCGCGGAGCGGCGGGCGCGGGCACTCTTGAGCAGCACGACGGTGAGCGCGGTCAGCAGCACCCCCGCGGCCACCGCCACCAGGTACAACAGGGGCCGGCCGATGAGCGGGACGACGAAGACACCGCCGTGCGGGGCCCGCAGCGTGCAGCCGAAGAGCATCGACAGGCCGCCGGTCACGGCCCCGCCCGCCATCGCGGAGGGGATCACGCGCAACGGGTCCCCGGCCGCGAAGGGGATCGCCCCCTCGGTGATGAAGGAGGCGCCCAGTACCCAGGCCGCCTTGCCGTTCTCCCGCTCGGCCCTGGTGAACAGGCGGCCGCGGACCACCGTGGCCAGCGCCATGCCCAGCGGCGGCACCATGCCTGCCGCCATCACCGCCGCCATCACCCGCAGGCTGCCGCCGTCGGGATGGGCCAGGCCGCCCACCGCGAAGGCGTAGGCCACCTTGTTCAGCGGTCCGCCGAGGTCGAAGCACATCATCAGGCCCAGGACGACGCCCAGGATGACGGCGTTGCTGCCCGAGAGGCCGGCGAGCCAGTGCGTGAGGGCGGACTGCAGCGAGGCGACGGGCTTGCCGACCACCAGGAACATCAGGAAGCCCACCACCGCGGAGCCGAACAGCGGCAGGACCACCACCGGCATGATCCCGCGGAGCACGGCGGGGACGTCCAGACGTTGCACGGCGCTCACCACCGCCCCCGCCAGGAGTCCGGCCACCAGGCCGCCGAGGAACCCGGCGTCGACGGTCAGGGCCACCGCCCCGCCGACGAACCCCGGCACGAGCCCCGGGCGGTCGGCCATGCCGTAGGCGATGAAACCGGCGAGGACCGGCACGAGGAAGGAGAACGCGACGTTGCCGACCTGGAAGAGGAGCGCCGCCCAGCTGGAGGAGTCCGCCCAGACGAAGTGCTCGGCCACCGAGGGGGCCTTGTCGATCCGGTAACCGCCGATGGCGAAGGCGAGCGCGATCAGCAGACCACCCGCGGCCACGAACGGCACCATGTAGCTGACGCCGGTCATCAGCCACTTCCGCAGCCGCGTGCCGTACCCGTCCCCCGCCTCGCCACCGCGCTCCACGGGCGGGACGGCGGCGGGGGCGGCCTCGCCCCGGGCCGCCTTGGCACGGACCTCGGCGAGCAGTTCGGCGGGCCGGCTGACGGCGGCCTTCACCCCGACGTCGACGGTCGGCTTCCCCGCGAACCGCCCGCGTTCCCGCACCTCCACGTCGTGCGCGAGGACCACGCCCTCGGCCTCGGCGATGACCGCGGGGTCGAGGCGGGTGAAGCCGGCGGAGCCCTGTGTCTCGACCACCACGTGCAGACCGGCCTCCCGTCCGGCCTTCTCCAGGGCCTCGGCGGCCATGTAGGTGTGGGCGATGCCCGTGGGGCACGAGGTCACGGCCACGATGGTGACGGGCCGGTCGGCGGAGCCCGCACCGGGCCCCGCCGCGGACTGCTCGGACTGCTCAGGCTGCTCGGACTGCTCGGACTGTGCGGGGGGCTGTGGGGCCGCGGGCCCGGCGGGCACGTCCGCGGAGCGGGCGGCCTCCTCCGGGGCCGGGGGGCCGGCGGCCTCGTCGGCCTCCGCCCGGCCGGGCTGCGCCGGTGCCGGCTCCTCGCCGCTGATGAGTGCGGCGGCCACCGCCGGGTCCTGGGCGGACCGCAGGGCCTCGGTGAAGGACTCGTCCAGCAGACGGCGGGCCAGGGCGGAGAGGATGCTGAGGTGGTCGGCGTCACCGCCGGTCGGTGCCGCGATGAGGAACACCAGGTCCGCCGGCCCGTCCACCGCGCCGAAGTCGATGCCGTGCCGGCTGCGGCCGAAGGCCAGGGTGGGGACGGCGACGTGCTCACTGCGGCAGTGGGGGATGCCGATGCCGCCCTCCAGCCCGGTCGGCATCTGTGCCTCGCGGGCGGCGACGTCGGCCAGGAAACCGTCCAGGTCGGTGACGCGTCCCGCCTCGACCAGGCGCTGCGCCAGGGACCGTACGGCGGCCTCCCGGGTGTCCGCGGACAGGTCCAGGTCGACCAGTGCGGTGGGTATCAGCTCACTCATCGCGGGCTCCTTTGCTCGCGTGGCCGCCCGCCGAGCGGACGGGGCAGGGGTGGGGGAGTGGTGGGGTCAGGGGCGCGGGTCTGCGGTCTGCGTGAGCCTGCGGTCGCCGGGGACGTCCTCGGTGAGGCGCACGGCCGCCGGGACCAGGTCCGCGGGGGCCGGCATCACGCTTCCGGGCAGTTGCACGGCCGCGGCGCCGTAGGCCACCGCGTGTGCCAGGGCGCGCGGGCCCGTCCCGCCGGCCAGCAGGAAGCCTGCCAGGGAGGCGTCGCCCGCGCCCACGTCGCTGCGCACGGCCTGGACGGGGGCCTCGGCGTGGTAGGTGCCGGACTCCTCGACGAGGAGTTGCCCGTCGCCTCCCAGGGAGGCGAGAACCGCCCGGGCGCCGGCGTCACGCAGTTCCCGGGCCGCCTTCACCACATCGCCGAAGGAGGCCAGTGGACGGTCCACGGCCTGTGCCAGCTCCCAGGCATTGGGCTTGACGACGTCCGGGTTGGCGGCCAGGGCCGCGGTCAGGGACGGGCCGGAGGCATCCAGCGCGATCCGGGCGCCGGCATGCCGGGCGCGGGCCACGGCCTCGGCGTACCACCGGGGGCCGAGGCCGCGCGGCAGGCTCCCGCAGCAGGCGATCCACTCCGCCTCGGCGGAGCGCCGCCGCACCGTCTCCAGCAGCGCCTCGGACTCGGCGTCGGAGAGCAGTGGTCCGGCCGCGTTGACCTTCGTCAGGACGCCGTTCCCCTCGACCAGGGAGACGTTGGACCGGGTCGGCCCGGAGACGGGAACCCCGGCGACCTCGATGCCCTGGGCCGCCAGCAGGTCGGCGAGCGCATTCCCGGCCGCGCCGCCCAGCGGCAGGACCGCGACGGTACGGTGCCCGGCTGCCGCAAGGGCCCGGGAGACGTTGACGCCCTTCCCGCCGGGATCGGTCTGCTCGCCCGAGGCCCGCAGAACCTCCCCTCTGACCAGCCGCGGGACCTCGTAGGTACGGTCCAGGCTCGGGTTGGGCGTGACGGTGAGGATCACGCGCACACCACCTCCGTCCCCGCTTCCTCGATGGCGCGGACGGCGGCCGGGTCCAGCCCGGTGTCGGTGACCAGCACGTCCACCTCGCGCAGCAGGCCGAAGCGCGCCAGGTGGACCTGGTCGAACTTGGTGGAGTCGGCCAGCAGCACCACCCGCCGCGCAGCGGCGACCACCGCCCGCTTGACCGCGGCCTCCGCCAGGTCCGGGGTGGTGAGCCCGCCAGCGAGCGCGAAACCGTTGGTGGCGAGGAAGGCGACATCGGCATGGAGCTCGCCGTAGGACCGCAGGGCCCAGTCGTCGACGGCCGCGCGGGTGCGGTTCCTGATGCGGCCCCCCACCAACTGGAGGGTGAGCCCGGGATGGTCGGCGAGCCGGGACGCCACCGGAAGACCGTGGGTCACGACGGTGAGCTCCCGGTCCAGCGGGAACAGGTCGGCCAGCCGAGCCGTCGTCGTCCCGGCGTCCAGGATCACGCTGCCGGCGGCCGGGAGTTCGGCGAGCGCGGCCCGGGCGATGCGCTCCTTCTCGTCAGCCGCGAGGGAGTCGCGCTCGGCGACGTCCGCCTCGAAGTCCAGCCGGCCGGCCGGGATGGCGCCACCGTGCACCCGGCGCAGCAGACCCGCCCGGTCCAGTGCCTTCAGGTCGCGCCGCACGGTTTCGGCGGTGACGCGGAACCTGTCGGCCAGCACCGGGACCTGGACCCGTCCGGTCTCGTGCGCGAGCCGCAGTATCTCCTGCTGTCGCTCGGGTCCGTACATGTGGTTTTACTTCCGATCGCTGTCCGAACGTGTGGGGGTGCGGCGAACAGTACGGGCGAGAAGCGGGAAAGTAAACACATGCGGGCACCCGCTCGGATCGGCGAGGCGCAGCGGACCGTCGGCTCCCCGGTGGACACGGGGGTCGTGGGCGGCCCGCGGCGGAACCGGCGGGAGCAGGCCCCGCTCCTGTGCCGACGCCGTGGGACGGGACCTGCTCACCCCGCCCACCGGGGCTGCTGCGCTCGGGCCGGTGCACGGTGGCGGCAACGTGCCCGGCCGCCGCGCGACTCCCGGCCGGTCGTACGGGCATACGCAGATGAGTACGGGTACTCAGGCGGCTGCCACCCCTGCCGCGGCAGCATCGGGAGCACGCACCATCTTCAGGAGGACCGACATGCGCAGTTCACGGCGTTCCCCCGGCCAGGCGTTCCGCCACTACCTGTTCAACCCGGTGGCCCTGGGCTACCTCACGGTCGTCGCCGCCGTCGTGGTCTGGGTCGGCATCGACCTGCTGTTCGTCGACCACCAGGACGCCAGCTTCTCCGGTGTCTGGGCCTTCCTGGTCACGGCCCCGACCTCGCTGCTCTTCGTGATGCTGCCCGGCCTGCTGGCCTGGGTCGGCGTCGTCGTCGGGGCGCTCGTCCAGGCAGCCGTGCTCGGGGTCGTCTACCGCTGGTTCACCGACCGCTCCCACCACCACCCCCACACCAGCAAGGCGTGAGCACGCCGCCGCTCACCCCTCGCTGCCCCGTCCGCTCGCGGAGACCGGCTCTCCCCGGCAGGACGCGCCGGGAAGCATCCGGGGCCCGGCCGGGTCCGGCGCGGGTCGCGGCCGGTCTGCCTCCCCGTTCCGGCTACAGGACCGTCCGCACCGACTCCGGCGTGCGGGCGACCACCGCGGTTCCGTCGTCCGCGGTGATGATCGGCCGCTGGATCAGGACGGGATGCGCGACAAGTGCCTCGATCCACCGGGAACGGTGTGCCTCCTCCCGGGGCCAGGACGCCATGTCCAGATCGGTCGCAGCCTGCTCACCGGTGCGGGTGATGTCCCACGGCTCCAGCTCCAACCGGCGCAGCACCTCTTCGAGTTCCGCCGCGGTGGGTGGCTCCTGCAGGTAGTACCGGACGGTGTAGTCGGCGGCCTCCGCGTCCAGCAGGGAGAGTGCCGACCGGCACTTGGAGCAGTCGGGGTTGATCCAGATTTCCATGTTCTCGTCCCTCGCGCAGGGTCTGTCGGGCCTTGGGCGCTGCCCGCCGTGCCCTCGTAACGGCAGGCCGGGCAGGGCGCCGACAGCCTAACCACGCCGTGCCGCCGAGCCCCGGCCGCAGACCTGCCGTCCCTGTCGCCCTCCGACCGGCGGTCCCCTCGGGACCCGGCTGCCGGCGCAGCATCAACTCTGGCAGAAGTAACCGTTTTTGCCGCCCTCGATGCGGACGAGTCGAAGGTCGCGGAAACGCCGTGGATATCAGTTCGATGGGGGCGCGTCCGTGGATATTATCGGTGCCTCTTGTGCACAAGGGGTGAGAACACCTCACCCGCCGCATGCCCCTGGAGGCACTCACCGATGAGACCGACCCGCGCCGCGCTGCTCGTTGCCGCTACCGCTCTGGCGCCCGCCCTCCTCTTCACCGCCCCGGCGCTCGCCGCCGCTCCGACGGCCCCGGCCACCACCACCGCCACGGCCACCTCCGACAAGCCGGTGGACGAGATGACCGAGGCCGAACTGCGCGCCGCGATAGCCGACATCCTCGCG
The DNA here is from genome assembly GCF_042733155.1 of Streptomyces sp. NPDC059740. Lineage (NCBI taxonomy): Bacteria > Bacillati > Actinomycetota > Actinomycetes > Kitasatosporales > Streptomycetaceae > Streptomyces > Streptomyces sp. NPDC059740. Next base: position 71,116 of record NZ_JBHWGP010000022.1, on the reverse strand, counting down.
GACAACCAGGGCAAGGCTGTGGTGCGCGAGGGCAACGAGGCCCTCGACGGCACCGTGGAGGACATGCGGGCGTTTCTGGAGACCGGTTACCGGATGGCGCAGTTCGAGGACGACCGGGTGGCGATCACCACCCTTCTCTTCAAGGCGACGAAGGACGGTGACAAGGCCGTCATCAAGGGCTGCAACGAGGCTCTGGACGCCGACTCCCCGGAGGCGGCCCGCGCGTTTCTGGAGACCGGTTACCGGATGGCGCAGTTCGAGGACGACCGGGTGGCGATCACCACCCTTCTCTTCAAGGCGACGAAGGACGGTGACAA
>NZ_JBHWGP010000022.1:0-70700 GCF_042733155.1 Streptomyces sp. NPDC059740 | reverse complement strand
AGGCCGTCATCAAGGGCTGCAACGAGGCTCTGGACGCCAACTCCCCGGAGGCGGCCCGCGCCTTCCGTGAGACCGGGTACCGGCTGGCCCAGGCCGAGGACGACGCCGTCTACATCTCCACCATGCTTGCCGACCCCGACATCAGCGACGCGCTGCGCGCTGCCGCCGGCGCGGCCCTCGACGACGGCTCCCCGGAGGCCCTGCGGTACTTCCGGGTGACCGGGCAGTACGAGGTGGAAGGCTAGGAACCGCCGGGCTGCCCGTGCGACCGCTCCGTGCCGGGCCGGGGAGACGGGCACGGGGCGGCCGGCCTGACGGATGCCGAGGGGCGGTGGGACAAGGCCCGCTGGTTGCAGGCTTGCGCCGAGCCCCTGCCCCTCGCCCCCACCGGTCCGGCACGGTTGGTCCGCCCCACCGCCCCCGCTACCGTTTCCGCGCCATGCCGGCCACGATCAGCCGTTCCCGGACCGTGGGTTCGCCCGGGACGTCGCCGGCGGGGGCGGTGCCGGCCCCCTCCCGGGGCGCCACCCGACCGCCGGGGACGTCGCGTCGGCGACGTGTTCCTGAAAGTCGACGCCGACCAGGCGCGCATCGACGTCGAGGTCGAGGCGATGTCCCTCGCCCCGGTCCCGACCCCGGCGGTCCTGTGGCGCAGGCCGCCCGTGCTCGCGATCGCCGCGCTCCCTGGGGCACCGCTGGCGCGCCTCGGCGGGCCGTCGACCGGGGCGCCGGCACAGTGGGCCGCGGCAGGCGCCGCCATCCGGACCCTGTACGACGCGCCGTTGCCGCCACGGCCGGGCCGGGCCGGACGGAGCAACGTCGCGCTGGCGGCGGAACTCGACGAGGAGTGCGAGCTGCTCGTGAGGAAGGGCCTCCTGCCCGCCGACCTGGTCACCCGAAACCGTCAGGTCGCCGAGGTTGCGTTCCGCCCGTGGACTCCCGCGTTCACGCACGGCGACCTGCAGGTCGCCCACGTCTTCGTCGACGGGGGCGAGGTCACCGGCATCATCGACTGGTCCGAGGCAGGCCGGGGCGACGCCCTGTACGACCTCGCCACCTTCACGCTCGGACACGAGGAGCACCTCGACGACGTCATCGCCGGTTACGGCACCGAGGCCGACATCGACGTGATCCACGCTTGGTGGTCGCTGCGGAGCCTGCTGGGGGTGCGCTGGCTGATCGAGCACGGCTTCGACCCGTCCGCGCCCGGCTGTGAGGTCGACGTACTGAGATCCCGGATGTGAGGCTGCCCGGGCCCGACTGCCCAGTCGTGGTCCGACGCATTGGGCAGGCCGTCCCCTGGGCGTCCCGCCCGCCCTGCCTCGCCACGTCGTCTCAGGGGGCGCTTAGGCCGCGTCCCCTGCCCGGAGCGCCCCGGTGGGGGAGAGCCGGTCGAGGTCGGCGCGCCGTGGCCGGGCCGGGTCCGTCAGCGGGGCTGCGGGTGCGGGTCAGCCGAGACGCCGGGCCAGCACCTGCCCCGGCCAACTCCCCGCCATGAAGGACTCGGTGGGACAAAAACCGTTGCGCACGTAGAACGCCACGAGTGCACCACCACCCCCTGCCCAGCAGTCCACCCGCAGCAACCCCACCCCGGCCTGTCGCGCCTCCTCGGCGGCGTGCGCCAGTAGCCTCGCCCCGATGCTCCGGCCGGCATGCCGTCGGTCGGAGACCAGCAGCCGGACGTAGCGCTCGGGCTCCCCGGCCGGCGGAACCGGCATCTGCGGGCTGGGCCCGTCATCCAACACCACGGCCCCCACAGGAACGCCGTCCCACTCCGCGATGTGCGGGTCGTTCTCGGTCAGGTACCGCTCGACCCGCGCCACCCCACCGGGCTTCCGCGAGTACGGCGTCGTGCCCCACTGCTCGGTGTTGCCGCGGGCGTTCATCCAGGCCACCGCCGCGTCGAGCATGTCCAGGACGGCCGGCGCGTCGGCCGGGCCCCCCGGTCGGATCCGTATGCCGGGTGAGGTGTCGTTCACGGCGGAAGCCTAAGGGGGTGGAGAGTCGCCTGCATTCCGGGTGTGGGCGGACGATTCGGCGACGGGGCGAGGCGCCGTGCCGGGCGTCGGGAGCCCGCCGGGGACCACGGGGACAGTCCTCGGGCAACCTTCGCCGCTCGCCGGTCGGGCAGGAGCCGGAAGCGGACGGGCCCGGGCAAGCACCCTCCGTCCCGCCGTGCCTTCTCACTCACACGGGCCACCCTCCGCCCTGATGTTCGCGAACGCAATGCCGTGCCTTGGTGGTGCGTCCTCGCGTTGACCGGTGAGGGCACGTATCAGGTGGGGAGGTTCCCGGCTTCCCGGTTCCCGCCCCGGTCCTCGGGCGGCTGCGGCTCCTGGTGCAGCCCGGCGTCGATTTCACAGCGTGACCGGTTGTCGGAGCGTGAGGAGAGCCTGATGACAACGTTGGCGGCCCCGTACCGGGAACGGCCGTGAAGCGCGCGGGCGCCACCGGCCCGCTGTGGGTACGCGCCCGTGCGCTCAGCGCGCCGAGCCGGGCCTCCCGCCCCCGGGGTGGCCTTCCGGGCCAGGGCCGCCTCCGGTTCGTCGCTGTGGCGGACAACGTCAGTTGGCACCTCGCCGCGCCTCTGCTGACCACGATCGCCGCGGCCATGCACACCACCGTGGACACCGTCACCTACGCGGTGAGCGCCTACACCATGGGCTACGGGCTGGCGCTGCCGTTCTGGGCCAGGGTGGTGGAGCGGCGCGGCCTGCGTGTCGTGAGCATCGGACTGCTCCTGGCGACGGCGAGCGGCGTCGCGGCGGCGACGACGACGGGCCCGGCGAGCTGGGTGGCGTCGCGGGCGGTGAGCGGCATCGGCTTCGCGGTCGTGAACCCTGTCATCGCCGCGTACTACGAGGCGGTGGACGACGCCTGGCTGCGCCAACGTGGCTTCGCCGCCCTCATGGCGGTCACCTCCGTCAGCGCCATGCTCACCCCGCTGTGGGTCGGCGCGCTGGCCGCGGCGGGGTACTGGCGGTCGGCCCTGCTGGTCGGCCTCGCCCTGACGGTGGGGGCCGCCTGCGTGGGCCTCGGGCTGCCGGTGCTGTCGCGCGGCTCTCCCCCGAGCGGCGCGTCACGCTGGTTCGTCCGGTGGCGGTTGCGGAGGCACGCGGCCCGTGCACGGCGTTCGACGGGCCGGCACGCCAGGTGGCCCGTCGCCACGGAACCGGTACGACGGGCCCGACACGCCGGCGGTCCCCGTCCCGGCCTGCGCACCGCCGGCACCCGCCGCGGCCGCGGGGCCCACACCGGACGGCGGCCTCCGGGGGCGGCAGGGGCGCCCGGCAACCGGCGCCCGTTCTCGCACGCCGGCTCGCCCACCCGGTGGACCGCGTTGCTGCGCCCGGCCGGACGTCGCTCGGCCCACTCCCGGCCGGCGAGCGCCGAGCGCTGCGCGGGCCGCCTGTCGCTGCAACGGGTGGTGCGGTTGCCCGGGTTCTGGGGCGTGTTCTGTCTGGGGTGGGCCGAGGGCGCGGTGATGCTGGGACTGCCCTCGCTGTTCGCCCCCGCACTGTCCGCCCGGGGACTGGACCGGGCCGTCTCCCCGGTCACGGCGTCCTACGGGCTGAGCGTGCTGCTCGGCGCGGTGCTGGTGCAGCACCAGGCCCGGCTGCGTTCCGCGCGCTTCCTGCTGCTCACCGGCGGCCACCTGGGCATCGCGGCGGCCCTGGTGGCCTCGTTGCGACTGCACGCCCCGACGTTCCTGGTGGCCGCCGTGCTGCTGGGGTTCGCGTGGAGCATGCTGCACACGACCTTGCAGACCTGGGCCCCCCAACTCGTCCCGGAGAACGCCCGGGCCACCACCGTCTCGTTTTTCGCCACATCAGCCCTGGTCTCCAGCGCCACGGTGGTCTTCGTCGCCGCGCCCATCATCCAGGTGGGGCGGCAGTCCGTCGTGTTCTGGGGCGTCGCCGCCATGTGTCTGCTCCTGACGCTCGGCGCCGTCGCGCTGTGCGGACGGCCCGTCCCCTACCCCACCTCGACGGCCTCGGCCGGCGAGGCCGAGGCCGTGCAGGAGGCGGCGAGCACGGAGCCGACGGTGCCCGCTGCTCCCGGCGGGCACCCCCTCGGTGCGGACGGCGAGACGAGCGCGGAACGTGCCCCGGCGCGGGTGGTCACGCCGCGGTCACCCACGGCCGCACCGCACCAGGAGCACCGCAGCGGAACCGACGCGACGACGGTGCGGGGCCGCCCGTGAGGGGAGTCCGCCGCCGGTTCCTCAGCCAGGTGAGGGAGGCCGGGTTGCCGGTGACCGTCCACCGCCCGGGAGGGCGGGGCCGTCAGCGGTCGGCCGGCTCCGGACCGTGCGAGGTGGGGGAGGGGAGCGGGCCGGGCCCGACCTGGTCCAGGCCCCCGCTCGCCGCAGCGGCTTCCTCGGCCCGGTCGGCGGTCGCCGCCGCCATGCGCCGGGTCAGTGCGGGGCCGGCGAGCAGCACGGCGACACCGACCAGGAGGCAGGCGCACCCGACGACGCCGAAGTAGGCGGGGGCGTGCGCCCGGTCGTAGAAGCGCACGATCTGCGCGGAGACCCCCTGCCCAGCGGCGTTGGAGGCCAGCCACAGACCGGTGGTCCGGGTGACGAACGCCGCGGGCGCCACCCTGGTGGTCAGGGACAGGCCGACGGGGGAGAGGAGGATCTCGCCGACGGTGACGAGGGCGAAACTGCCGAACAGCCACAGCGGACTGCTCCTGCCCCCGCCCAGCGACGGGATGACCAGCAGGGCGTAGGAGGCCCCGGCGAACGTCAGCCCCAGGCCGAACTTGGTGGCCGGCGCCGGTTGCCGGGAGCCGAGCCGCATCCAGGCGGCGGCGAAGAACGGCGTGAGGCAGATGAGGACGAAGGAGCCGGTGGACTGGAACCAGGACGAGGGGAGGGGGAAGCCGAGGGCGTCCAGGTCGGTGCTGCGGTCGGCGTACTGGGCCAGGACGCTGGCGCCCTGTTCCTGGACCAGCCAGAAGAAGACCGCGGCGACGAACAACGGGATGTAGGCCCGGACCGCGGACCGCTCCGCCGGCGAGGTGCGGCGGCTGCGGAGCATGGTGGTGAAGTAGGCGGCGGGCAGCAGCACGGCCAGGGCGCTGATGGCGTCGACGACGAGGTCCGCCGTCAGCAGGCCGGCCCGGTCGAGCAGTACGGCGGCCACCCCGAGGAACAGCGCGGCGCCGAGGGCGGCCGACAGGGGGCGGGGACGGACCTCGGAGCGGTGCAGCGGGTTGCCGGGCCGCAGGTCGCTGCCGGCGAGGTGGCGCCGACCGAGGCTGTAGACCACCAGCCCGGCGGCCATGCCGACGGCCGCCGCCCCGAATCCCAGGTGGTAGTCGTAGTGCTGACCGAGGGTGCCCACCACCAGCGGGGCGAGCACCGCACCGACGCTGATGCCCATGTAGTAGAGGCTGAACCCGGCGTCGCGGCGGACGTCGTCGGGGGCGTAGAGCGCGCCTACCGAGGTGGTCACGGTCGGCTTGAGCAGCCCGGTGCCGATCACGATGAACACCATGGACGCGTACAGGGCGTTCCGGCCCGCAGGCAGCGCGAGGCAGACATGACCCACCATGATGGCGACGCCCCCGTATGCGGTGGCCCGCCGCGGCCCGAGGAGCCGGTCGCTCACCCAGCCTCCGCCGATCGCCGCCAGGTAGACGCACGCGCCGTAGACCGCGATGAGGGACGCGGCCGAGGCCGGCTCCATGCCCAGGCCGCCGTCGCGGACCCGGTCGTAGAGGTAGAAGAGAAGGATGGCCTTCATCCCGTAGTAGGAGAAGCGCTCCCATGCCTCGGTGAAGAAGAGGACGGCCAGGCCCCGGGGTTGGTCGAGGAGCCCTCCTCCGCCGGTCCGCCCGCTACGCCCTTTCACCTCTGGCTCACCCTCCCCGCCCGTGACCACCGATTCCGCGACGGGTGCCCGGGAGCGGCGGACCTCATGCCCGCCCGGACACGAGAGGTGTCCGGTGGTGGCGACCGGCTGCCGGGAACAGGCTCGGGGCACACGTCACGACGTGTGCCCCGAGGTGGCCGGACGGGCCGTGCGAACTCAGCAGCTCAGGTTGGAGCCGGGGTCGACGCCCAGGATCTGGGTGAACTTCTTGTAGTTGTCGATGCGGCTCTGCACTTGCGCGGGATTTCCCCCGTTGCACTCCAGGCTTCCGTTGATGCTGCGGATCGTCTCGCCGAAGCCGGCGCCGTTGACCATCGCGTTGTGGGGGGTCATGGTGCCGGGACCGGTCTGCGTGTTCCAGTACCACAGGCCCGTCTTCCACGCGACCGCGGCGTCGTTCTGCACCAGGTCCGGGTTGTCGAGCAGGTCGATGCCGAGTGCGTCGCCCGCGCTCTTGTAGTTGAAGTTCCAGCTGAGCTGGATCGGTCCGCGTCCGTAGTACTTGTCGTTTCCGGCCGGGCAGCCGTAGGGCTGGGAAGTGTCGCAGTAGTGCGGGTAGTTGGCGGTGTTCTGCTCGACGACGTAGACCAGCCCGCCGGTCTCGTGGCTCACGTTCGCGAGGAAGGCCGCCGCCTCCTGCTTGCGCACCGTGTCGCTGCCCGTGCCGGTGAAGCCGGGGTAGGCGCTGAGCGCGGCCGTGAGGCCGTCGTAGGTGTAGAAGGCGTTCCGGCCAGGGAACATCTGGTCGAACTGGGCCTGGGAGACGACGAATCCCGCCTGGGTGCCGGCCTTGGCGGCGGACGCGGGGGCGGCCGGCGTCAGCAGGGCCAGGGCGGCGGCGGAGCCGGCGGCGGTCAGCAGTGCGAGGATACGGCGGCGCATGAGCCACTCCGATCGGTGGAGAAGTGTGGGGGGTGCGGCGCCGCGGGCCGTCGGCCCGGGGGCCGGTGGGGGCGGGCCCGCGGCACTGTCGTTGCCGGGCGGGTGCCTCAGCCGCCGATGTTCACGTCGATGCAGGCGTAGAAGGCGTTCGCCGTGTCGGCGATGTTCCAGACGGCCAGCACCTTCTGGCGCCCGGACAGCGAGCCGAAGTCGACCTGGTGCGTGACCGTGGCGCCGGGCTTGGCGCCGTTGTCGTTGAACTCGGCGACCTTCTGGCTGCCGACGAAGTACTGCCAGGTGCTGGTGGCATGCTGGGCAGTCAGCTTCCACTGGAAAGTGGTGTTGCGGGGAACGGGCGTGGCGACCCAGCCCTTGGAGTCGTCGTCGAGTTCCGCGAATCGGCTGTTTCCGCCGCTACAACTGGTCAGCCCCTTCGGCCCCTCGACGCTCTGCGGCTCGTAGGTGATCTCCCCGCACGACACGGTGCCCGCCGCACACTGCGCCTGACGGCTGGGCGGGGTGGAGATGTACCCGTGCGCGCTCGCCGAACCCGCGGGCAGGCTCAGGGCGAGTACCGGGGCCAGGGCCGCCCCGATGAGCGCAGCCGTCTTCTTCCTGGCTTTCATGCGTACTCCTTCACTTCAGGTCTTCCTGGAACGCGCGGAATCACGGGGCGCATATCCAGGTCGGCCTCTCGTGGGTGGGGCCAAGAGGCGCGAAGGGATAGCGGGATGTTCACCCGGAATGCAGGTGAACTCCCTTGCTTGAAACGCTTTTTGCTTGGACTAGACCATACAAGTAGTCGTGAGCCTGTCAAGGTGTTGCCGCCCCGGGTGTGCATGCCGCGCCGTCCGGCGTCGGCGGGGGAAGGGGTGGGTCGAAGGTCCCGCCGCTCGTAGCGCGCCGCCCCGGATGCGCCCCCTCGCCCCTCCGTCGCACGCTCCCCGGCGCGCCCCGGCTCCCGTCCGCCGTGCGGCGGGCGGGTGCGGCCGCCGTCCGGGCCGGCCGGTTCGCCCGCCGGCGCCTCGGCGGGCGAACCGGGTCCTCACCCCTCCGCCCCGCCCCGGACCTCGGGAGACGGAGCTCACCTCAGATGCGTGCCTATGGCATGTATCTATGCATGGATCCATGATCTACCCTGAGGTCATGGCAGCAGACCTCACCGGGGACGCGCTCCCCGCGGCCGAGCGGGCGTACCGCCACGCGAAAGCCCTGATCATCGGCGGTACCTGGGGAGAGGGCAGCCTCGTCAGCGAGGGCGACCTCGCCACCCGGGTCGGGCTCAGCCGGACCCCGGTGCGGGAAGCGTTCCTGCGCCTGCAGGGGGAGGGGCTGCTCGACCTCATCCCCAAGCGGGGTGCCGTCGTCGTACCGCTGCCCGCCAGTGAGGCCGAGGACGTCCTGGACCTGCGCGAGGCCCTGGAGTGCGCCGCCGTGCGCCGCATCACGCGCTACGACGACGCGGAGCTGGCAGGCGTCGCGGGAGGTCTGCGGCAGTGCCTGCGCGCACAGGAGGAGCCGGCACGCCGGGTGGACCTGGTGGCGTTCGTGGAGGCCGACGAGGCGTTCCACCGGGCCATCGTGAGCGCCTCGGGCAACGCCCTGGCCGAGCGGTTCTACCAGTCCCTCGGCGACCGGCAGCGTCGGATGGCCGCCCGGGCGCTGCGGCCCCGGCCGGAGCGGCTGGCGGTCCTGGTCCAGGAGCACACCGCGCTGGTCGAGGCCGTCGGCGCGCGGGACGAGGTGGCGTTCCGGCGCCTGCTCCGCGCGCACCTGGACGCCACCCACCGCGAGTTCCACCACCTGGGAGGAGAGGCGTGAACGCCACGCACCACGAGCCGGGGCCCCTCACGTCCCCGGGCACGCACCGGACAGCGGCCTGGCGTGCCGTCGCCGCGGCGATGTTCTGCTGCGGCTGGGGCGGCAACCAGTTCACCCCGCTGCTCCTGATGTACCGCCAGGCCGGCGGCTACTCGGAGGTGACGGTCGACGCGTTCCTGGCCGCGTACGTCGTCGGGCTGGTGCCGGGGCTGCTGGTGGCCGGGCCGCTCTCGGACCGCCTGGGTCGCCGGCCGCTGATGGTGGCCGGCACGGTGGCGTCGGTACTGGCCAGCCTGGTGCTGACGGCCGGTGCCGGCGGCCCCGTACCGATCTACTGCGGCCGCCTGGTCACGGGCATCGCGGTAGGGGTGGCGATGGCGGTCGGCACCAGCTGGGTGAAGGAACTCTCCGCGGACCCGCACGCCTCCGCCCGCCGGGCCTCGTTGTCGCTGACAGCCGGATTCGGCCTCGGCGCGGGGGTCGCCGGAGTGCTGGCCCAGTGGGGGCCGTGGCCGATGGTCACGCCCTACGTGGTGCACGCGGCGCTGACGCTCCCCGCACTGTGGGCGGTACTGCGTGCCCCGGAGACCGGCGACCGCTCCACCGCCCCGACGGGTTCGGTGTGGTCGGCGCTTCGGGTACCGGCCGTGCGCGACCGCCGGTTCCGCCGGATCGTGCTGCCCATGGCCCCCTGGGTGTTCGGTGCGGCCGGTGTCGCCTACGCGGTGATGCCCCAGCTGGTGGCCGACCGGGTGGGCCACTGGGGGCTGGCGTACGCCACGCTGCTGACCGTGCTCACGCTGGGCACCGGGGCGGCCGTCCAACCGCTGGCCAAACACCTGGGAGCCCGTTCCCCCGGCCGCGCGCTGCTGCTGGCCATGGGAGCGATGACGGTGGGCATGGCGGTGTGCGCGCTCGACGCCGCGCTGCGTTCGCCGTGGCTGGGCCTGGTCGGGGCAGTGGTGCTGGGCGCGGCCTACGGCATGGCGGTGATCTCCGGCCTCCTGGAGATCCAGCGCATCGCCCCACCCGGTGCGCTGGCCGGCCTGACGGGGGTCTACTACGCGCTCACGTACTGCGGCTTCCTGGCACCCACCGTGCTGGCGGCGCTGGCGGGATTCTCCACCGCCGCGTCGTACCCGCTGATGCTGTCGGTCGTGGCGGCCCTCGCCCTGGCCTGCCTGCTGCTCGTCGCCCGGGGCCTCGCCCTCCACTCGGCCGACCGGACCCCGGACCCGGGCCGGCTGCCGGTGGCGCGCCGCGTTCCCGCAGAGCCGGCCGACGCCGCACCTTCCGCCGGTACGCGGGACTGACCTGCCCGCGCCCACCCCTGCGCGGACGACCGGCGCGGCCCGACCCGCGCTGCCGTCCTGTCCGGGCCGGGACCGCCCGTACTCGTCCGGCAGACGCAAGGCGACGGCGGCCCACCGGCTCGGCTCCGGGCCCGATGCGGGCGGCTGCGGCACGGCGGACGGCGTCCCGCGCGATACTGGAACGGCCGCCGCACCCCCGGTGCGGGCGGGCGGCGCTGCCTCCCCACGATCGCCGCAGCACGACTCCCGACCCCGCACCAGGCCGACCGACCTCCGGAGTGGAACAGCCCATGGGTTCGTACGTGAACGTGTCCGGTCTGCGGACCTACTACGAGACGCACGGAAGTGGCGAACCGCTGGTGCTGCTGCACGGCGGCCTGTGCACCGTGGAGAGCTGGGAGCTTCAGACCAAGGTCCTCTCCGGGCACTACGAGGTGTACCTGCCCGAGCGGCGCGGTCACGGCCGCACGCCGGACGTCGACGGGCCCCTCACCTACGCCGCCATGGCCGAGGACACGGTGGGCTTCATGGACGCGATCGGCCTGGCGTCGGCGCACCTGGTGGGGTGGAGCGACGGCGCCCTGGTCGCCGCACTGACCGCCCTGCGACGCCCGGAAGCCGTCCGCAAACTCGTGCTGATCGGGCAGTACTACACCGCGGAGGGCATGCGGCCGCAGGCCCGGGCCCTGTTCGACGAGCCCGGGGAACTCGCCGACGCGCTGCGGGAGCCGTACGCCAAGGTCAGCCCGGACGGACCGGAACACTTCTCCGTCGTCCTCGACAAGCTGCTACGGCTGTGGCGGGCGGACCCCGGCCTCGGCCTGGAGGACCTGGCCCGGATCTCCGCGCCGACCCTGGTGATGCAGGGTGACGACGACATGGTCAGGGTCGAACACAGCGCCGCCGTCGCCGCGGCCGTGCCGGACGCGCAGCTCGCCGTGGTGCCCGGCACCTCCCACGTCCTCCCCCTGGAGAAGCCGGACCTGGTCAACCGGCTGATCCTCGACTTCCTGGCGCCGCAACAGGTGCCGAAGTTCCTCTCTCTCGGGTCCACCCCCTGAGGCCCGTGGACTCCGGCCGGCCACCGGCCACGGCAGCCCGCCCTGCCCGTGGCACGGCCCCGCACCGGTCGACCTGCCGTGGCCGCGCCACACGAGGAGTCGACGAGGACGACGGGGGCGGAGCGAGGAGGTGTCCGGGCAGTGGTCGTGGACGCGCGAGCGATGCGGGCCTGAGGAGGCTGGATGACGAGCGACGGTGCAGTCGGTGGGGACAGGCCGGCGCCGGCTGTGGAGCTGGACCTTCAGCCCCACCCCGAGGGTGGCTGGTACCGGCAGTTGTGGGAGGCCAGGGAGCAGGTGGCGACGGCGCGCGGGGAGCGGGCAGCCGGCACTGCCGTGCACTACCTGCTCGCGCCCGGAGAGACCTCACGCTGGCACTCCGTGGCCGCCGACGAGCTGTGGCTCTGGCAGGGCGGCGGTCCGCTGACGCTGACCCGGGCACCGCAGCCCGTGCACGACGGAGCGGCGGTCTCCGTGGTTCTGGGACCCGACCGTGCCGCGGGCCAGGCGCTCCACGCACTGGTGCCTGCCGGACACTGGCAGACCGCCCACCCGTCGGGCACTTCGGCGTCGCTGGTGGCGTGCGTGGTCGCCCCGGGCTTCACCTGGCAGGACTTCACGGTGCAGTCGGGTCCGGGGGCAGAGCCCCCGCCGACGTGACGCGGCCCGCCCGTAACCGGCGCCCCGGCACAGAGAAGCCGAGGCGCCCCGGGCGAACCGTGCCGTGACACGGAAAGCGCCGCCCGGACTGCCCCGCCCGTCACTGCCACCCTGCACCTCGGGCGTCGGGGAGCCCCCAGGATCAGCGGAAGTCCTCCTCCCGGTACTCCTCCCGCGAACCGGCCGCGGTGGCCTCGCGCAGCTCGATGCGGCGGATCTTGCCGGAGACGGTCTTGGGCAGGGCGGCGAACTCCAGCCGGCGGATGCGTTTGTACGGGGCGAGGACCGCACGGGAGTGCTCGAACAAGGCCTGCGCGGTGTCGGCACCGGGCTCCCAGCCCGCAGCCAGGACGACGTAGGCCTTCGGAACGGCCAGACGCAGCGCGTCCGGCGCGGGGACGACGGCGGCCTCGGCAACGGCCTCGTGCTCCAGCAGCGCACTCTCCAGCTCGAACGGGGAGATCTTGTAGTCGGAGGCCTTGAAGACGTCGTCGCTGCGCCCGATGTACGTCAGGTACCCCTCTTCGTCACGGGCGCCGATGTCACCGGTGCGGTAGTAGCCGTCCGCCATCGCCCGAGCCGTACGGTCGGGATCGCCGTGGTAGCCGGTCATCAGGCCGACCGGCCGGGCGGACAGGTCCAGGGCGATCTCGCCCTCGGTGGCGCCGGGCTCACCGGTGACCGGATCGAGGAGGTCGACACGGTAGCCGGGGCTGGGCCGGCCCATCGATCCGGTCTTCAGCAACTGGCCGGGGCTGTTGGCGATCTGCACCGCGGTCTCGGTCTGCCCGAACCCGTCGCGGACGGTCACCCCCCAGACGGCACGGACGTGCTCGATCACCTCGGGATTGAGCGGCTCCCCGGCGGCGACGACCTCCCGCGGGCGGTTGCGCAGCCGGGTCAGGTCGGCCTGGATGAGCATGCGCCACACGGTCGGCGGCGCACAGAAGGTGGTCACCCCCGCACGGTCCATCTCCGCCATCAGCCGGGAGGCGTCGAAGCGGGTGTAGTTGAACAGGAACACGGTCGCCTCCGCGTTCCACGGCGCGAACAGATTGGACCAGGCGTGCTTGGCCCAGCCCGGCGAGGAGATGTTCAGGTGGACGTCGCCGGGCTCCAGACCGATCCAGTACATCGTCGCCAGGTGCCCCACCGGGTAGGAGACGTGGCTGTGCTCGACCAGTTTGGGGCGCGCCGTCGTCCCCGAGGTGAAGTAGAGCATCAGCGGGTCGTCAGCCCGGGTCGGCCCGTCCGGTGCGAAGCCGTCCGGAGCGGTGCGGGTCTCCTCGTACGACAGCCAGCCGGCAGGGGTGCCGCCCACCGCGATCCGGGTGTAGGCGCCGGGCACCTCGTCGAACTTGCCGGTGTCCTCGGCGCGCACGATCGCATGGGCGACCCGGCCGCGCTCCACCCGGTCGCGCAGGTCGGCAGGGCCCAGCAGCGGGGTGGCCGGGATGACGACGGCCCGCAGCTTCATCGCGGCCAACGCGGTCTCCCACAGCTCGACCTGGTTGCCCAGCATGACCAGCACCCGGTCGCCGGCCGCCACACCCCACTGACGCAGCCGGTTCGCGACGCGGTCACTGTCCGCGGACATCTCCGCGAAGGTCCGGCGGGTCTCGGAGCCGTCCTCCTCCACGATGTGCAGCGCCGTGCGGTGGTTGTCGGCGGCGATGACGTCGAACCACTCCAACGCCCAGTTGAAGTGGTCGGGACGAGGCCACTCGAAGCCCTCGCAGGCAGCGGCGTAGTCCTCGCGGTGCCGGAGCAGGAAGTCCCGCGCGCTGCGAAAGGTCTCCGTCGCCGTCGTCATGATCGTGCCTCCTCGGTGCCGAACCCCTGCGGACGGCTCCGGGACATCCTGCAATCTGCGAAGCAGACTCACCACCCCCGAACGGCAGGCAGGCCCCGACCCGGCACTCCCGCCCGCTCCGCTGCCCCGTGCCGCCGTCCGGGGCCGCGGCCCCGGGCCTGCCTCCTGGCTGACTGCGGGACGAGTCGGCCGCCACCGGGAGTGGCCGGGGCTGTCCATTCGGGGGGCGGACGCGGGGCGCGGGCTGTCGGTGCCGGCAGCCGGGGTGAGGTGAGGGCAGGCTGCGGGAAAGGCACCGAAGGAGCCCCGCGCCACGGCGTCCGGCGTCCGGGCCGGATGCCCGCGACCGTTCACCCCGGTCCGCCCGTGCGGCACTGAGACAGGAGCGTCCCCATGACCGACCAGGCGATCCCCGGCATCGACCCGCAGGCCGTACCCAGCGGTGACGGCTGCGCCGACTGCCTCGCAGGCGACGGACCCGGCTGGTGGTTCCACCTGCGCCGGTGTGCCGCCTGCGGACACATCGGATGCTGCGACTCCTCGCCCGGTCAGCACGGCACGCGGCACGCGAAGACGAACGGGCACCCGTTCCTCACCAGTTTCGAGCCCGGTGAGGACTGGTTCTACAACGTCGAGACCGAAGAGTTCGCCGACGGACCGGCGTTGGCCCGGCCCACCGCCCACCCCGCTGACCAGCCCACACCGGGGCCCGCCGGAGCCGTCCCGGCGGACTGGCAGCGCCACCTGCACTGAGGGGTCCTTGCCATATGCCCGCCCGGGTCGCGTGGTCTGGCACCGCACCTCGTGGCGTTGCCGAAAAGCCCTGGTAGCTCCGCTACGAGGACTCTGCGGCGCCTTGCGATGCACGGCACCGGACCACGCGACCTCATCGGACGCTCATATGGCAAGGACCCCTGAGGCGGGCCCGCACCGTGCCCGCTGCCCGCCGCCGCCCCGGGCCGTGGACTCACCGCCCCGGGGCGCCCCGCCGACTGCCCGTCAGCCCCGGCTCCCGGCAGCGCAGCGCCGGAGCCGGGACGCGGGCGTGCTCGCCACGGCCCGGTCATCGCCGCGCCCCGCTTCCGCTCACCCGTGAGGCGGTGGCTGCCGGACGGAGTCCGCGAGCCGGGCGGCGAACTGGGCGACGAGGTGGCGGAGAGCGTCCGGCCGCTCGACGACGAACGGCCGGTCGAACGAGGCGAGCAGGGCGGGCACCCAGTCGAGCCGTTCCGCACGCAGTTCGACGCGGGACCACGGCCCGGACGCCGTGTCCGTGCCGCTCACCGGCGGCAGCTCCGTCACGAGCGCGAGGCCGGCGGGAAGCCGTGCGTGGACCTGCTCGACCGTCCCCTGCACCCGTACGGTCACCTCGTGCCGGTAGGGGGCCGTGGCGAACCCCGACAGGAGGTGTTCCGCCGGATCACACCGGGCAGGCGGGACGAACGAGCCGGCAAGGAGCGTTGCGACGGCGATGCGGTCCAGTCGCAGCGTGCGGTCCCCACCGGCCGCGGGGTCCACACCCGTGACGTACCACCTGCCCCGGTGGGCGACGAGGCCGTGCGGGTGCAGGGTGCGTGCGCTGTGCCGCCCGCCGCCGGCGGTGTACTCGACCGAGACGGGCCGGTGGTGTCGCACCGCGTCAGCGACCGTCAGCAGGACCGCGGTGTCCGGGGCAGCCGACCCACCCGGTGGGGCGGTGAAGGCGAGGGAGTCGAGCACGGCGTCGAGCCTGCGGCGGAGCCGTTCGGGCAGGACCCGACGGATCTTGGCCGCTGCCGTCTCGCCCGCCGTGCCCGCGGACGTCGTGGCGCCCGTCCGCTGACCGGCCAGCAGACCCAGCAGCACGGCCAGCGCCTCGTCGTCGCTGAGCATGAGCGGCGGCATGCGGTACCCGGGGGAGAGCCGGTAACCGCCGTAGCGGCCGCGCACCGACTCCACGGGTATGTCCAGGTCGAGCAGGTGGTCGACGTACCGCCGCACCGTGCGCTCGTCGACGTGGAGCCGGCCGGCGAGTTCCGCCGCGGTCCGGACGCCGCCCGACTGCAGGAGTTCCAGCAGGGCGAGTACGCGAGCGAGAGGACGGGCCATGCCCACGAGTCTGCCGCACATACCGGGCGGGTTCTGTCCGGTTTCGGTCATAGCGTGCGGACACCAGCACCGATCGACCCCGGGAGAACTCGTGGACTTCGTCTCCATCCGCATCATCACCGACGACGTGGCCCGCCTCGTCGCCTTCTACGAACGCGCCACAGGACTGCCGGCGAGCTGGTCCACCGAGGACTTCGCCGAGCTCAGGACCCCCTCGGCCACGCTGGCGATAGCCGGCACGCGTACCGTGCCGCTGTTCTCCCCGGGCGCCGCCCACCCGGCCGACAACCGCAGCGTCATCCTCGAGTTCCTCGTCGACGACGTGGACAGCGTGTACCGCAACCTGTCCGGCTTCGTGGCCGACTTCGTCAACGAACCCACGACGATGCCCTGGGGCAACCGCTCGCTGCTGATGCGCGATCCCGACGGCACCCTGGTCAACTTCTTCACCCCCGTCACCCCGGCCGCGCGAGAGAAGTTCGCCCGCTGAGAAGGGCGGCCACCCGGCGGCCGCGGGGCGCCGGCAGCGGAGCCCGCGGGGCCGCCGGGACGGGCTCGAACAGGTGCCCCGCCGTCGGCGACGGTCCCCGGCGGCCATGCCCACCGCCCGGCACCAGCAGGCGACGCCCGGTCGGGGAAGGCTAGTTCCCGGGGACCACCCGGTACTGGTTGGTGTCGTTGTTGCCCGACTTCTTCATCACCTTGCCGCCGGTGGCGTTCACCGCCCACCACTTGGCACCGAAGGCCTGGGAGCCCTCGCCCTTCGCGTCGCCGGCCTTCGCGTCTCCCGAGAAGTAGTACAGCGGGTGCCCCTTGTAGGTCGCCTGCTTCTTCCCGTCCTGGCGGGTGGTGGTGTCCAGCAGGTTCGCCCTGGCGCCGCTTCCCGCGGAGGGCTTGCCGTTGACCAGGGCCGGCGGCCAGGTCTTGGCGCACTCCCCGGTGCACGTGGACTTCGTCGACTTGTCCGCGTCGAAGAGGTAGAGCGTCCGTCCCCTGTCGCCGACGAGAACCTTGCCCAGTCCGTCGACGTCCGAGGTCATGACCTTGGACGTCATGGCCGAAGCGCCGGCCGGCGCCCCTGCGACCTGCGCCTGTCCGGCGACCGAGGCCGACGCGTCCGCGCGGTGACCACCGCCCTCGCCCTGCGCACAGCCACCGACCCCGGCGACCACGAGCGCCGTCGCGAGGGCGGCACCGGAACGCACGATCTTCTCTCTCCGCATGAGGTCTCCTCCGTGGGGCGCCGGCCGTCGCAGCTCACCGGGAGCCAGGTGACCGTCGGCTCCAGCGGACCCCGGACGGGGGGCGTGGACCAGGTGGGCGAGGCAACCGGGTGACGCGAGGCCCGGGCCGGAGGCTGCCCGACCCGGGCCGGTGCTGAGGGCGCGGTCGGCTCGCGAGGAGGGGGCCGAGGAAGCCTTGCGCACTGCCGCTGACGGAGCTCCGGACGGGCGCCGGATCTCCGCTGGGGCCGGCCCGTGCGCGGAGTACCCGGAGGCCGGGCCGGGCGGCAGGCCGAGGGCTGGGGGAGGGCGTGCCGTCTGCGGTAGGTTCGGCGCGCAGGAGTTGAGGGCAGCCGTCGGGAGGGTGCTGTGGGCGTGCTCACGGGCAAGGTCGCCGTGGTCACCGGTGGGTCACGGGGAATCGGCCGGGCCGTCGTGGAACGGCTGGCCCGGGACGGCGCCGAGGTGGTGTTCTCCTATGCGCGCAACGCCGAGGCAGCGGAGGACGTCGAGCGGGTCGTCCGGAGCGCCGGCGGCAGCGCGCACGGCGTGCGACTCGACTTCGCCGAACCTGCCTCGGCCGAGCAGCTGACGGCGGACGCCGTCCGCCGCCTGGGCGGCCTGGACATCCTCGTCAACAACGCCGCGGCGAGTTTCACGCCCGTCCCCCTCGCCGAGACCGACGAGGCGCTGTTCGACCGCGTGATGACGGTCAACGCCAAAACCACCTTCCTGACCATGCGCTACGCGGCCCGGCACATGCGCGAGGACGGGCGCATCGTCAACATCTCCACCCTCAACACCGCGCACCCCGTGCCGGGCATCTCCCCTTACGTGGCCAGCAAGGGGGCCGTGGAGCAGCTGACCGCCGTGGCCGCGCAGGAGCTCGGGCCGCGCGGGATCACCGTGAACACGGTGTCGCCCGGCGCCACCGACACCGACCTGCTGCGCGAGGCCAACCCCGGTGGGGACTTCCAGCGCGTCACCCGGGTCACCCCTCTGGGCCGCCTCGGCCTGCCCACCGACATCGCCGACGTCGTCGCCTTCCTCGCCGGTCCGGACGGCCGCTGGCTCACCGGCCAGAACCTCCGAGCGACCGGCGGCCTCCTGTGAGGGACGGGTTCAGCCCGGCGTGCCGGTGCCGGTCACGGGGCGGTCCGCGGGGGAAGCGCAAGCTGCGGCGACTGCCAGAGTGTCCTCGAACATGCGGTAACGCGTGATGAGTCCGTCACGCGTCCCGATGTCGAAGGCGAAGTCGGTCTCTATCTCGCGGCCGGTGGCAAGGACCGTGGTGCGCAGGCTGCCGAGGACGACACACCGGTCACCGTCACCGAGCACGGTGGCGATGTCCAACGCCTCGGCGCGCGTCAGCGCTGCGAGTTGAGCGTAGAACTCGGCGACACCGGCACGACCGGTCCGGCGGCCGATCCACGGCACGACGGAAGTGTCGCCGGGGATGAACCAGTCCACGTCCTCGTCGAAGTGTTCTGCCAGCTCGTGTGGTGCGGCTCCGGCAAGGAGCTTTTCGAACAGCGCGGTAGCCGCCTCGCGGGCGGTGGTGGTCGACATGACCGGTCCAACCCGCGGGTACGGCCAGTTGTTCCCCACGCCCTCCTCACCACCGCCGGCGCAGCGGCCCTGGCCGTCCGACGGCGAACCTGACCGCCCGGCCGGTCCAGGGCCGTATCCGGCGGACGACCTCTGTGCAGCTTCGGTTTCTGAGGCCGAGGAGGGGTCCAGGGGGGACCGGACCGGAGCTGCACTCGGGGGCAGGCGCAAGGGGCGGAGGCGGTCCTACCGGTCCGCGGGCAAGGAAGGCTGCGGGAGGCGGCGGACGAAGTCCAGCAGCAGGGTGCAGAACGCAGCGGGCTGTTCCAGCGGCGCGAGGTGACCGGCGCCGGGGACAAGGACGGTCCGACCCGCGCCTAGGTCGTGGGCCAGGCCCTCGCCGCTCTCGTGGAAGTCGGGCATGTCGTGCTCGCCGACGCCGACCAGAGCGGGCACGCCCCTGAGTGTGCGCAGCGCCGCCGGGCCCGTGCCGAGGGGATCCGCCGCCTGCGGTGGTTCGCCGTGGGCGAGCTGTTCGGTCAACTGGCGACGGAGCATGCGGGCGGCGTGGGTGCGCACCTTCTCGGCCGCCCCGGCAGAGGTCCACGCCTCGACCCCGGCCTGCACCGCGGCGCCCAGGTCTCCGGCGGCCAGCGCCGTCCGTTCGGCCTGCCAGGCGGCGTCCAGATACGGGGAGGCGGGCTGGCCGTGGGGCCGGTACCCGATCAGTACCAGGCCCTCCACCCGCTCGGGGGCCGTGACGGCGGCCTGGAGCGCCACGAGTGCGCCCAGCGAGTTCCCGGCGAGCACGAAGCGGCCGGCTCCGAGGTGGTCGAGCGTGTCGAGCACGTCCGACCAGGGGGCCACCTCACGGCCGTCGGGCACATGCGCGTCGCCGTGGCCGGGCAGGTCCAGGGCGATGGCTCGCACACCCGCCTCGGCGAGCAGCGGGAGGTGGGCGTCCCACATGGACCGGTCGGTGGGCCGGGCGTGCAGCAGGACCAGGGGTCGTCCCCGGCCGGCCTCGGTGGAGGGAAGCAGCATGGTGTGATGTGCCTTCTTCGGTGAGCGGGAGGGAGAGAGCCGACCGGCCTGGCGGGCAGCGGCCGGCCCCGCCGGGCAGGTGGCGGTCGGGGCGGCGGTCATGATCGGACGTCTTCTTCCGCGGCGGGGCTGCCCTGGACGGTGGGAGCCGAGTCCTGCTCGGCCGGCGGGCGGAGCAGGACCAGGGCATCGGCGCTCGTGCTGCCGGGTTCCGCGCTGTAGACGGACAGGTGCTGGCCCGGGGCGCTGGTGACGGCCAGCGCCTCGAAGTGCAGCCGCACCTCACCCACGCGGGAGTGGCGGAAGCGCTTGTCCTCCTGCGTGCGGGGACGGACCTCGTAATGTGCCCACAGGCCGGCGAAGGCAGGGCTGCGCACGCTGAGTTCGCCGACGATCCGCTCGATCCGCTCGTCCTCGGGGAACTGTGAGGAGGACGCCCGCAGGTTGCCCACCGCGGTGTGCGCCGCCTTGTCCCAGTCGACGTAGAAGTCCCGTGCGAACGGGTCGAGGAAGATCATGCGCAGCAGGTTGTCGTACCGGGCGAACCCGCGGTACAGCTCCCGTGCCATCGCATTGGCCGCCAGCACGTCCTGCGCCGCGCCGACCACGAAGGCCGGCACCTCGCGCAGACCGTCCATCAGCCGCACCAGTTCCGGGGCGACGGTCGGCGCTGCGGCCGCCGTGGCGAAGACGGGCAGGCCGATCCGGAACAGGTGACCGGTCGCGGCGCCGTCCAGCCGCAGTGCGGCAGCGATCGCCCGGAGCACCTGCTCGGAGGGGTTCCGCTCCCGCCCCTGTTCCAGGCGGATGTAGTAGTCCGTGCTCACCCCGGCCAGCAGCGCCACCTCGTCCCGCCGCAGCCCCGGCACCCGCCGGTCCCCGCCGTCGAACAGTCCGACGTCCCGTGGTGTGATCACCGCGCGGCGCGCACGCAGGTAGTCACCGAGCTCGTTGTTGCTTCCCATGTCCGCCACGCTAGATCCCTC
Source organism: Streptomyces sp. NPDC059740 (assembly GCF_042733155.1). Classification (NCBI taxonomy): domain Bacteria; kingdom Bacillati; phylum Actinomycetota; class Actinomycetes; order Kitasatosporales; family Streptomycetaceae; genus Streptomyces; species Streptomyces sp. NPDC059740. The sequence goes on along the minus strand of NZ_JBHWGP010000022.1, from coordinate 50,379 downwards.
CACGCGGCGGGGCGTGGTGGTGGTGCACCCACCCAGGGCTGCGACCACCCGGTACCCCGGCCCGGAAGTCGCCCGCCGGGCGTCCGCAGACGCCCTCCGCCCGGCCGCTGCCCGGAGGTCGCAGAGCGGTGCCGGGCAGGCGATGAGTCAACTCGCCCTTCTCCTCTGCGTGTTGGAGAAGTTTCCCCGCGACCCGTTGTGGCGTACGCCTTCCCGGGGGAAACTGTCGGTTCCAGCAGTGAAACGCCGGTTGATCTACGAAATCCGAAGCAAAAACAGGCTTAGGGGGGCGAGAAGGGCGGTGAACCGCAGGAATGAGAGGCGAAAACCCGAAGCGGATTCCGCCCTCCCCCCAAGTGCCGGCCATGCCCTCTGCGACGGCTCGGGCCGCCATCTGACCCCCAGGCGCGGCACCCGGCGCGTCCCCGGGGCTCCGGCAGGACCGGCCGGCAGGGGCCGGTCGCACGTATGCCCGTCAGCCGGAAACCGTCCGCGAGTCCCTGAGGAGTCTCCGTGCCCCGTACGAGTCCCCTGCGCGCCCTGCGCAGACTGGCCGCCCTCCACCACGCCGCCGAACGACTGCGCCTACCGGTGGCCGAAGTGCGCGGTGTGCAGGCGGCCGGGCCAGGACGCCGTGCCCTGTTCAAGGGGGTTGCGGCGGGCGTCGCGACCGGCGTGGCGGGACTCGCCCTCGCCCCGCCCGCAACTGCGGACACCGGCCCGGAGACGGCATCCCGGACAGCCGCCTCGCGGGCCAAGGGTGCTCCGCGGATCGCCGTCGTCGGTGCCGGCATATCGGGCCTCACCGCAGCCCTCACGCTCCGGGACGCGGGCCTGGCCTGCACGGTCTACGAGGCCAACCCGGACCGCGTGGGCGGCCGGATGTGGACCCAGCGGGACCACTGGACGTACGGCCAGACCTCCGAGATCGGCGGTGAGCTGATCGACACCGACCACAAGAAGATCCTGCAGCTCTGCCGCCGTTTCCACCTGCCCGTCGAGGACTTCCTGGGCGGCGGCCCCGAAGGCGCCGAAGAAGTCCTCTGGTTCGACGGTGCCTACCGTTCCCGGGACCGGGCCGACGAGGAGTTCGCCGCCGTCCGCCAGGCGCTCCGCCGCGACCTGCGGAACGCGGAGGGGGTCAAGTGGAACAGCGCCACGCCGGCCGGCACGGCCCTGGACACCATGTCGGTCCACGAGTGGATCGCCTCGCGGGTGCCCGGCGGCCACTCCTCACTGCTCGGCCGCTGGCTCGACGTGGCCTACACCGTCGAGTACGGAGCGGACACCACCGACCAGTCCGCCCTCTCCCTCGTCCTGCTGCTCGGCTACCAGGAGGACCCCGACCACCTCAGCGTCTGGGGCTCCTCGGACGAGCGGTACCACATCGTCGGCGGCAACGACCGGCTCCCGCATGCCATCGCCGACTGGCTGCCCGAGGGGACGGTCCGCCACGGCTTCTCCCTGAACGCCGTACGCGCCAACGCCGACGGCACCCAGACCCTCAGCTTCACCGAGGCCGGCGCCGCCCGCACCGTCACCGCGGACCACACGATCCTCTGCGTCCCCCTCGGAGTCCTCCAACGACTGGACCTCTCCCAGGCCGCCTTCGACCCGCGCATGACCAGCCTGCTGCGCCACGCACGCATGGGGCACTGCACGAAACTCAACATGCAGTTCAGCGCCCGCCCGTGGCGTGGCCGCGGTCCCTGGCCGGGCACCAGCGCCGGTGAGTGCTTCACCGACTCCCCGGTCCAGCAGACCTGGGACACCACCAAGGTGCAGCCAGGTACGGGCGGCATCCTCATCCAGTACGGCGGCGGCACCCGGGCCGGGTCCCTCACGCCGGCCGGCGCGTTCGCCACCGAGTCCGACCCGTACGTCCGGGAGCTGGCGACCACGTACCTGCGCGACATCGACGCCTTCTTCCCCGGCACCTCCGAGGTGTGGAGCGGGCGGGCCCAACTGTCCGCCTGGCACCGCAATCCCTACTCCCACGGTGCCTACTCCTACTGGCCGGTCGGCTACCTGCACCGTTTCGCGGGGTACGAGGGTACGCCGCAGGGCAACATCCACCTCGGCGGCGAGCACTGCTCCTACGACTTCCAGGGCTTCATGGAGGGCGGCGCCACCGAAGGGGCGCGTGCGGCCCGGGAGGTGGTCGAGAAGCTGGCGGTCTAGAGACCTCCTCACCGGCAGTCCGCCGGCCGGCGCCGCGGAAGGACGGGGGCCGCCGGGGCCGGGCGGGTGCGTCGCGCGGCCAGGGCCGCGCGCAGCCTCGGCAGCAGGCCGAGACGGCCGCGCAGGATGCGGTCGGTCCGGCGGTGGGCGCGCAGCGCGCGGAGGGTCTCCACGTCGTGGCGGCCGGGGGCCGGCGGCGGGGCCTCCTGGCGTTGGGCGGCGCGCATCAGGTCCAGGGCGTACTGCTGGTGAAGGGTCATGCCGTCCACCGTGCGCGGTCGCCGGGGGCGGCGTCGCGCCGATTGACGGCCGGCGTCAATCGGGCGCGGCGGCGGCACCGGCGACCTGCATAGTGGGGGCATGAGCGTGCACATCGACATCACCGGGCTGCCACCGGAGCGGATCCGCTTCGAGCTGTCCCCGCTGGCCGAGATGGGGGCCGCCCTGCACGTGCTCTCCGAGCCCGGGCACCATCCCGGTCAGCACGGCTGGGCCACTGCCACCCGGGCCGCGCTCAAGCCGGACCTGGCCGACCGGCTGCTGGAGGTCGACTTCCTGTGGACCTCCACGTTCTCCGACCTGTTCATGCCCGGCGCCGGTCTGGCGGGGGGCGCGGAGCCGCCCGGCGCGACGCTGGCGGAGGAGCTGGACCTCCTGGACCGGCTGGACGATGCCATGTTCACCGCCGTCGCCCTGGAGTTCACCTGTAGTTCCGACTACGACACCAGCGTCGGGTCGCCCCTCACGGACCGCCGCATGCGGGAGCGGTCCCTGGAACTGGCCGCGGCGCGCGGCCCGCGCCAGCTGGACTTCACCCGGCGGCTGCTGAACGACCCGCCGGCAGTACGGGCCTGGGTGCGGCGCCTGCTGGAGGACTGCGACGAGGTGTTCTTCGGCGACGTGTGGCAGCGGATGCGGGTACAGCTCGCTGCGGACGCACGGCACAAGGCCGAGCTGCTGCAGCACAGGGGGCTCGCGGCAGCGCTCGCGGACGTCTCCGAGGCGGTCGCGCTCTCCTCCGACGGGACCTCGATCGTGGTCGACAAGCTCGCCCACGGCACCGCCGACGCCCTGGACGCGGCGCACGGGGTGGGGCTGTCCCTGATGCCGTCGGCGTTCAACTGGCCGCATGTGCTGGTGCTGCACCGGCCGCGGTGGCGGCCGGTGATCCAGTACCCGGCCACCGGACCGGGACCGCACGAGCGGCCCTCCCTGGAGCTGGTGGCGCAGCGTCTGGAGGCGCTGGCACATCCGGTACGCATGCGCCTGTGCCGGGCCGTCGCCCGGACGGCGTTCACCACCGGCGAGCTGGCGGGCATGCACGACCTCACCGCGCCGGAGGTCTCCCGGCACCTGGCGGTCCTCAAGCGGGCGCAGCTGCTGACCACCCGCCGCCGTGGCCGGTACGTGCTGTACCAGCTCGACCCCCTCGTGGTCGCCCGGCTGGGCAGCGACTTCCTGGAGGGCATCCTGCGCTGAGCCGCCTCCCGGCCCAGCGGTCCTGGGGAAGACGCGTCCGCTGCGCGGCGGGTACCGAGGCAGCGACCACCCGGCGGCGTTGCTGCCCGGGGGAGGAGACCTGGTGCCGGAGGCCCCTGCCGGTCCCGGCTCACACCGCCCGCTGTGCCGCCACCCTGAACCGCAGCCCCGCCCGCACAAGACGGTCCCGCAGGGCCGGCCCCATGGCGACGGCCGGGGTGAGCTGGCCTGCCCGGGCGGGGAGTTCGTCGAAGGCGAGGCTGAGGGCGGACTCGGCGAGGATCTTGGCCGTCTCGTCGTAGCCGGGATCGCCACCGCAGACCTCGGTGCAGACGCGACGGCCCCCGCCCTCACCGACGAACCGGACGCTGAACCAGCTGCGGGCCCGGCGCTCGGCGGACGGACCCTCGCCCGGGGCGAGGCGCCCCGACATCCAGCGGCGGACGGCGGGGAGCTGGGCGGCAGCCGCCACTCCGGCCACGCCGAGGACCGAGCCGAGGGCGACCGGCAGCCGGCGGACCGCGGCGTAGTGGCGGTAGCGGAAGTCGGGGCCGTAGGAGTCGAGGGCAGCGGCGGAGCGTGCCACCACCTGCGGGTCGAGAGTGGGCAGCGGCAGAGCCCAGGCGCCGACCTCGGGGGCGAACCTCGCGCCGGTCGGGGTGGAGATGCGGCGGCCCGACGGCCTGGGTTCGACGGCGCGGCGCTCGCGCGCGGCCCGGACCATCTGAGGCCCGCGGGAGAGCGCGGTGAGGGTGGAGGCGAGGGTGCCGCCGGAGAAGGCGGCGTTGGTGCGTACGAACCCGTCGATGCGCAGTGGTGAGCCTTCCGGCAGCTGCTCGACGGTGAACTGGACGCCGAGGTCGTGCGGCACGGAGTCGAACCCGCAGGCGTGCACCAGTCGGGCCCCGGTCTCCAGGGCCCGGGCGTGGTGCCGGACGTAGGCGGTGTCGACGAACTCCGGCTCACCCGCGAGGTCGAGGTAGTCGGTCCCGGCCTCGGCGCAGGCGGCGACCAGGCCGAGGCCGTGGTGGACGTAGGGGCCGACCGTCGTGGCCAGGACCCGGGTGGAGCGTGCCAGTTCGCGCAGGGAGGCGGGGTCGTGCACGTCGGCGTGGAGCAGGGGCACCCCGGCGGCGGACGGGACGGTCCGGGCGAGCCGGGCGCGCAGCTCACGCAGGCCCGCCGGGTTGCGCCCGGCCAGCGCCCAGCGGCAGCCCTCGGGGGCATGCCGGGCCAGGTAGCCGGCGGTCAGGGCGCCGGCGAAACCCGTGGCGCCGACGAGGACGACGTCGTGTGCGCGGTCCATGGTCTCGCACTCTCCTCAAGTCGTGGTTACCCAACGGTAAGGACTGGGTGGCGGCGCGCCAAGCCAGGCGTGCGCGGCCCCCGCAGCCGAGCTGCGGTGCTCGGACCCGGCCGGCCGCGGGCGGAGCCGTGCCGATCACGGACAGCGCCGCGCACTCGCGTTCCCACCGGTGGATGGTGCGGGCACGCCCGCACGGGGACGTCCGGGCCGCCGCTCACGGTGGTGGAGTACGGCGGGGTGGCGGCGGTCGAGCGTCGGCCGCACCGTGGGGAGCACCAGGAGTGCGCGTCCCTGTGTTGCGGAGGTCGTGTGAAGGCTGACCCGTGCGTGGCCCAAGCCCTTGTGCGTGACGCTCATGCGCTTAGGGTCTGCGGAACCCCTCGTTCACAAGTTGTACAACGGAGTGCCATGCCCCTCTCGAAAAGAGTGATCGCACCCATCGTCGCGGGCGGCCTCATCCTCGGGTTCACCGCCGCATCGGAGCAGACAGTGGTAGGGAAGCCGGGCTCAGCCGCGGATACCGCACCGTCCGCCGCCGGGGCGGCGAACGGGACGACGGCCGCCGACCTGCCCTCCACTTCTTGTAGTGGCCCTGGTGGTGCGTCCGGCGACCAGGGGTGGACCGCCACGAGCACCCGCATCGCCCCCTCCGGCAGCTACCACCCCTACGTGGCCAACGGCTACCTCGGAGCCCGCGTCCCGCCGAACGGCAGCGGCTACACCGCCACCGGCGAGAAGACCGGCTGGCCGCTGTTCACCCCGCGCTACGACGGCTCGTTCGTCTCCGGTCTCTACGCGCACAACCGGCACACGACCGAGGACCGCCAGGTCGCCGCCGCCATACCCGGCTGGAGCGGCCTGGAGGTGGCCACCGGCGGCGCGCACCCGCAGACCTTCTCCTCCGCCACCGCCGCCGGCCAGGTGTCCCACTACCGGCAGACCCTCCACCTGCGCTGCGGCCTGGTCCGCACCTCGCTGACCTGGACGGCCGCCGACGGCAGGCGCACGGACCTCACCTACGACGTGATCGCCGACCGCACCCACCCGCACGCGGCCGCCGTCCACCTGCGGCTCACCCCGCACTGGAGCGGCCGGGCGACCGTCACCGACGTCATCGACGGTCGCGGCGCCCGCCGCATCGAGCAGACCGGGGGCGGCGCCCGCCCCGAGGCGGCACCCGGAACCGGGCCGGCCATGGACGTCACCTTCCGCGCCGACGGCACCGGGACGACCGGCGCCGTGTCCTCCACCCTCCAGCCCACCTCCCAGCTGACGGCTTTGCCTTCACTACGTGAACAACGCGGAGAGCCTGCACGCAAACTGACGAACCGCCAGGCGCTGTCCTTCCCCGTACACGGCGGGGGCTCCTACGAACTGACCAAGTACGTCGGGGTGGACACCTCCCTGACCTCCCACGACCCGCGCGCCGCCGCGTCCGCCGCCGCCCGCGGCGCCGCCGCCGTCGGCTGGCAGCGGATGCTGAACCGGCACGCCGCCGCCTGGAACGCCCTGTGGCGCTCCGACATCGAGGTGGCCGGACACCGCGACCTGCAGGCATGGGTGCGCTCGGCCCAGTACGGCCTGCTGGCCAACACCCGGCGCGGCGCCGCCAACAGCATCTCGCCGGTCGGCCTGACCAGTGACAACTACGCCGGTGAGGTCTTCTGGGACGCCGAGACGTGGATGTACCCGGCGCTGCTGGCGGCCCACCCCGACCTGGCGCGCACCGTCGTGGACTACCGCTACCGGACCCGCCGCGCCGCCCACGCCAACGCCCGTCGGCTCGGTTACGACGGTCTGTTCTACCCGTGGACCAGCGGCAGTGACGGCGACCTGAACAGCGAGTGCCACTCCTGGGACCCGCCGCACTGCCGCACCCAGAACCACCTCATGGGCGACATATCGCTGGCCGCCTGGCAGTACTACCTCGCCACCGGCGACACCACCTGGCTGCGTGACCGCGGCTGGCCCGTCATGAAGGGCATCGCGCAGTTCTGGGCCTCCCGCGTCACGCGCGACGACGACGGCCACTACTCGATCCGCGACGTCGCCGGTCCGGACGAGTACAGCAACGGCGTCGACGACGGCGTCTTCACCAACGCCGGAGCCGCCACCGCCCTGCGCGACGCCGTGCGCGCCGCCCACGTCCTCCACCGCCCGGTCCCCGCCCGGTGGACGACCGTCGCGGACCGGTTGCGCATCCCCTACGACGCGAAGAGCCACGTCTACCAGCAGTACGACGGCTACCAGGGCTCCACCATCAAGCAGGCCGACACCGTACTGCTGATGTACCCCCTGAACTGGCCCATGACCGAGCAGGCCGAGAAGGCGACGCTGGACTACTACGCGGCACACACCGACCCCGACGGACCCGCCATGACCGACTCGGTGCACGCCGTCGACGCCGCTGCCCTCGGCGAACCGGGCTGTGCCACCTACACCTACCTGCGGCGCGCCATCGAACCCTTCGTCCGCGGCCCGTTCCACGAGTTCTCCGAGGCGCGTGGTGACAAGGCAGGAGCCGACGACCCGCTCGCCGGCTCCCCGGCCCAGGACTTCCTCACCGGCAAGGGCGGCTTCCTGCAGATCTTCACAGGCGGCCTGACCGGTCTGCGCATGCAGCCGGACGGGGTCCACCTGGACCCGATGCTGCCGCCGCAGCTCGCCGACGGCGTGACCCTGCACGACCTGCGCTGGCACGGACGGACCTACGACATCGCGCTCGGCGCACACCACACCACCGTCCGGCTGACCTCGGGCGCCCCGATGCGGATCAGCACCCCCCACGGTGCCCGCACGGTGAGCCGAGGACACCCGGCCACCCTGGAGACCCGCCGCCCCGACCTCGCACCCACCACCGACGCGGCGCGCTGCCGGACCACGACGGCGACCTCCCAGGAACCGGGCAGCTACGCGACCGCCGCCGTCGACGGCAACACGGCGACCGCCTGGGTACCGAGCCCCGCCCCCCACCGCGACTCCACCGCGGCCCTCACCGTCGACCTGGGCCGGGCGCAGCGCGTCCGCAGCGTCACCCCCCACTGGAGCGGGCCGGCACCGGCCTCCCACACCACGCAGGTCTCCGCCGACGGACACCACTGGCGCACCGTCACCGGAAAGGGCGGAGGCGGTCCGCACTCCGTGCGCTACGTCCGGGTACGGCTGCACGAACCCGGCCCGGCCAGGGGCAGCGGCAAGAAGGCGAAGGACGGCGGGAAGCCCACCGGTATCGCTGAACTGACGGTGCGCGGCACCTGACGCACCCGGGCGACCCACTGCCGCACCGGCCGGAGTCCTCCTCGGCGGAGGCTCCGGCCGGCGGCGCGTGTCCGGCAGGTGTCAGGGGGCTCCCGCGGGCTACGTCCTGGACGCGCCGGCGTGGGACGGCGGTGACCGCACGCCCGCCTTGACGAGGACGCGGCCGAGCCGACCGATGGGGGAACTGACCTCTGGGCGGCCCGGAGCGGTCATGGAGCGGGGACGGGGCCCCCGGGCCGGAACCGCTCCACTCCCACGATGTGCCGCACCTTCACCGGACGCACGATCACCGCGACCCGCTGCTCCTCGGGCATCAGCCACTCGAAGCGCTCGCTGCCCAGGTACTTGCGGGCCAGCCGGTCCATCCGCTCATGCGCCTCCGCCCCCTCGACGAAGCGGGCCGCCACGCCGCTGATCTGCACGCGGTCGAAGGGATCGGCGGTGTCGGCGTGCGACAGGTAGACGCGGGGGTCACGGCGCAGGTTCTCCTCCTTCACCCGGCCCACCGAGGTGTTGAACGTCAGCTCCCCCTCTCCCTCCAGGTCCACCCACATCGGACTGACCTGCGGCGCCCCGTCGGGAAAGACGGTGCCGACGTACCAGATGTTGGGGGCTTGGAGCCGCGCACGGACGGCCTGGTCGAAGGTCGCAGTCATCCCGGGAGGCTATCAACCATGATCAGGCTGCTGACCGGCCGTCCCGGACGGCCTCGGGACCGGGCACGTTCCGAGAGCAACGGTCCGGCGCCACCCGCAGTCCCGGTGTCAGCCCTGGTCAGGGCCCCGGCACCCGGCCGGACCGACCGCGACCCCCGTGGGAGCAGCCACCCGGCCGCGGAAGCGGGCCGGCCGCAGAGCCCTGCGCCGAGTGACCGTCCGCGCGCAGGGCCGGCGGGAGCCACCGGTTCTGCGCCCGTAAGGGGTCCTTGCATATGAGCGTCCGATGAGGTCGCGTGGTCTGGTGCCGTGCATCGCAAGGCGCCGGGGAGTCCTCGTAGCGGAGCTACCAGGGCTTTTCGGCAACGCCGCGAGGTGCGGTGCCGGACCACGCGGCCCGGGCGGGCATATTGCAAGGACCCCTAAGCGGGTGGCGGTACGGCCGGCGGCCTGTTCCCCGGAATCAGCCGGTGGTGCCGACGGCCTGGCCGTAGCGGAAGCGGCCGGTGGGGTCCCAGTCGTGCTTGACGGTCAGCAGGCGCTGGTAGTTGCCGTCGTAGTAGGCGTGCTGCCAGTCACGCAGTTCGGGGTCGGGGAAGTTGACGTAGGCGGTGTCGGTGGCGAGGTCCCGGCGCAGGGTGTGGTGCATGGCGCGCAGCCGGGCCAGGAGGCGGTCGACCGTCTCGGACGGGGTGTCGGGTGCCCAGCGGCTGCCGATGTCGATGACGAAGGTGGCGTCGCGGTGCGGGTAGGCCGTCTCGTGGGGGCCAGGGCCGTTGGCGGTGCCGCCCATGGCGAACAGGGTGACGTACCCGGCGGCCTCGGTCGCCGGCCAGGTGCGGATCCACTCGGTGACGGCCTGGACGGTGTGCGGCTGCAGCACACGGGTGGGCACCAGCGACTTGGAGGCACTGGCCGCCGGGGCGCCGGGATCGTCCATGAGGTGGTCCTGGGCGTCCCAGAAGTGCCGTTCCTCGACGAAGGCCGTGGCGGGACGCAGGGCCAGCAGCGGTGCGAGCTCGCGGCGCAGGCCGTCCTCGTCGCCCAGGCGCTGGCCCAGCAGCCACATGCCGCCGGCCCGCCCCTGGCTTGCGGTGGTGAAGCTGATGCGCACGTCGAAGTCGTTGCGCTCGTCGTCGGCCAGGATGTGCTGGACCGCCGCCATGACCTCCGTGCTGCGCTCCAGAGGAAAGGTCAGGTCGAACACGGTGGCCCGCTGCCGGGAGACGTCGACGGCGTGGAAGACGAAGCCGGTGTTGATGCCGAAGTTGCCGCCGGCCCCGCCCCGGCAGGCCCAGAACAGGTCCGCGTTCTCCTGCTCGCTGGCGCGCACCACGGACCCGTCAGCCACCACCAACCGGGTTTCGGTGAGGTTGTCGCAGGTCAGGCCCCACTTTCGGTCGTTGAAGCCGATCCCGCCGCCCAGACACAGGCCGGCCACCCCCACCCCCGGGCAGCGTCCGCCGGGGAAGTACAGGTTCGCCGCCCGGGTGGCGTATACGTCGGAGTTGGTGGCGCCGCCGCCCACCACCAGCCGGCTGCCGCGCGGAGCGACGCGGTTCATGCGGCGCAGACTGATCAGCAGGCCCGTGGTGGTGGAGTAGCCGGCGTAGTTGTGACCACCCGAACGCGGCGCGAACGGCAGCCGGTGGCTGGTGGCCCAGCGCAGTGCGGCCTGCACGTCCGCCTCGGTCGCACAGACCGCGATCCCGGCCGGCTGCACGGAGGCGTAGCGGCGGTTGTCGGGCAGGCCCAGCTGTACATAAGCGGCGTCCCCCGGGCGGTGGAGTCGCCCCCCGGGACTCAGCGACCGCGCCAGGTCCCGCCACGCCGACTCCGGCAGCCCGCGATCCGGCCCGGTCCGCGGTCCCGACGCGGCGGCGACGCCGGCCGACAGCGACGACACTCCGGCCGCAGCCGCTACCCGGGCTCCCCGCGACAGGACGCTGCGACGACTGACGTTCATACGACTCTCCCACGACAAGGCGGTCGGACGGCTGCCGCACGCCGGGCGCGGACCCCGACGCAGCAGGGCACCGTGTCGGCGGCGTCTCCTCTCGCCGCTCATCGTGCAGACCTCCCGCAAGGACGACCGCCGCCACGCTGGGCAACGGTCAGGTCGCACTCGTTCGCTCCGTGGACGGACCGGTCGAGCGCCACCTCCGGGGCCGGAGCCCGCTGCCGGTGTCGGGTCGGAGCCCGGACGGCGGTGGGCTCGGTAAGCCGCCGCCGAACTCGGTGAGGACGACGCCCGCGACCCGGCGGCCGGCGAAGCCGGACCACACCCCGGCCGGGGCCGGCACCGGGACGGCCGTCCTGGTCGATGCCGGCCGTGCCGGTGCTCCCGATCCGCGGCGCGCACTGGGGGAGGGGAGCGTCGGGCCGCCGGCAGGGGCTTGACCCGCCTCGTCCGGCAAGGCGGCCCCCGGCGTCAGGCCCGCGCTCCGCGCTCACGCGATGCCGCCGCCTGTGCGGCCTGTGCGCGCACCCACGCCGGATCCGGATTGACGTGGGGCCGTCCTGCCACCACGACGGTCGGCACGGTCTCGTTGCCGTCGTTGACCGCTCTCACGGCAGCGGCTGCCGCCGGGTCGCGCCAGATGTCGACCCAGTGCACCTGGCGCGCCTCGCGGCCCAGGCGCATCCGCAGTCGCAGGCAGTACTTGCAGCCCGCCCGCCAGTACACGATCGGCCGGCCGTCGAGCGCACTGCGGCGCTGTGCCTCCACCGCACCGGTCGACCGCGGGAACACCCACGGCGTGTGCAGCCACGCGAGCAGGAGGAACAACAGCAGCAACGGTACGGCGACTTGCAAAGCCCCCCGCGCGAAGAGCGGACCGGCACCGAGCAGCCCGCAGACCACGAGAACCACCGGCAGACTCCCACCACGTGTCATGGTGCCGCAGGCTATAGGGGGCGCCCGTGCCCCGGACAGACCGGGGTCCCGCCCGGCTTCCGCACCCCGGCCCGTGGTGCCGCTGCCGGCCGGCCCCGGCCCGAGGAGGGTGGCCCGGCCTGCGGCGGGTGCCCCGGCCGGTCGGCGCGCACCGGCCGCGACTCACTCGGCGAGGGCGGCGGCGAGTTCGCGTGGCCGGGCGGCGAAGGGACTGTGGCTGCCGGGAAGGGTGCGCACGGTGAACGGGTGGGCGGGGAAGGCCTGGTCGGCTTCCGCAACCATCAGGTCCTGCACGGCCGGTGGCAGCGCCCGGTCCTCGGCACAGCGCAGGAAGGTCCTGGGGACACGCCCCCACCGCGCTCCGGTCAGGGCGACCGGCGTCGTCGGGATCGCGAGCGGCAGGTCGGGGCTCAGAGCCGAGCGCCAGCGGTCGAACCGGTCCAGGGGCGTGTCGTGGTAGTGGGTCTGCCGCAGTTCCTCGACGTAGGCGGGATCAGCCGAGAGCGGGTTGATGCGCACCGCGCCGAGCGCTCCGGGATCGCCGAGGGCGAGGTGCCGCCCCAGCGCGGAGGCGTTCTCGGGCGCGCCGAGGTAGTCGGAGAACCGGGGCCGGCCGCCGGGCACGAACGCGGACAGGTAGACGACCCGGTCGACGAGCTCGGGCGCCCGCTCCACGGCCAGGGACGCGGGGCCACCACCCGCGCTGTGTGCGACGAGCACGACGGTGCGGTGGTGGCGCACCCGACGCAGCGTGGTCAGGATGCTCTGGACGCAGTCGTCAAACGTCAAGGTGGCGAGCTGCGACTTCTCGGTCAACAGGCCGGGCTGGCCGGGCTGGAGGTATCCGGTGGGCAGCGGCGCGTCAAAACCGTGCCCCGGCAGGTCGACGGCCACGCTCATGGCGCCGAGTCCGGCCAGCGCGCGCTGAGTCGGGGCCCACTGCCCCGAGCTGTGCCAGGCGCCGTGCACGAGGACGAAAACGGTGCTGTCCGCGGAGAGGTCTGTCATGCCTCCATCCCAGAGGACAGCGACAACAGCATCCAGTCGAAGATATGCCAAACTGCCTGGCGATACCCCTGAGATATCGCCAGGAGGCGACCGGCCATGGAAGCGCGGCACCTGCGGTATGCGGTTGCTCTCGCCGAACACGAGCACTTCGGCCGGGCGGCCGGTGCGTTGGGGATCGCGCAGCCTCCCCTCTCCAAGCAGATCGCGGACCTCGAACGCGAGGTGGGCACCCGGCTTTTCGACCGGACGCGTCAAGGGGTCTTCCCCACGGCCGCGGGTGAGGCCTTCCTCGCCCGGGCGCGCCGGGCGCTCGCCGAGATCACCGCGGCCACGGTCGACGCGGGCCGGGCCGCCCGGGGACAGACCGGCCGACTACGGCTGGGCTTCATCGCCTCGGCGCTGCTGGACCCGCTGCCGGCCGTCCTGGCCCGGTACGGCCGTGAACGGCCCGACGTACGGCTGGAACTGCACGAGATGGCGACCAGTCGCAGTACCGCCGCTCTGGTCTCCGGGGAACTCGACGCGACCATCACCCTCGGTCCGCCACGAGGTGCAGGCGCCGAGCACTTGGTGTCCGTCCCCATCGGACACGACCACCTGATCGCCGTCGTGAGCGCCGTGCACCCCTACGCGGGCCGGCCCGCGGTGAGTGTGGACCAGTTGCGACGGCAGCCGCTCATCGTGGCGTCGGGCGAGGACGAACCGGCGATCGCGGCCGGACTGCGCACCCTGTTCGGCAGGGACTCCGCCGCTCTCGACGGTGCGGCCATCGCCAGGGACGTCCACACCATCATCGGCCTCGCCGCCTGTGGTGTGGGCGTCGGCCTGGGACCCTCCCGGATGCTGGCCGCCCCGCGCCCGGGCACCCGGTTCTGCGAGGTGACCCCGCGCACGCCCCTGCCCGACCTGGTGCTGTCCTTCACCGCCCGGGAAGACCGCTCCCCGGTGCTGGACGCCTTCCTCGAGACCGTCCGCAAGAACTGCCCGGACGTGGGTGCCGCACTCGACCACCGGCTCCGTCCGCACTGAGGCACGCTCCGGACGGACGCCGTCCGTGGCATTTCCATGAGGGGCCTGCCCACGCTCGTGCGGGTGCGGGAGGACGGGGCCGGTCAGCCGCCGTAGGGGTTCCCCTGCGGAGCACCGCCGTACGGGGCCTGCGGCTGCTGCGGTGCGTACGGTCCCGGCTGTCCCGGCTGCTGCGGTGCGTACGGTCCGGGCTGTCCCGGCTGCTGCTGGGCCGGGTAGCCGTAGCCGGGCTGGGGCTGCTGCTGAGCCGGGTAGCCGTAGCCGGCCTGGGGCTGCGGCTGCTGCGGGGCGTACTGCCCCGGCGCCGGTTGACCCTGCGGCTGCTGCTGGGCCGGATATCCGTAGCCGGGCTGCGGCTGCGCCGGGTAGCCCTGCGGTGGCAGCGCCTGCTGGCCGCCTCCCTGGAGCGGAGCGCCTGTCAGGATCGACACCAGCTGCTCCATCTCGTCCCGCCATACGCGTTGGACGTTCAGGCGGGTGGGCTTCTGCTTGTCGGGCAGCATCAGGTGGAAGACGCTCCACACCGGGTTGGGCCGCACGTCGCTGACCATCGCCGCGGCCTGGGCGCGGGGGAAGGCGTAGGCGATCTCGTGAGGCCGCTGCGTGACCAGGTTCATCCGGTGCAGCACCAGCGCCTGCTCGGTGACCGTCACGAAGTAGTACTTGACCGCCAGTTGGCCGATGAGCCCGAAGACGCCCCGGGTCAGCCACGGAGTGGGACCCGTGACCGCGGCGACCGTGGCGAGCGCACGGTCGCCGGGCGCGGCCTGCGCCACCGCCTGGGAGACCTGTTCCTTCATGGTCGCCTTCAGAATTGCCACTGGCCGATCCCCTCGTCGTGTCCTCGGCTGGACGTGCCGTCGGTGGTGCGTCAGCGTACCGGTCCGGTCCGGCCGACCAGGTCCCGGCATCGTTCCGTGCCTGCGGTGCACCTGTTGAGTACCTCTGCACACCTCTGAGCACGTCCTGCGTGGGTTGTCCCCTGCTCCGATCGGTACCGGAAGCAGGCGATGCGGCCGGGCGGCGTGCGGCGGCCTCGGCGCACACCGTCGGTTCCTGCCACCACCACAGGTGCACAGGCCGGGCAGCACCTGCGGCCCGTCGCAGCGCGCGGCGCCGCTCAGCCCCGACTCTCGGGCCGACGCGCCGAGTGCCTCGTTCTCGGGCGCGGGTCTCAGGCCGGCCGGCCGGTCGTGCGCTCCGGGTGACCAGTCGCCGCGTTCTGCGCCACACCGGTGCGCCGAAAGGCCCGCGTCCCCCGGCCCACGTGTGAGGGCGGGCACGGGGCCCGCGTCACACCGGAAGCCTGGTAGTAGGCCGCACCGGCATGCCCGAGCACCAGCGGCGGATCCGTTCCGGCACTGCTCCTACGCGCCTTCGTAGGTCACAGGTTGGCGCCGGTGGGGAGCCGGTTCCCAGGGTGGTGGACGTACCGGGGAGCCGAGCGCCGGACCGGGCGGGAGTCCTTCCGCCCGAGCCTGACACCGGCCCCGCGACGCGCCGCCCGCGTCGAGCGCACATCCGGAGTTTCAGGGTTCGGGAGCGTGTGCCGCCGACAGCCTGTCGGCCTCCCCACGATGTCCCCCGTATTGGAGAGGTACGCCATGACTGCCACCACCACCGCCACCCGTTTCCGCAAGTACACCGTCGCCGGTATCGCCACCGCGGGTGCCGCCGCTGCCGCCGCGACTCTGGCCCCGACTCCGGCGCATGCTGCTCCGGTGCATGAGGCCAAGCCCGCGGCTGTCTCCGTCGCCCACGGCAAGAAGGCGGATGCGAAGGACGCGCAGGCCAAGGAGGCGGCGAAGGTCGCCAAGCTGGTCGAGCAGGGCAAGAAGAAGCACGGCGACAACCTGGACGGCTGGATCCGCACCGCGCTGGACGTGATGCACTACGAGCACATCCCCGGCAGCTACCACGGGATCCACAAGAACATCATCCGTGAGTCCGGCGGCAACCCGACCGCGCAGAACAACTGGGACGTCAACGCGCAGAAGGGCGTGCCGTCCAAGGGCCTGCTCCAGGTCATCCAGCCCACCTTCGACACCTACCACGTCAAGGGCACGAAGGACTCGCTGACCGACCCGGTCGCCAACATCGTCGCGGCCACCAACTACGCGGCCGACCGGTACGGCTCGATGGACAACGTCAACTCCGCCTACTGACCGGCGCGGATGACCCACAGCCCACCCCGGGCTCTGGGGACAGCCGCTCCCGGTCGGGGGCGGCGGAGCTCAGGGGGAACCGGTGAGGCCGGGCAGGAACACCTGCCCGGCCTCACCGGTGTGCGTCCACCGTCCCGGTCGGCCGGCGAAGGGGCAACGACTGGCGCTTTCCGTGACATCTCCCGGAAACCGTGTGCGGACCGTTGTCAGCGCGTCAGTCGGCTCTTACCCTCGTGCAGTCCGATGCATGAACACCTTTCACGTACGTGATCGGAGCTGTTCCATGGCCGGGAGAGTCCGTAACCGCTCCAGTGCCCTCGTGGCAACACTCGTCGCTCTCGTCCTCACCGGTACCACCACTGCCTCTACGGCCGCGTCGGCCAACGGGTACAACCACCGGCGACAGGCACCCGTGGCGGCCCCCGCGACGGTGGTGATCGACGGAGCCCGGATGCGCGAGAACCGTATCCGCCTCGACCGTGGCGACCGGGCGCTGCGTGCGCAGGTCCGCTCGCTGACGCGGCAGGCCGACTCCTGGCTCACCGAAGGGCCGTGGACGGTCACCGACAAACCGCAGCCCGCGCCCGGCGGCGATCCGCACGACTACCTGAGCCAGGCGCCCTACTGGTGGCCCTCGCAGCCGAAGACCGCCGACAACCCCTGGGGCTGCCCCTACGTGCAGCGCGACGGCGAGCGCAACCCCGAGGTGGACACCGGCACCGACCGGCCCGACCTCGGCCGTGTCTTCAACTCCAGCACCACCCTGGCGCTCGCCTGGTACTACACGGGCAAGGCGAAGTACGCCGAGCACGCGGCCGACATCCTGCGGACCTGGTTCCTGGACCCGGCGACGCGCATGAATCCCAACCTGAACCACGGCCAGTTCATCCCGTGCAAGTACGACGGCAGATCCATCGGCATCATCGACTTCTCGCAGCAGTACAGCTCGGTGCTGGACGCTGTGGCCATCCTCGACACCGGCGCCCCTGGCTGGGGCAGGAGCGATCACGACACGATGCTCTCGTGGAACAAGGACTTCCTGGACTGGCTCGTCGACTCGGACTTCGGCAAGGAGGAGGCCGCGGCCGACAACAACCACGGCACGTTCATGGACCTGCAGATCGCCTCGCTGGCCCTCGCCACCGGCGACCGCGCTCTCGCCCGCCGCACCGTGCTCGGGGTACGCGCCGGCCGCATCGACGCGCAGATAGCGGGGGACGGCAGCCAGCCGCAGGAACTGGCCCGCACACGCAGTTTCCACTACTCGACGTTCGACCTCGTCGCCTACACACGCCTGGCCGCCGTGGGCCGCCACGTCGGTGTGGACCTCTGGCGCTACCGGGGCCCGGACGGCCAGAGCCTCTTCAAGGCCGTCGACTTCCTGCTCCCCGCGGCCACCGGCGCGGAACCCTGGCCCTACCCGGAACTCGAGTTCACCCGGTACGCGGCGAGCGACATCGTGCATGCGGCCGCGGACGCAGGCGACCGCGCGGCCGAGACCGCCCTGTCGAAGCTGCAGACCCCGCCCGACGGTGACCTCTGGCAGCTGCGCCCCGCGGCGGAGCAACTCGACTCCATAGCGGGCTGACCACGGGGCCAGAGACGCCCTCGGTCACCGGCCACGCTGGTCGCCGGCGTCGCGCCGGCATCAGCGGCCAGGCGTCACGCAGCCCTCCGTCGCCGGCTGCACCTGCGTCCGGGGCCCGCGCTGTCGGGGCCCCGGCCTTGTCAGCGGCGGGTCAGTGCTCGCGGCTCCGGCCGGCCTTCATCGTGGCGTGGAACATGTCGGTCGGGTCGTACTCCTCCTTGATGGCGGTGAGCCGCGCGTAGTGGTCGCGATAGCTGTCCCTGACGTGGTCCTGGCCTTCGCCGGTGCCCATGAAGTTGACGTATCCACCACCCATCGAACTCGGCCGGAGTGCGTTCCAGTAGTCCACGCACCACCGTTTGAGTGTTGCGGCGTTGGCCGGGTCGGGATCGATCCCGGCCACCACGCAGGACCACTTGGCGTCCCGGTAGGCCCATGCCGTGGCGTCGTGCTCCAGGCGGTGTGCCGCGCCGTCCACCGGATACAGGTGCATCGTCGACAGAGGCGTCGGGATCTCCGCTCCGAACCTCCGGTGGACGTCGATGGCCTCGTCGGTGATGCGGTCGAAGAAGGCGCCGCGCCAGTACCACTGTTGTCCGGGCGCCAGCAGCTCGTCGAACATGCCCTGCAGAACGGGGTACGGCATCGGCGTGGTGAAGTGGAAGGCCGGCGTGGCGACCTCGCGCACCGCGCTGACGGCGTCGTCGAGGTCGCTGAGGTCTCCGGTCCAGCACCAGACGACCCCGCACATCGCCTGGCCGTGGATCTCCTCGGGGAACGGCGGCGCCGGCGGGACGTTGAGGACCGCGAAGAACCCGTTCAGCTTCTCGCTCGCCGAGGGCATGAACTCGCGGTACCACCTGAGGACATCGGGTGTCTGCTCGACGGGCCACAGGGTCATGGCCACCCCCACCGTCTCCACCGGGTGCAGACGGAAGGTGAAGGAGGTGACGGCCCCGAAGTTCCCGCCGCCGCCTCGCAGGGCCCAGAACAGGTCGGGGTTCTCGCGTTCGTTCGCGGTGACGAAACTGCCGTCCGCGAGCACCACGTCCGCCTCCAGCAGGTTGTCGGAGGTCAGACCGTACCTACGGGTCAGGTGCCCGTGGCCGCCGCCCAGGGTGAGGCCCCCGACACCGGTCGTTGACTGGATGCCGGCCGGGGTGGCCAGGCCGTAGGCATGAGTCGCGTGGTCGAGGTCGCCGAGCAGGCTGCCACCGCCCACCATGGCGGTCCGGCTCGCGGGGTCCACATGGACGAAGCGCATGGGCGCCATGTCGATGACCACGGCGTCGTCCGCCACGCTCAGGCCGGCGCCGCTGTGTCCGCCGCCGCGCACCGTGCTCCGCAAGCCGTGCTCGCGGACGAAGTCGACGGCCTCCATCACGTCCCCGGCATCCGAGCAGCGCAGGATCGCGGCGGGCCGCCGGTCGATCATCGCGTTGTACAGTGCCCGTTCCCGTGCGTAGTCCTCATCGCCCGGCCCGGTGACAGGGCCACGCAACTCCGTTCTCATCTCTTCGAGCGTCGTGCCGTCCATGACGTCCTCCATCGAGGGCGGGCCAGGCGGCCCCCGCTCCGGCGACCCGCTGCGAGCGTTGTCCGCCGATGCCCCATGCGTCCTCGAAGGCGGCGTACACCCCGGGACGCCGCAGCAACCGACCCTTCCATGCTCCCGCGGGCCCGGAAGGCTCGCAAACAGCCTGGAACCCACGGCTCGAAGGTGACCGACGGCCGGTCGGGCGGTGAGGGGCAGCCGTCCGACGGTCGGGTGCGGTTCGCCGACCACCGCCGAGGAGGCTGCGTCGACCGGGCACGACGGTGCCTTCCCCGCGCCATCGTGCCGTGCCCACCTGCCGCCTGCCCGTGCCTGGGCCTCCACACGAGCCGGAGGCATGTGCCGAAGTGCACTCGTGTGAGTGATGATCCATCTTCAGTTGACGGCTACCGTCACTCACACCACAGACACTTGCAAAGGGGAGGGGACATGGCGGAGAACTGGACACGGTTAGGGCTGTGCCGGCAGATGGACAACCCTGACGTGCTCTTCGTGCAGAGCAGCGAGCAGCATCGCGTCAAGACGATCTGCGCCGGGTGTCCGGTGCGCACCGAGTGTCTCGCCCACGCACTGGACGAGCGCATCGAGTGGGGCGTGTGGGGCGGCATGACCGAGCGGGAACGGCGGGCCCTGCTGCGTCGACGTCCCACCGTGACGTCCTGGAAGCGCCTGCTGGAGACGGCCCGCGCCGCGCAGTCGACCTCGCCGGTCCGAGCCGCGGGCTGAGCCGCTCGGCAGCGGTGCGCGGGCGGTCGACGGCAGCCGGGGAGCGCCAGGGCTCGCCACTCACCCCGCATCGTGGAGGAGACCGGCTCGGCACCGCTTCCGGTTCTGCGACACCGCCGAGATCGACGGCCCTGAAGGCCGTGCCCGAAGGCGGGGCTCGGGCACGGAGGTGCTCCCCGGGCGGTGAGGCGGGAAGACCGGTGTGGCTCTCAGCCGCTTCGGGCGCGCTCAGTGGCTGCGGATACGCCCTCGGTGGCCGCCCAGGCGGCCAGCAGCTGCAGTGCGTCGTGGGCCGGGGTGCGGGGGGCGGCTGAGTAGGCGGTCAGGGTCAGGCCCGGCTGTGCGGGAAACTGCATGGCGTCGAAGTCGAGAGTGACCTCGCCGACCGCCGGGTGGCGGAAGGACTTGCGGCCGGTGTGGTGCAGGCGCACGTTGTGCCTGGCCCACGCGGTGCGGAACTCCTCGCTACGGGTGACGAGCTCACCGATCAGCCCGGTCA
The DNA here is from genome assembly GCF_042733155.1 of Streptomyces sp. NPDC059740. Lineage (NCBI taxonomy): Bacteria > Bacillati > Actinomycetota > Actinomycetes > Kitasatosporales > Streptomycetaceae > Streptomyces > Streptomyces sp. NPDC059740. Next base: position 30,033 of record NZ_JBHWGP010000022.1, on the reverse strand, counting down.
GGTCACTGTCGCCGGGGCTCCGTCCGGCCTCGGTGCGCAGCAGGGCCACCGTGGTGTTCACGGACTCGTCCCAGTCGGGGAAGAAGTCGCGGCCGCGCGGGTCCAGGAACTAGAAGCGGGCGATGTTGACCGGGCACCGGGCCTCGCCGGCGAACACGGGCGCGTACAGAGCGCCGCCGAGGCGGTTGACGGCGAGGATGTCGAGGCGGCCGTTGCGAAGGAAGGCCGGGGAGCCGGTCATGGAGTCCAGCACGCGCAGGACGCTGTCCGGGAGCGGGCCGCGGACGCGTTTGGGGCGGCGGGCGGGACGCCTGGCGACCGCACGGGCCAGGTCGTACAGGTGCGCGCGCTCGGCATCGTCCAGTCGCAGCGCGTTCGCGAGGGAGTCGAGGACCTCCTCGGAGGCTCCGGCCAGGTTCCCGCGTTCCAGTCGGACGTAGTAGTCGACGCTGACCCCGGCCAGCAGTGCGACCTCCTCGCGACGCAGCCCGGGCACGCGCCGGTTGCCGCCGTACGCGGGCAGCCCGGCCTGTTGCGGGGTGATCTTCGCGCGGCGGGAGGCCAGGAACTCGCGGATGTCGCTCTCGGTACTCACGCGTTCCAGGCTAGGCCGGTCGGCCGGGGATGAGAGGGGCCCTGCCAGTACCTGTAACGACCGTACCTTCCCCCCGCGCCTGACCTGCGGTCTCCTGGACAACGGTGGGACTGCGCCCCTGCCGGACACCTCGCGCGGCGCGTGAGCCGGACTGCCGATCGAGGAGAACCTGCAGATACTGGCCCCACCGGAACGCACCCGTCCCACTGCAAGGAGTCACGACATGGTGAAGCAGTCCGCGCCTCAGGAGCTGGCCCGGATCGCACCCAAACTCGTCGAGGTCACCAACGAGGTGCTCTTCGCCGACGTGTGGGAGCGGGCCGAGCTGTCCCCACGGGACCGCAGCCTGGTCACGGTCAGCGTGCTCGCCGCGCTGTACCGCAGCGAGCAGCTCGACTACCACCTGGGCGTGGCGCTGGAGAACGGGCTCACCGTGGAAGAGCTGTCCGAAGCCATCACGCACCTGGCCTTCTACGCCGGCTGGCCCAACGCCATGTCGGCGATCACCCAGCTGCAGAAGATCGCCGACGAGCGCACGGCCTGACGGCTCAGCCGCCCCGCCCTCCCCCTCGTCCACCCCTCCACCGGATCAAGGAAAGCAGTCGTGGAACACGTCACCGAGACCCCTACCGTCAGGACCCCGGCCGAGCGCTTCACCGGCGACGTCTACCTCAACCTCATCGAGGCCCCCACCGAGCCCGCCCACCTGGCTGTGGGCCTGGTGCGCTTCACCCCCGGCGCCCGGACCAACTGGCACTCACACGCCAAGGGCCAGGTCCTGTACGTCACCGACGGCGTGGGCCTGGTCGGTACGCGAGACGGCGGTGTCGTGCGCATCACCGCCGGTGAGACCGTCAAGTGCCCGCCCGGGGAGGAGCACTGGCACGGCGCCACCGACACCACCCTCATGGCGCACCTCGCCGTGGTCGTCGGCGACGCGAAGGGCGACGGCACCACCTGGCTCGAGCCCGTCACCGACGAGCAGTACACCGGAGCTCTGGCCGCAGTCGGCCGCTGACGGCCTCGGGCGTCCGGGACGTCCTGTCCGCGGGCGGCGGCCCGCCCGCGGACAGGAACCGGGGGACTGCCGCCCCGCCTGCCTGTCAGGGCCGGAGACCGCACGCCGGTGCGGCGGGCAGGGCGGGGATCAGGAGTTCCGCCGCGGGGCTCGGCGTGACATTTGTACCCCCCAGGAGGTGATCCGGGGCCCTACAGGAGGGCTTCCGGCCTCCGTAGGCTCTGCCCCATGAGGAAATCACGCGAAATCGGACGAGACGACTCCTGGGAAGGTGCGGTCGTCGACCTGTCCCGCGGCCTGCTCGACGGCTCGAACATGTACCACTTCGCCGAGGTCCGGGTCGGCGAGGGCGAGCCCTTCAAGGTGCGGATCAGCCGCCGGCTCTGGAAAACGCTCGCGGTCGGTGATCGGCTCGTCAAGGAGCCGGGCTCCGACCCCGCAAAGGGGTAGTGCCCACGGTGGCCGCGGTCCGGGGCCGGGGCCCGCGCCGCCTCCCTGACGGGATAGGGCACTCTCACCCGCCGTCAGGTACCGGCCCAACGCGAGCCGTCGGGACCGGCCCGCTCTGCCGGTGCCGGGCTCACGGGGTCGTCAGCCCTCTTCCCGGAGCTCCGTAACGTGCCAGGTAGTGCCACACCTTCTTGACAGCCTGGGCGTCGTAGCGGTCGGCGCGCGCAACGTCCCCGATGATGCGGGGATCGAGGAGGCCGTCGACGGCGATCCGGGCACCCAGGTCGACGTACTCCTGGCCGCGGTAGCCGGGGTGGCGGCGCAGGTCCTCGACCGTGAGCCGGAAGCCGGTGTGCCACTCCACCGGACAGCCCAGACCCGAGGCCGCAGCCTCCACAGCCGTGCCGCGATAGCAGGGGTCCAGGACCAGCGCCTCCGCATGACAGGTCGGCCGCACCTGCCCGTGGACCTGCGCCTCGATGTAGTCGTCCAGGTCGTCCTGCCGATCGGCGAGGGCAAGCTCGACGAGCCCCGAACGCGCCTCGACACCGAAACGGGAAGGCTGAAGGACGCTGTCCGGGTAGCAGAACGTGGTCCGAGCCAGCGTCTCGGCAGCCAACCGGAAGTGGGCGGAGCCGAACCGAGGCGCTCCACCGGCCGGCTTGCGACGAAAGTTCAACGCCCCGTACACGGGACGCTCATGAGCGGGCGCCTCGTCGTACGCACCACCGAACATGCGGCTCTCCCAGCACCAGCGGTCGCCACCGGGGTACGCCGTCAGGCCGCCGTTGCTGGTCCCCGTGACGAACTGCGAGCGGTAGACGCCGTCCTCGGCCATCGCCTCCAGGATCGGCCTGCCGTGCAACAGCCGGTCCGGGTGGAAGTTGAGGGTCACCCGCAGCGTGCGGTCCACCGGCGGGCCCGTCGCCAGTTGCGCGACATGCTGCAGGGCCCGTTCCTGCCATGTCTCGGAGGCTGCGGAGCTCATCCGCACAGTGTTCCTCGAACTGGCCGACCCGTGCACGCGGATTGTCCACCGGCAGCCGGCGGGCCGTACGGGGGGCGGTTGTGACCGTCCGCGCTGACGGGAACTCACCGCCCCGAGGCCTCCATCCGCTGGTGGTGGCCGTCTGAGCGTTGCCCACGGCGGCCGGGCAAGGGGAGGGACGGCTCGGCCTCGGGTCCGCCGAAGCCGACGCAGTCGCCGGTGGCGATCGCTCACCGCCTGGTCACACCGCCTGGTCACTTCTGGATCGGCGGGCAGTAACCGGTCTCCTCGCCGATGGTGTTGATCTCGGCGTTCGACCGCGAATCGTCGGCGTAGTTGATCTGGTTCGTGCAGCTGACCCCGGCCTTCTTGGGAGTGCCGGAGGGCTTGTCCCCCTTCTCCGGCGCCGGGCAGTGGCCGGTCTGCGCACCGATGGAGTTGATGGCGGCGTTCGACCGTGGGTCACCGGTGTAGTCGATCTGGTCCGTGCAGCTCACGCCCTCCTTCTTGCCGGTGGCCGACGCCGAACCCGTGGCGGAGCCCTGGGAGGAGGTGCCGGACGGGGCCTGTGCGGTAGCGGGCGGGCTGCCGACGGAGGGCGAGGCGCTGTCGGCGCCGGCGCCGTCACAGCCCGTCAGCGCCAAGCCGGCAGCGACAGCGGTAAGGGCGAGCACCGATATCTTCCGAGCGCGCATGGTCTTCTCCTCAACGGTTGTTGCCCCTGGTGAGCAAGATCTTTGAGTGAAGACATCACGGCCCGCAGTGCTGCTGCAAGGTGAGCGGGGGACGCGGACACGCCTGTGACGAAACAGCTGACTGGTCGTGAACATGCACGTCGAACACCGACGGTGGGCCCGGGGAAGGGCCCACCGTCGGCCCCGCCCGTCACGTCGTCCGGCACGCCGTGACGGACACCCTCCGAAGGAGAGCCTGACGCCCGTCAGGGCGTACACGGACGCCGGCGACTCCCGCAGAGGTCCCGTCCTCCCGGCTTCGTCCCGCATGCGGCGTGCCGAGTGCGGCAGGGCGGGGCAGTGGCGAGGTCACCGTGCCGGCAGGTGGAGACGCAGACGTCTCCCGCACTACGCCTGAGGCCGGAGCGTCTGATGACCGCTGTCGAGGTCGAAGTCGCCGATGTACCACTTCCCGTTGACCTTGGCGGTCTTCACCTTGGCCGAGAAGTCCTTCGGGTTCACGCCGTGCGAGCGGGACAGCATGATCGCCCGCAGGGGCTTTCCGTCCACGATGATCTTGGCTGCCGGGACGACCGCCTCGTCGCCCTTGGGCGTGGGTGCCTCGACCTTCACCGCCGGTTTGCCGGAGGCGTTCTGCGGCGTGAAGGCCTTGCTGAGGGACTTCAGGCCGACGGCCATCTTCTTCGTCGTCGACGCATCGCACGTCTGGGGGGTGGCGGGCTTCGCCTTCGCCGGGGAGGAGTCGCCGTCCGTCGTCGCGGCGAGCCGGCACGCCTTCTCCGCGTCCTGCTCGATGACCGCGGTGACCCAGGTGCCGACCGTGGAGGACACGGTGGCCTGACTGCCCGCCGGTGCGCCGGTGCTGCTGCCCGAGGACGCCTCGGCCCTGTCCGACGCGCCGGCCGAGGGCGAGGAACTGCTGCTGTGCGAGGCGGCGGAGGACTGCGAACCACCCGAGCACGCCGACAGGAGCGGCGCCACCGCCAGCAACGTGGCCGCGGTCGTCCATCCCACGGCCCTCTTGCCGGACTCTGGTCGTGCCATGACTTACTGCTCCCTACGTGGTGCGGTCCTCGTCAGCTCGCTGCCCGTCAACCGGCCGGCGCAGGCCGGGGGCGAACGACTGCGCGAAACGCTACAACCTCGGCCGTAACGCATGCACACCCGGACCGCACCGGCGACCTCGTCGACCGCGCAGCGCTCAAGCGGTTCCGGCCCGCTGCCGGTGCTGACGGCTCCGGGCCGGGCAGCAGCATCCTCCGCCCTGTCCGGCCGGGTGCCGGCGTCCGGGCCGTGGCGTTCCCTGGCAGGCCGTCACCGACGGCCTTCGACCCGGCCCCCGGCCCCGCGACGCCGCTCCTCCGCCGCCCCGGGGGCCGCGGCTTGGTGAGGTTGGGGACGGCAGCTTCTGGCCGCCGCTCCAAAAGCCGGTCGGCAGTCGACGGCGGCCGCCTGAACACTCACGGGTGTCGACGTCACCGCAGGGACACCCCGCGTCCACGAGAACTTCGTCAAGCCTCCCCGGCGTGCGAGCGAAAAGTGAGAGGCTCCACGGGGCGGGTGCCCCCTTCCGGCGAAAGCCCTCCACACCGGGTAGCCCTCACAGGGCAGGACTCCAGGTAACCCGTTTCCGGCCGTACAGACCGCAGCGAGGAGTTCGTCCGGCCGGGGGAGCCGCACCACCACAGTCGCCGTCGCAGGAGGAACACGTGGCTCAACTGGTAAGAGTGCAGAACTTCAACGTCTCGAGTGACGGAATCGGCGCCGGTGAGGACCAGACCCTTGAGAGGCCGTTCGGCCATGTCGAGCCCGAGAAGCTGTTCGCCTGGGCGGGCGCCACGGCAAGCTGGCCCATGCGCACCGACGCGGGGGGAAGCCGGGGCCTGGACGACTACCTCACGCGGGACTACGCCCGCAACATCGGTGCTGAGATCATGGGCCGCAACAAGTTCGGGCCCCAGCGCGGGCCCTGGCAGGACCACGAGTGGCGCGGCTGGTGGGGTGAGGAGCCGCCGTTCCACACCCCGGTGTTCGTCATGACGCACCACCAGCGTCCGTCGTTCACGCTCTCGGACACCACGTTCCACTTCGTCGACGGCGACCCGGGCACGGTCCTCGAGCAGGCGCGGGAAGCGGCGCAGGGCAAGGACGTCCGACTCGGCGGCGGAGTCACCACCATCCGGGAGTTCCTCGACGCAGACCTCGTCGACACCATGCACGTGGCGGTCTCACCGATGAGGCTCGGGTCCGGACTACGACTCTGGGAGTCACCTGACGAGCTGCTTGACCGCTTCCACCTTGATGTCGTGCCCAGTCCGAGTGGCGTGACGCATCACCTGTTCTGGCGGAAGTGACCGGACCTCAGGGCCTGCGCCGGCCCCGGACGGCTGCTGTTCTGCCGTCCGGGCCGCCCGGAGCAGGCGGTGGGGCCCCGCCCCGGGCGGTCAGCCGACCGTGCGGGGCCCGCCGATCCGGACACGCGTGCGCGCAGCCCGTCCGCCAGGTCGTGGGGGCGGCCGGCGGGCCGGGCGCGACGCTCCCGCTCCGGCCGGCGGTGGTGCCGGTGGGCCGCAGGCCGGCTGCGCAAGGTCGCTAGCTGATCTGTTCGGCCAGGGCGAGGACGATGCCTGAGGGACCGCGGAGGTAGCACAGCCGGTAGATGTTCTCGTACTGCGCCACCTCGCCGAGGAGTTCGGCGCCGTGGGGACGCAGACGGGCGAGGGTGTCGTCGATGTCGTCGACGGCGAACATGACACGGTGCAGGCCCAGCGTGTTGGGCGGTGCCTTGAGCGGCCCGGAGCCGATCGCCGCGGGGGAGTGGTACTGCGCCAGCTCCAGCTTGCCGTGGCCGTCCGGCATCCGCATCATCGCGATCTCGCTGCGGATGCCGTCGAGTCCGACGGTGCGGTCCGCCCAGAGCCCCTCGATTTGCGCTGTGCCTTCGCGCTCCATGCCGAGTTCGGTGAAGAAGGCGACGGCGGCGTCCAGGTCTTCTACGACGATGCCGACGTTGTCCATCCGCAGAAGCGTCATGATCTTCTCCCTCGCTGTCGCGCGACCCCCTGTGGCCGCCCATGCACCCAGGACGGAGCCGGCGCCCCGCGCTCGACACCCGGGAGCGTGTCGGTTCCGGAAACCGCCGCCGACCCGCACAGCCCTGGGCCCCGGGGCCACCGAGAGCGCACCGGCCCGACGCCCGCACACAGCCATAGCAGTGGCCGACGCGTTGGCCGCGCGAGACACCCCGGAACGCCCGAAACCGCCGCTCCTTCCGGGCGACGAGGACCCCCTGCGGCTGCGGGTACGAACCGTCCTGCCGGTACGAGTGAGAAGTCCGTGTGACGTGCTCGCGGCCCAGCCGCCCGCGCACGGTCGTCCGGCGCGCCGAGGGCCCGGCGTTGTGCGGGACCTCACCGTGAGCGGGGGAGGGGCTACCTGCCGGCGTCCTCCCGGTACGGGGACGGGCCCCACCGGTGACGAGGAACAGGCTCACCTCCGGCGGCTGACGCGGGCCATGATGCGGGGCGTCAGCAACGTCTCCGGACGGCGGTTGAGCGACAGCACTGCGAAGAAGGCCTCGGAGACCACCGGATCGGTGTTCGCCGCGGCCAGTACCCGGGCCAGGTAGCGCTGCTGCATCCGGTCGAGCCGATTGGGTGCGGGGCCGTCGGTGCTCGGATACCGCGAGTCCTCTCCGGTGGCGATGGCCCAGGCCGCCCTGAGGCACTTCGCCACGGCCTTCTGCAGCTCAGCCGCCCGAGCCGCCGCCCCCTCCGGTTCCTGCGAGGAGATCCTTCTCGCGATCGTCTGCGCCTGCAGTGCCGCGACTGTCATCCCGTGCCCGTAGACCGGGTTGAAGCGGCACAGCGCATCACCCACCACGAGGAGACCACTCGGCCACCGCTCCGCACGCTCGAAATGCGTCCATTCGTTCGCGGTCGCCCGGAAAGCCACTGGGTCGGACAGAGGCTCGGTGCCGGTGAGGGCCTGCGCCAGCTCAGGAGAGCGCAAGGAGGCGGCGAAGGCGAGCCAGGCGTCCGCTTCGACCGGTGGTTGCTGGTCGCCCTGTCCGATGAGCGTGACCAGCCAGCGTTCGCCGTCGACCGGTACGAGCACCCCGCCGCGCGGCACGTCCGGGTTGCCCTGCACGTACACCGCCTTCCAACGATGCGCCCCGGCCGGTGGCCGCCGGTAGTAGCGGGAGGCGTAGCCGAGGTGCGCGTCGATCCGTTCCGTGACCGGCGCGCGGTAGCCAAGTTCGGACAGCCACTGCCCGGAACGGGAACCGCGGCCCGCGGCAACGACCACCAACCCGGCCCGTGCCGTGGACTCCTGACCGCCCTTGCCCCGCTCGCGCAGCCGAACGCCACCCACCCGTCCTGCGCTCCGCCCCGCCACAAGCCCGGTCACCTCGTGCCGGTCCGTCAACGTGATCGTGGGCCGGGCCAGGATCCTGCCCCGCAGCGTCGCCTCCAGCCGCTCGCGCGAGATCGACAGGTAGTGCGATCCCCGCACGCCGCTGAACCAGTCGGCAGCGGAGAGCCAGCGCATGTGCGCGGGGGCTTCGATGACGGTGCCGCCGGCTGCTTCGAGGTCGGCGACGACACCTGGCAGGAGGTGCTCCAGCGCCGTCAGGCCGCGTGACCACAGGACGTGCACATGCCTGGACTGGGGCACGCCTGCACGGAACGCGGGCGGTCCGTCCGGGCATGCGTCCCGCTCGACCACCGTCACACGGCTGAAGCGCTGCCCCAGCACGTGCGCGGTGAGCATGCCCGCCACCCCGGCCCCCACCACCACCGCATGACCCGTCTCCTCGGTCCTCAACGCGCCTCCCCGTTCACCGTCCGGGCGTGCAGGATGGCGCAGACGGCCGACGGCCACCAGGGCGCACGGGGCGGCGCACCGGGGGCCCGGGGCCGGGGCACCGCACCGAACACCTCCAGCGCGCGGCGCACTCCTGGCTGTCCACCGAACGGTGGACGCGAAGTTCAACCGGGTGCCTCTGTCCGGCGACCGGGCCGGTTGGCGAGGCTCTCGGTCATGAGAACGTTCACTGTGCGCATGGCGCGTTGGAGCGCTCGGCATCCCTGGCGGGCCGTCCTCGGCTGGCTCGTGTTCGTGGTGCTGTGCCTCGGGACCGGCAGCGCTGTCGGCACACACAGCGCCACGACGGCCGACTACCGGGTCGGCGAGGCCGGCAGGGCGGAAGCGATGGCCGCCGAGGGACACCTGCAACCCAGACCCACCGAACAGGTGCTGATCTCCGCCCGGTCGGGCCCGCTCGACCGCCCCACAGCCGAAGCAGCCGCTGAGGACCTGGCCGCCCGGATGGCGCGCCTGCCCGAGGTCGCGGGTGTGGCCGATCCGCTCCTGTCGAAGGACCGCAGGACGCTCATGGTCGAGGTGGCGCTGAACGGCGAGGAGCGGGAGGCGAAGGACAAGGTCGACGCGCTGCTCGCACAGACCGAGGCCGTGGGGAAGGCCCGTCCGGCACTGCTGCTGCGGGAGACCGGAAGTCCCTCCATCAGCAAGGGGGTCGACCAGCAGCGCGGCGAGGACCTGGCTCTCTCGGAGGAGATCACGCTCCCGGTCACCCTGGTCACCCTGCTGCTCGTGTTCGGCTCCGTGACCATGGCCGCCGTGCCGCTGCTGCTCGCCCTCTCCTCGATCGCGGCGGCCGTCGGACTCTCGATGGTGGCCTCACACCTCTCGCCCGACGCAGGGGTCGGCACGAACGTCATCCTGATGATCGGTCTCGCCGTGGGCGTCGACTACACGCTCTTCTACCTCAAACGGGAGCGCGAGGAGCGTGCCCGCTCGAACGGCCGGCTCGGGCCCGAAGCCCTCGTGGAACTGGCCGCGGCCACCTCGGGCCGGGCGGTCGTGGTCTCCGGAATCGCCGTCGCGGTCTCCACTGCGACCCTGTACCTCGCCTCCGACGTCATCTTCTCCTCGCTGGCCACCGGCACCATCATCGTCGTCCTGGTCGCGGTTGCCAGCTCCCTGACCGCCCTGCCCGCACTGCTCGTCAAGCTGGGGCATCGGAACGAACGTGCGGCGCAACGCCGTGCCGCCCGCGGGAAGCCGCCCCGCCGGACGCACCGTGATAGCGGCGGTCGCCTGTGGGCCGCGCTCCTGCGGCCGGCGAGCAGGCACCCCCTGGCCACGCTGTGCGTCTCGCTCCTCGGCCTCCTCGCCCTCGTCATCCCGCTCAGCGGCCTGAAGATCACGGAGATGAGCCGGGACACACACTCCCGCGACATCCCCGCCATGCGGGTCTACGACCGGCTCAACGAGGCCTTCCCGGAGCGCAGGGTCACCCATCAGGTCGTCGTACGCGCGGACGCCGCACGCTCCGGGCAGGTGGTGGCTGCCCTGCACGAGTTGGCCCGGCGCACCGGGGCCGACCCGCTCTTCTCCGGCGCCTCCCGCGTCCGGACGTCCGCCGACCACCGCATCGGTGTGCTGGAGCTGAAGGTGCCGTACCTCGGCAACTCCCCTCAGGCCTTCCAGTCCCTCGACCGCCTGCGCGAGCACTACCTGCCCGCAACCGTCGGACGCGTCGCAGGGGCGCAGGCCGCAGTGAGCGGGGACGTGGCCCGGTACGCCGACTACCCCGAGCACCAGAACCGTGAACTGCCCGTCGTGCTCGGGGCGCTGCTGCTCGTGACCTTCGCCATGACCACCTACGCGTTCCGCTCCGTTGCGCTCGGAGTGATCGGCGTCGTGCTGAACCTCCTGTCCGCCGCTGCCGCGCTGGGACTCCTCGTCCTGGTCTTCCAGGGCAGCTGGGCCGAGAAGCTCCTGGACTTCCACTCCACGGGGTCGATCGGGTCGCGCGTCCCGCTGTTCCTCTTCGTGATCCTCTTCGGACTCTCGATGGACTACCAGGTGTTCGTCGTGAGCCGGATCAGGGAGGCAGTGCTCGCGGGCGCATCCACCGCAGAGGCCGTGCTCAGCGGAGTCCGCAGGTCGGCGAGCGTGGTGACGAGCGCCGCAGTGGTGATGACGACCGTGTTCGTCAGCTTCGTCTTCCTCCACATCATCGAGATGAAGCAGATCGGGTTCGTCCTCGCGGCGGCCGTGCTGCTCGACGCCTTCGTCGTCCGGATCCTGGTCCTGCCGTCGGCGATGCTGCTGCTGGGTGAGGGGAGCTGGTGGCCCGGCGGAAGAGGACGGCGCCCCGCCGGGGTATCCGGCCGTACCCGCGACGAGCGACCCGTGGTCGACGTACGTTGATCGGCATGGCTGTTCTCGACGACACCTCCGCCGACGCCTTCTGGGCCACCTCGCTCCGCCGGTGGAACGCGGTGTGCTGGGTGCTGTTCGGTGCCATGGCCGTCGGGCTGGTGACAGCGGCGTCGCCGGAGGCGAGCAAGTACCAGGCGCTGGCGCTGCTCAGCTGCGTGGTGCTCTGCTACGCCGTACTGGAGCGCTTTCCCGGGAACGCCCTCGTACGTCCGCACCTCTACCTCTCGGTGCTCGTACTGGCCCTGGGCGGGCTGGCGTGGGTGGGCAGCAGTTACGCGGCGCTGTTCATGGTGACGCTGCCGCACTACTGGATGTTCGGACGCACCCCCCGGGCCTCGATGGGGTTCCTCGCGCTGGCCACCGTCGCCACCCTGGCCGGGAGCCTGGTGCGCCTGGGCTGGTCGGCGGAGTTCTACGGCGAGACGCTGGTGTCCACGCTGATCGTGGTCGCGGTGGGGGTGCTGATCGGCCTGTGGGCGCACTCGGTCGTCGCGCAGAGCAGTGAACGGGCCCGGTTGATAGCGGAACTGGAGCGGACGCAGACAGAACTCTCCGCTGCACACCAGCGACAGGGCGCGGCGGACGAGCGGGAACGCATGGCCCGCGACATCCACGACACCCTCGCCCAGGGCTTCGTGTCGATCATCGTGCTCGCGGAGGCGGCAAGAGCGGGCCTCCCCACCGACCCGGCACGCAGCGCACAGCAGCTGCGGTCGATCGAGTTCACCGCGCGGGAGAACCTCGCCGAGGCGCGTGAGCTGGTCGCCTCCGCACACCCGGGGCCGGGCGCCACGGCGGCCGGTTCGGTGACCCGGACGCTGCGCCGTACGCTGGACCGCTTCAAGGAGGACACCGGGCTCACCGTGGAGGCCGACCTCGCCGACCTCGCGTGCGACCAGCGGACGCGCATCGCCCTGCTGCGCTGCACGCAGGAGTCGCTGGCCAACGTGCGCAAGCACGCGCACGCGTCCACGGTCGGGGTGGTCCTCGTACGCCGGTCGCACGGGGTGGAGCTGGAGATCACCGACGACGGGACCGGCTTCGTGGTGGAGCAGTCCACCGGATTCGGACTCGACGGCATGCGCAAACGGCTGGCGGAGCTGGGCGGCCGGCTCACCGTCACGAGTTCGGTGGGGGACGGGACACGGGTACTGGCAGTGGTCCCCACGGCGGACGGGGTGGCGGCATGAGCGGAAGGAACGTACGCCTCATCGTGGTGGACGACCACGCGGTGGTACGGGCAGGAGTGGTCGCGCTGCTCGCCTCCGAGGCCGGCGTCGAGATCGTCGGTGAGGCGGACGACGGCCGCGCGGCACTCGAACTCGTCCGGCGGCACGACCCCGACGTGGCCCTCCTCGACCTGCGGATGCCCGGCCTGGACGGCGTGGCGACGACGAGCGAGATCGTCGCCCGGTACCCGCGTACCAGGGTGCTGATCCTGACGACGTACGACACCGACGCGGAAATCGAACGGGGGGTGGAGGCCGGCGCCATCGGCTACCTGCTCAAGGACACCACACGCCGACAGCTCGTCGACGCCGTGCACGCTGCGGCACGCGGCGAGACGGTCCTCGCGCCGCGAGTCGCCGAGAAGCTGGTGGCTCGGATGCGGCGCCCCGTGCAGGACCCGCTGACCGACCGTGAGGTCGACGTCCTCAACGCGGTGGCCGACGGCCTCACCAATGCCGAGATCGGCAGACGTCTCGTCATAGCCGAGGCCACGGTCAAGACACACCTCCTGCGGCTGTTCGCCAAGCTCGATGTGAACGACCGTACGCGGGCGGTGGTGGTGGCCATGGACAGAGGGATCCTGCCACGCCCTTGAGGTGCCCGGGGTGCCTGAGGCGGCTGGGTGGCTGCTGCCGGGCGGGAGTCGGGGCCGGGGTGGTGCGAGGACCGAAGGCGTGAAGAAAACGTGACGTGCTCCGCACAACCAGGTGATCGCCTCGCGGGTCTTCTCCTCGAACCGCGCGGACCACGCGCACCTGGACAGTGGGGAGACCGTGACCACGCCGCACAGCGGTCGGGAGCCGGCATCACCGACCACGCCGACCGAGCCGACCCGCGCCACGGGGCCGGATGCCGCCTCGGAAGCCACCGGACCACTTCCGCCCGAGCCGCCGCCCGCCCGGCCGGCACCTCTCACAGGGGCTCCCGACCTCGCGTCGCCGACGGGGGAGCCGAAGGCGGACGATGTCGGCTCTGACCTGACGGGCACCGCACCCGCCTCGGCTCAGCAGGCTCTTCAGCCGACCTCGGGGCGCCGGCGCGCTCTCGTCCCGGTGGCGGCCGCGGCCGCGCTCGGGGTCCTGGCCGGCGTCTGCACCGGGTACGTCGTGCAGGCCCAGCGACCACCCACCCCCCTCCCGGCACTCGGCCAGAAGTCCCTGGAGCAGGCGTCGGGGCCGGCCCCCAATCACCGGTCCTCCGCTGGGGACCGGCAGGCGAGGACGGAAGGCGACCTGCGGCAGCTGCTGGTGCGCAAGCCGAACGGCGCCACCCCTCTGCCGTGGTTGCCGGACACCGCGCAGTGGCTCTCCCTGGAGGACTACGCCTCGCAGTTCGACGACGCCGGCAGTGCTCTGACCGAGCAGACCGACGCGGAGTTCCGGCGCGCCGCCCAGATCGGCTGGCACCAGACCGGACTCGGCGATGTCCAGATCGCTCTGGTCCAGTACCGCCAGGAACGGACCACGGCCGCCGCCGAGTTCGTGGACCAGGCGAGCCGTGAGACCACCGACAGCCGGCCCACCGGGCAGGCGGCCGTGCCGGGGGCACACGACGGCGGGGCCTACGTCTTCGGCCCCGGCGACTCCCCCTCCAGCAGCGGGTACGCCGTGGCCTGGCGTGGCGACGTCCTGCTCCAGATCTGGGTGGACGGCGATGACAAGAAGATCCCCGTCAAGGCGCTGGCAGACCTGGCGGGACGACAGTGGGAGCGACTGTGACCAGCCCCGCCGAGAGCAATCCGGTACCCGAGGCCGCGGAGGCGGCCGCCACGGCGCCGCGCGGCCGTCTCCGCGGCAGGACCGTCGGCACGGCCGTCCTGACGCTCGCCGTCGTCGCCGGCCTCACCTGCACCGGTGTGACGGTGGCGCACGCCGGTCACACGGCGAAGGGTCCCCGGTGGGTGCTGCCCCGGCCGGCCGGGGCCACCGCACCCGCCCCCGGCCCGACCGGGCGCGGGGACCGCAGTGTCGCCGCTCTGGAGCGCATGCTCCTGCCCTACGACGCCGGACGCCTGGACCGGGGCCCCGACATCAAGGGCTACGGGTCCGACCTTGCCCTCACCGGCGAACAGGCGACGAAGGCCATGCGGAGACAGGCCGCCGACCTCCCGAGAGGCCTGCGCGAACTGGTGGAGAAGCACGCGGAGGACTACGGGTGGAAGGGCCTCGTCGCCCGCAGCTACCTGGCCGGTGCCACCGACGACCGGTTCACCCTCGCACTGACGCTGCAACGCGGGACCTCCGCCGCCGCGATCACGAGGTCGACGACCGGCGTGCTCGACCACGTCCCTGTGCTGCGCCACGCCCGGGTCCCCGGCCATCCCGCCGCCCACTGCTACCTGATGCCGCTGACCGACGGCGAGGACGCGGGAGGGCTCGACGGCATGCTCTGCCTGGCGTACGAGAGAGAGGTCATGGTCAGGGGCGTGTTCGTCGGTGGCCGGCCGCTGGACGCCGACACCGCCACGAGCGTCCTCGCCGAGCAACTGGACCACCTCACCGCGGAAGGGCGGACGATATGAGCGAGGCCCGCACCCCGGTGGCCCGCGAGCCCCGCGACCACGCCGTCGCACCGGCACCGGTACCCATGGGGCCGGACGTAGAGCAGGCGGTCCCCGAGGGCGCCTCTGCCGTGGGGACACCGGGTGTCCCCACGGCGGGTCCGAAACACTGGGGCCCCGTGCTGCGCTGGGGCGTGGCGGCGCTCGTCTTCGCCCTCTTCGCGGGCGGTGGCGCACTGGCGGTGACGCGGCCGGCGCGAACCGACCTGCCCGGGCTCGCCACCGCCCCGGACGGGCGTCTGGACTTTCCCGGACTGAGCCGCCCCGCGCTGCCGGCCGGCCGCCCCGGGCCCTTCGCAGCGACCAACGTGGCCCGGATCCACTACGCCGACCTGCGATCCCTGGTTCTGCCTGCCCCGGCCCACGCCGGCCTCGATCCCGACCTCAAGGGCACCGACGGCTGGCTGCCGCTGTCCACGTACCTCAAGGAGATGGTCCCCGGCGAGCGGGAGCAGGCCGAGTCCGACATCGTCCAGGCGAGCGTGCGGCACCTCGCCGCTCGTGGCTGGACGACGCCGGCGGGAACCCGCACGCGGATCTACCTCCTGCAGCTGCGGACCGCTCCCGCGGCGGAGAACCTGCTGCTGCGGCTGGCGCCGGGCGACCGCCCCCAGTACACGGTCCGCGGTGCGGCAAACGCGGTGTCCGACGTCCGGGGCTTCGCGCGGGTGACACTGGTCCCCGAGGTGTCCCGCACGGTCTACGACGAGGCACACCCCCGGGGCGCCGCACGCGTCCGCCAGGCCTACGTCCAGGCGGGGGATGTGCTGGCGGTCGTGTTGCAGTCGGCCCCGGAGGGCGACCACGGGGCGGAGGTCGCCTTCCAGCAGACGGTGGTCCTCCAGAGCCAACTCCTGGGCTGAGTCCCCCTACCGACCGGCGGGACCGCGGCAGGGCGGGGCGGGTATGCGCGGCTGCACCCGCGGAGAACGGTGCTCGGTGTGGCGGCTTTCGGTGGGGGCGCACTCCCGGCAGTGCGCGCCCCACAGGGCCCCTGCGCGAGTTCCTCGCGCCCTGACGTGCCAGGCCGTACGAGAGCAGTATGGGAATTCACCGACCCGCAGTGCTGCGGGACCGCCGGCTCTCCTGCGCGCCCGTACTGCCGGCAGAGGTTCTGAGGCGCGACCGCAGCACGAACCAGACCGGAAGCAGGCCCTCACGTGCTGAGACACATATCGGCTCCCGTACACCTCAGATCCCGGTTGTCGGCCTTGCTGGTGGCAACCCTTCTTCTGGCGGGATGCGTCGGGTACGCCACGCCGGCCGCCGCCACGACGGCTGGGCTGCTCGACGCGACCTGCACTCCTCCCAGCAGCGCGGTCTCCACCTACAACCCGCCGCTGACCAGCGCCCAGCAGGTCTCCGCAGCGACGATCTCGTACCAACTCGGCCCGTGTGTCTCCGTGTCGCAACCCGGACTGACCTCGGGAACCGCCGACGTCAGCAACCCCCCGCGTCAGCGCAGCTGTCTCGACCTGCTGTCCTCCGGCAGTACGACGATCGTGGTGACCTGGAACACGGGGCAGAAGAGCACCCTGTCGCTGCACTTCAGTACTACTGTCGCCGGCGCTGTGTTGGAGGTGCTCCAGACCGGCACCGTCACCTCGGGCCTGTTCCAGGGCGACACGGTGGTGCTCGACCAGACCGGTCCGGCGGCCAACGTCCTCCTGTGCACGGCCGGCCTGGGGTCCGTCCCCAGTATCGACAGCCTGGTGACCTTGGAGATCACCTCCGTCTGACCCCGCCGAGCGGACCTCTGCCCCCCTCACGCCGACTGCTCCCCTCCTTGCGAGGAGCACACCTCAGCCGGCCTTCACACCTCGCGGCATGACGAGTGGCGAGGCGTGCAGGCCGGCGCTCCGTGGGAGCCGTGCCCACCCCCAGGCCTTGGGCGTGACACAAGGCGAGGTGGGCGGGGAAGCTGCCGGCGAGGAGGCCCTCGGGCAGGGTTTCGACCCTCGACGCGTTTCCCGCCGGGTCCGCAGCTGCGACCGCTTTCCGGGGCGACGAGGGCCACCCCCATCCACTCCAGGAGGGGTGGGGCAGGTCGGCTGCGTCCGGAGACCGGGGAGGTGATCAGCCGGCTACGCCGCGGTCCACCGAGCGGCGCACAGCGCGTGCCTGACGGGCGCCGGTGGCTGCCACCGTTCCGGTTCGTCCGGACCGCCCAGGGGCCGCTTCACGCCGGACACTCGAGTGTCACCGCCGAACGGAAGCAGTCGTTCCGGTTAGCGTGGCGATGGCCGGCAGGGTCCCTGTGCCGTGTGCGTCCGTTCCGGCGGGTGAGGAGGTGCCTGATGGTTGATCCTGCGGACGTGCGTGCGCGCGTGCTGGGGGACCTGGTAGCGGCCAGCCACCTGATGACGTTGGAGCAGATTCCCGCGGCAGTGGTGACGCACGCGGCGAGGGCCGGCTGGTCGGACGTGGCGATCTACCTGGCCGACCTCCAGCAGGAACGGCTGCACCTGCTCACCGGGGGTGACGAGGAGGACCCAGGGACCGACGCCCGGACGCCGGTGGAGTTGCAGGTCGAGGGAACGGTGGCGGGACGGGCCTTCCAGCTGGGTGAGATCTTCCCGGCGTCGGCAGATTCCACGGGCCAGTGGTGGGCCCCGCTCCTGGACGGAACGGAGCGCATCGGCGTGCTCAGGGTCGGGCTGCCGCACACGGAAGCGGAGCCGGACGAGGACGTGGAGAAACTGGCGGGCCTGATCGCTCTTCTCCTGGTCAGCAAGCGCGCCACGAGTGACGCCTACGCCCGGTTGATCCGCCGGCGCCGGATGAAGGTGGCCTCCGAGATGGAGTGGCGCCTGATGCCGCCGCGGACCTTCGCCACCGACCGGCTCCTCATCAGCGCGGTGATGGAACCCGCCTACGAGGTCAGCGGGGACGCCTTCGACTACTCCCTGTCCGGCCAGACGGTCAACCTGGCCGTCTTCGACGCGATGGGCCACGACACGGCCGCCGGACTGACCGCCAACCTCGCCATGGCCACCTGCCGCAACCACCGCTCCCAGGGAGCCGACCTCCTCCAGACGGCGGACGGCATCGAGAAGGCACTGACGGAGCAGTTCCGCTCCACCCGCTACGTCACCGGAATCCTGGCCCGCCTCCACCTGACCACCGGTGCCTTCACCTGGACCAACTTCGGCCACCACCCCCCGGTGATCATCCGGGCGCCCCGCACGGTGGTGCAGCTGGCCTGCCCGCCCGCGCCCCCCATGGGCACCGCCCTGGACCTGCCCGCCACCGTCTGCCGCGACCAGCTCGAACCCGGCGACCGGCTCCTGATCTACACCGACGGCATCACCGAAGCCCGCAACGACGCCGGGCAGGAGTTCGGCCTGCAACGGCTGACGGACTTCCTCATCCGCCACCACACCGACGACCTGCCCGTACCGGAGACGCTGCGCCGGCTGATCCGCCACCACCTGGACTACCACCACGGTCGGCTCAACGACGACGCCACCGTGCTGCTGCTCGAATGGCACGGACCGGCCCCCTACCAGCCGGAGACGATCGAACCCCGGGTCGGTCTGCCGGCTCGGCCTCCGTCGACGCACTGAAGGGCACCGGAGTGCCCACCACGCAGCCGCGCGGAACACCTGGCGCACCCGGTGAGGCGCCGGCCGGTCGTCCGGCCACCGCTCGACGTGCACGGACGCGGGCCTGCGCCGGGAAAAAGGGGGTATCCGCGGGACCGGCACGTTGTCAGTCAGCAGTGGGAGGTCACAGTGTCGTCCACGGACGTCGTCGCACTCATCCTGGAGGACCACCGCCGCATGGAGGATCTCTTCCGTACCATGCGGAACGCGCAGGCCGACCGGTCCGCCGCCCTCGGGGAGTTCGCGCAGTTGCTCATCGCCCACTCCTCGGCCGAGGAGGACGAGGTCTACCCGGCGCTACGGCGCTACAAGAACGTGGACGGCGACGACGTCGACCACAGCGTGCACGAGCACCGGGAGGCGAACGAGGCGCTGCTCGCCCTGCTCGAGGTCGAGGACACCGGCTCCGAGGAGTGGGACGAGAGGCTGGAGGACCTCGTCACCGCGGTCAACCACCACGCGGACGAAGAAGAGCGGACCCTGCTCAACGACGCGCGGGAGAACGTCACCGCCGACCGTCGTTCCCAGCTCGGCCAGGCCTTCCGCACCGCGCGTGCGAAGTACCTGGGCGACGACTGCGGTGACCTCGGCAAGGTGCGGGAACTGGTCGGAGCCGCCGGCAAGTGAGCCGCGCGATCGGCACGCCGGCGTTCACCACGTCCTCCGCCGTCGACACCCGTGCTGCCCGGTGTGTTGCTTCAGCGACGTGCGCCGGCCGCTTCCGGGCGTCGACGGGCCGCGCGTTCGGTCCCGGCCTGCCGCCGATCCGGCGTGGCGAGGCGGCCACAGAAGAGCCGTGCACCCGCCCCGGTGGGGGGGCGGGTGCACGGTCATGGGGCGTACTGCGGCGTCCGGACGCTCTCCCGCACCGCAGGCGGCCCGTCCGGCGAGGCTCAGACCTCGGTGACCTGCCGCTCCGGGACCACCCCGGCCGGCACCGGCGCCGTCTCGCCGCGCTCCTCCGGCGTCTTGAGGTACAGCGTCAGGAACGAGGAGAACACGTACAGCGCGGCGAAGACGATAACCACGCCACCCGGACCGATCGGGCCGAGCAACACGCTGACCAACGCGGGACCGACGAAGGCCGCGCCCCCCGCGCCGAGGTTGAGCAGGGCCATGGCGCCGCCCTTGTTGTCGGGCGCGAGGGCGGGGATGAGGGCCGAGATGGGAACGAACCCGGCCAGCGCGACGCCGTAGAGCATGCCGACCGCGATGGCGACCCAGTAGTGGCTGCCGACGGCCTGGGGCACGAAGTACAGCATCAGCGTGGTCACGGCGCAGCCGAGCCCACCGAACGTGGCGATGGTGCGGCGCCACCCGATGGCGTCACCGATCGCGCCGAAGAGCAGGTTGCACAGCACGTTGGTGCCGTAGATGACGGCGAGCAGCGTCAGCCAGCGGCCCTCACCGAACCCGAGCTGCTTGCCGAAGAAGGTGGGCAGGAAGACCAGGAACCCGAACTCGGGCGCGGTGTTGATCACGCGGACCACACAGCCGACGGCGACCCGGGGATGGGTCCAGGCGATCGAGAGGCTCGACAGCAGGGACTGGACGGGACGTACCCCCGGGGCGGCGAGCCGCTGGAAGCCGGTGCGTTCACGCACGCCCCACAGGCAGATCACACCGCCGAGGGAGATCACGCACAGCGCCACCCAGAGGGTGCCGAACTCGCCGAAGAGGGGGTTGGTGATCCCGGCGACGACCGAGCCGAGGGTGGGCAGCCCGCCGGTGAAGGCGACGTAGAACCATCCGACGGCCTTGCCCATCGTGGCCTGCGGGGCGGTGGCCGTGATCCACACGAGGAAGCCGAAGGCGAAGAACGGGTAGCCGAAGCCGCGCAGTCCGTAGAAGACCAGCATCAACGGGTAGTTGTGCGGGCCGAGGGCGAAGACGAGGAACAGCACGTCGAAGACGACCCAGAAGGCAAGCCCCATGATCATCACCCGGCGCGGTCCCCACAGCTCGGAGAGGGCTCCGGACAGCCATGAGGCGAGCATGACGGTGACGCCGTAGACGGTGATGACGTACGAGGCGTGGATCTCGTTGCCGGCGCCGTGGTCGGCCATGTACGGGGCGATGAAGCCCGATTCGACGCCGTCGCCGACCATGAAGAGCAGTACGCCGATGTACCCGAGCAGCAGTGGCTTGGGGATTCCCAGACGGTCGACGAGCGTGCGGTGCTGTGGGGGAGTGCCGGTGGCCGGAGCGGCCGGCGGAGGTACGGGAGACATGTCGCGGCTCCTTCGGTGCGAGAGCGTCCCTGGGCCCTGCGCATCATTGTTCACGCGAACTTCTCACGCAAGGTGTTACGTACGAGAAGTCTCAGCTCCTTGCCTCTGTGTACAGGGGGTACTTACCGCGTCCCTTTTCGCCATTGATTTGCGGATTTTGCGGCCTATCGGGGTAGCGGTCTGCGTAACAGTGAGGGGTGACAGCGAGGTGGCTTGGGTGTTAAATCAAACAGTGTTGACGCGATGAGGCGCTCAGGAGTGTGAAGTAATGACCACAGCAGCCCACGGCCTGGGCCACCGGTCCGAGACCTTCCGCGAGGACTGGCTCGACGGAATGGCCAATGCCTATGCCAGGACGGTCCGCAGGGTCCCGGGAGCCTCGGGACTCCTCGGCCGTCACGCCCCCCGTCCGGGCAAGGTGTCGGTGGTGATCGGCGGTGGCTCGGGGCACTACCCCGCGTTCGCCGGTCTCGTCGGCACCGGCCTCGCGGACGCCGCGGCGATCGGGGACGTCTTCGCAAGTCCCAGCGCCGAACAGGTCTACCGCACGGCCCGCGCCGCCGACGCGGGAGCCGGAGTCCTGCTGACCTACGGCAACTACGCCGGTGACGTCATGCACTTCGGGCTCGCCGCACGCCGGCTCGCCGCCGACGGGACCGAGACCCGTACCGTGCTCGTCACCGACGACGTCGCCAGTGGCCCGCCCCCCGTGGAGGGCGCACCCGTGGACCCGTCACGCGACCGCCGCGGCGTGGCAGGGGACTTCTTCGTCTTCAAGGTCGCCGGCGCCTCCGCCGAACGCGGTGACGACCTCGCCACGGTGGCGCGGCTGGCAGCCCACGCCAACGCGCACACCCGCACCTTCGGAGTGGCCTTCGCGGGCTGCACCCTCCCGGGCGCCGAGGAGCCCCTGTTCACCGTCGCGCCGGGCACCTGCGAACTCGGCATGGGCATCCACGGGGAACCCGGCCTGCGTACCGGCGGCACTCTCGACCCGGAGGGCCTCGCGGAGGCCCTCGTCGAACAGCTGCTCCCGGACCTGCCGCAGCGCGGCGACGGCCGGGTGGCGGTCCTGCTCAACGGCCTCGGCGCCACCAAGGGCGAGGAACTGTTCGCCGTCTACCGTTTCGTGTGCCGCCGGCTCACCGCCGCGGGACTGCGACCGTTCCTGCCGGAGGTCGGCGAGTTCGTCACCTCCTTCGACATGGCCGGCGTCTCACTGTCCCTCATGGTGCTCGACGACGAACTCGCCGAGCTGTACGCCGCCCCCTGCGACACCCCCGCCTTCCGCAGGCTCCCCGGCGCCGGCGAGGAGAGGTACGCGCTGGCCGAGGCGGAGCAGGGCACCGCACCGGTGCCCGCACCCACCACGGCCCCCGGACCGGACGACGGCGTGGTGACCACCGCACTCCAGGCGTCACTCGACCTCGTCGCCGAACGGGAGGCCGAGCTCGGCCGGCTGGACGCGGTGGCCGGGGACGGTGACCACGGGCGGGGCATCGTGCGCGGCCTGCGGGCCGCGGTGGCCCGGGCACGCGAGGTCGAGTCCGACGCCGACGCCAGTGCCGGATCCACCCTGATGGCCGCGGGCCTGGCTCTCGCCGACGCCTCCGGAGGCGCCTCGGGCGCCCTGTACGGAGCGCTCCTGACGGAGACCGGAGCCTGCCTCACGGGCCTGGAGACGGTGCGACCCGCGGACCTGGCACGGGCGGCACGGTCGGCGCAGGAGACCATCTCCGCCCTGGGCGGCGCCCAGGTGGGGGACAAGACCATGCTGGACGCGCTCGCCCCCTTCGCCGAGGAACTGGCCGCCGCCGACGCGCGCGGCGAGGACCTGGCCGCCGCGTGGGACGCCGCGGCCGCCGCAGCCACCGAGGCAGCGGCCCGCACCGCCGACCTGGTTCCGGTCCGGGGCCGCGCCGCCCGCATGGGCTCCCTCAGCCAGGGCCACCCCGACGCCGGCGCCACCTCCCTGGCCCTGATCCTCAGCGCCGCCGCGACCACCCTGAACCGAGAGCCCGCCACACCATGACCGCCGCCCTTACCGCCGCCAGGCCGCTCGTCGGCGTCTCCCTGAAGCTCTACATGGGAGTGGCCCGCTCGGCGGCCTGGCTGCGCGAGGTCGCGGCGCTCGCGTCCGACCGGGAGGAGCAGCTGAGCCGTCTCGACCTGTTCGTCCTGCCCTCGTTCACCTCCCTGAGCGACGCCGGCCGCCTGCTGCGCGGTACCCGGGTCGGCTTCGGCGGGCAGGACGTCCACTGGGCGGACGAGGGCCCCTGGACCGGTGAGGTCTCCGCACCCCAGCTCGCGGAGACCGGCGCCGCCTACGCCGAGATCGGCCACGCCGAGCGGCGACGCCACTTCGGCGAGAGCGAGGAGGTGACTCGGGCCAAGACCGCCGCCGCCACCCGCGCCGGACTCATCCCCGTCATCTGCGCCGGGGACGACGCCGAACACGACGCGGGGGCCGCCGTGGAGCAGACCCTGCGCCAGGCGCGCGCCGCCCTGGACGGGGCCGCCCCGGGCAGCGAGGTCGTCCTGGCCTACGAACCGGTCTGGGCCATCGGCGCGGAACGCTCAGCCCCTCCCGACCGGGTGCGCGAGGTGACCGCCGCCGTCCGGGACTGCCTCGACGGCTACCCCGTCCACGGCCGGATCCTCTACGGCGGGACGGCCGGCCCCGGCACCTTCACCGAACTGCGCGCACACGGCGCCCCCGTGGACGGACTGTTCCTCGGACGGCGCGCCCACGACCCCACCGGGCTCGGCAAGGTCCTCGACGAGATGGATCCCCCGCCCGGCACCTGCGAACCGGAGGAAGAACGATGACAGCCGCAACCCCCGCCCCGACGGCGGGCACCATCGCGATCGGCGCCGACGAGGTCGGCCTGCCCATGAAGGACGCCCTCGCGGCCCACCTCCGGGCACAGGGCTGGGAGGTCGTGGACTACTCGGCCGCCGCCGACGAGGACTACCCGGACGTGGCCTCCCGGGTCGCCCAGCACGTCGCGGCCGGCACCTTCGCCCGCGCCGTGCTCGTCTGCGGCACCGGCATCGGCATGGCCATCACCGCGAACAAGATCCCCGGGGTGCGGGCCGCGCAGATCCCCGACACCTACAGCGCCGAGCGCGCCCGCAAGTCCAACGACGCACAGATCGCCTGCTTCGGCGAGCGGACCATGGGCCTGGAGAGCGCCAAGCAGTGCCTGGAGCACTGGCTGGGCTCGGAGTTCGCCGGCGGCGGGTCCGCCCCGAAGGTCGAGAAGATCAAGCAGGTGGAGTCCCGCTTCCTCGGCGCCGCCTGAACCCGGCAGCGCCTCAGCCACGCCCCCGCCTCGCGAGAACCGGACAAGAAAGTCAGGAGCAATCCCATGCGTGCCGTAGTCATCGAGTCCCCCAAGCAGCTCCACGTGACCACCCTCCCCGACCCCACGCCGGGCCCCGGTGACGTCGTCGTGCGCGTCGCCGGAGTCGGCCTGTGCGGCACCGACGTGCACATGCTGGCGGGCGAGTTCGGCCCCACCGTCTACCCCGTCGTCCCCGGTCACGAGTTCTCCGGTGAGATCGTCGCGGTCGGCTCCGAGGTGCAGGGATACGCGGAGGGCGACCGCGTTGCCGCCGACCCCGCCGTGTACTGCGGCTCCTGCCACTTCTGCGCGATAGGCCGCGGCAACCTCTGCGAGAAGTGGGGCACCATCGGCATCACCATGGACGGTGCCTGCGCCGAGTACGTGAAGGTCCCGGCCGCCAACCTCTACCGGCTCCCGCAGGGCGTGGACCTGGGACACGCCCCGCTCATCGAGCCGCTGTCCACCATCGTGCACGGCCTGGACGTGGTGGCACCGTCCGTGGGCGACCACTTCCTCATCTACGGCGCGGGCACCATGGGCCTGCTCTACCTCCAGACGGCGCGCCGCAACGGAGCCGCCTCGGTCTCCGTCGTCGACCTCAACGCCGACCGCCTCGCGGTCGCCGAGCAGCTCGGCGCCGACCACGTGGCCACCAGCGCCGACGAACTGGACCGGGTGACGACCGGCTGGGAGGTCGTGGTCGACTGCACCGGCGCGGTGCCGGCGATCGAGGACGCCTTCACCCGGGTGCGCAGGGGCGGCACCTTCCAGCAGTTCGGCTGCGCCCCCGACCAGGAGCAGGCCAGGTTCTCCCCGTTCCGCATCTACAACGACGAGATCCGCATCGTGGGCAGCATGGCGATCCTGCACTCCTACGGCCGGGCCCTCGACCTGCTGGCCAAGGGCTGGATCGACTCCGACACCATGATCACGCACCGGTTCGGCCTGGACGAGTACCAGAAGGCGCTCGACACCTTCTCGCAGGGCACCGGCCGGAAGATCCAGATCGTGCCGAGTCTGGCCCCCGGCGCCTGACACCCCGCGGCCCACCCGAGGCCGCCCGGCCGTCGCGCCGGGCAGCCTCGGGGAAGCCGTGCACACCCCATGCCGCCGGCCGGGGACCAGCCGGCGGTGCACCACCGAAGCAACGGGCCGCCGAGCCCGGCAGGACCTGCAAAGGACGTCCTAGACTCGGTTGACCGGCAGGGCAGCCCCGGTGTGACGGAAGGTTTGGAGCATTGACCGAGAACGGTGGCAAGGCGAGCCCCAGAGCGCGGCGGCGGAGCATCGCCGACCGGGTCCTGAAGGAGGGCCAGGTCACCATCGAGGAGTTGGTGGCCGAGTACGGCGTGAGCCAGATGACCGTCCACCGCGACCTCGACGAACTGGAACGTCAGGGCTGGCTGCGAAAGGTCCGTGGCGGCGCCACCGCCGCCCCCAGCGCGCTCTTCGAGTCCAACGCACGCTGGCGCAGCGGAGCGATGCCCCGCGAGAAGCGCGAGATCTGCGCGGCGGCCCTCGCCACGGCCGAGCCCGGGCAGGCGGTCGTCGTGGACGACTCCAGCACCGCGGTGCCGTTCGCCCGCGGGCTGGCCGAACGCGGCACCTTCACCGTCATCACCAACTCCCTGCAGGTCATCAACGAGCTCGCCGACGAGCCGGAGATCCAGGTGATCGGCCTGGGCGGGGTCTACCACTCGTCGTTCAACGCCTTCGTCGGCATGTTCACCGCCGACATGGCACGCTCCCTGCGCGCCGACGTGGCGTACATCTCCGCCTCCGCCGTGGACAACGGCCACTGCTACCACCAGTCGCAGGAGGAGGTCCTGGTCAAGCGCGCCCTGCTGGGGGCCGCCCGGAAGCGGGTGCTGCTGGTCGACCACTCGAAGTTCGGCCGGCAGGCGCTGTACCAGCTCGCCCCCCTCACCGAGTTCGACCTGGTCATCTCCGACGAAGGCCTCCCCGAACCCCAGCGTGAGGAACTGCGCGCACTGGGGGTGCGCCTGGAACTGGCGCCCCGGGAGTAGTCGAGGCAGAGCCGGGCGGGGTACGCAGCCCGAAAGCGCCTCGGAGGTGGGCGCTGTCGGCCGAGTACCGGGTGCCC
This sequence comes from Streptomyces sp. NPDC059740, assembly GCF_042733155.1. NCBI lineage: Bacteria > Bacillati > Actinomycetota > Actinomycetes > Kitasatosporales > Streptomycetaceae > Streptomyces > Streptomyces sp. NPDC059740. The sequence goes on along the minus strand of NZ_JBHWGP010000022.1, from coordinate 3,953 downwards.
CCACCGCACCGCCACTCTCCGAGGGAGCGGCGGGAGCACCACCTGCTCACCAGCGCGGGCCACGAGCACCGGCCGGAAGAAGCCGGTCTCCTGCGGCATCCGCCACACCGGTCGACGGACCCGGAGCCGGCGGTGGGGGCGGCCGGCCGGCCCTGGCCGAGTGCCCGGTGGGTGGCCCGGCACGGTCCGGTGTCGTGGACGGTGGCGATGCTGCTGCGGTTCAGGCGGGAGTCCCGGGCTCCGGGGGGGGACCGCTCGGCGGCCTTCGGGCGCGAGGTGCAACGACGTCCGGATCGGCGGTGGTCGGTGCCGCCCTTCCGAGGTTCCGGACTTCCGGCCTCCGGGGTCTGCGGACAGCCTCACGGCGCGGTCTCCATCACCTCGCGAGCGCGCCGGGCGAACTTCTCCCGGCTCACCTCCACGGCGTCCACCGCGCGTTCGAGACCGGTGCGGTACCCGCCGTCCGGCACCTCCTCCCGGAGCACGAGCTCGAGGTACGTCCGCAGGGACCGTACGTCCGACCACACGTTCACAGCCTCCACGGCGACGGCCTCCGGTCCCATGAGGTCGAGCCGTGCCTGTGCCTGGTAGAGGGTGTGCACCGCGGTACCGAGTTCCTCGACGGCCTCGTGCAACACCTCGGCCGGGGGCGGGACGTCCCGGACGGCTGCCGGTACGCCGTCCTGGTGGGCGATGCGGTGCAGCACGGCGTCGACCGGCTCCGCGGCCTCCATGAAGGCGAGGTACACCTCGCGGCGTTCGCTCCTCAGCTCCCGACCGTGAGCGGCCGTCCCCTGGTCGCGAGCCAGACGCCGAGCCGCCGCGGACGTCAGCCACGAGGTGCACAGAGTGCCGAGCACGCCCACTCCGGCCCCCGCGAGGGCCGCCCATCCCTGGTCCATGCGTCCATCCTTCTGCGACGGGCCGCCGCGCGAGGCCCTTTCCCCGGATCCGGCGGCTTCTCGGGATGTCCGGTCCGGAGGGTCACGGTTCGCGGAGCCGGAGGACGGCCAAGGCCACGCCGAGTGGCGGCGGGCACGCCAAGGGCTGTCCCGTGGTCCCCGGCGGGCTCCCGGCGCCCGGCACGGCGCCTCGCCGCGTAGTCGAATCGCCCGAACACCACCGAGTATGCGGGCGGCTCTCCGCCGCGCGCTGCACCGCACCGGACGCCGCTCGCTGATCCTCCGGGGATCACGGGACAGCCCTTGGGGGTCCTTGCCATATGAGCGTCCGATGAGGTCGCGTGGTCCGGTGCCGTGCATCGCAAGGCGCCGGAGAGTCCTCGTAGCGGAGCTACCAGGGCTTTTCGGCAACGCCGCGAGGTGCGGTGCCAGACCACGCGGCCCGGGCGGGCATATGGCAAGGACCCCTTAGACTCGGGGGAGTCGTCCGCACTCCACCCGAGGGCGACAGGTGTCCCGGCTTGGAGGGCGAGCAGGTGACCGCTACCTCAGCACACCCGTCGGGCGACCCGGCAGAGCGGTTCGCCTCCGACTTACGGGCCCTTCGCAACTCGGCAGGCGGCCCGACCTACCGTCAGATGGCTGCACGTACGGGCCAGTCGTCCAGTGCGTTGTCCGCGGCCGCCCAGGGCGGAGAGCTGCCCCCTCTGGAAGTCGCTCTGGCCTACGCCGAAGCATGCGGCGGAGACCGCGCCGAATGGGAGGGACGGTGGCGAGCGGCGGCCGAACTCGTCGAGCCACCGGACAAGCCACCGGACACGCCACCGGACATAACGCCGACACCGCATCGGCGATGGCTGGTCGCTGCCGTTGCCGGCGCTGCCGCGCTCGTGCTGGTGGTCGGCGGAGCCCTTCTCGCGAGTCGGCCGGCGGACAAGGCGCCGCCTCCGGGCGCTGCCGAGGCCGCCCGCTTCTTCGCCGCCGCCGACGTCTTCAACCAGCGGCATCCGCATTCTCACCTGGCGCGCGACTCCGCGGAGCTGGTGGACGACCTGCTCGCCCCGGGCCGGGCGCAGTTGTCCACCGGCACGGCCGGCTTTCCGGTGTACCGGGCCACCTCGAAGACCCCGACCTACGAGATCACCCCGCGTTCACACACCGGCAGTTGGGGGCCCGACCCGTTCGAAGGAATCGGTTTCCCCTGGGACGCGTCGTGGAAGGTGCCGAAGCGCGAATGGACGGTGGTGCTCGCACCGAACGGTCGGGCGATGGAATGCTGGCGGATCAAGATGTCAGCCAACAAGCCGAGTTGTGAGTGGGGAGCCGTGACCGACACCCGCCGCGCATCGCTCACCAGGAAGGGCCAGGCCACCGGCAGTGGCTTTTCCCGTCTCGCCGGAATGATCACCCGCGCGGACTGGAAGGCCGGCCGTATCGAGCACGCCCTGAGCTTCGGCGCCCCCGACAACAACAGCCAGTACGTCTTCCCGGCGGTGAGAAGTGACGGGCGGGATACAGGCCGTTGGCGCGAGGGCCAGTTCATCTGGCTGGACCCCGCGTACGACATCGACGCCGACACCACGCTCAAGCCGTACGAGCGGATGGTCGCGAAGGCACTGCAGAACTACGGTGCTTTCGACGTCAAGAACGCCGAGAGTTTCAGCTTCATGTCCGAGTACGGATCGAAGCCGCCAGGCGACACCACTGACACCTACGCACCCCTCACCGACATCAAGTTCGCGAAGTACCTGCGGGTCGGAACGGTCTCGCCTGCTTCGTAGGCGAGCGCCACCGGGACAGATGCCACGGCCGGCGCTGATCGGTGAAGAGCCCTCGGAGCGGACCTGACCACTTCGGCGCGGCTGCACGGCACCGCCATCGCCTCGGTCACCACGGACTCGCCCGCCTGATCCGGGCCCGACCTGGCCTCGCTACACCGAGACGGCTCCGCTGCGCGCAGGGATTGCGGCAGCCGGCAAGGCTGAACCCGGTCCGGGTCGCGTACGCGGGGTGTTGCCTGGGCATGCTCCGCCCCTGCATGCGCAGCGCCCTCCGCACGGCCGGTACAACCGACTGGGCTGCGGCGGCCATCAGATGCCGGCGCTGGTTCGCACCTGGCGCACCTCCGCGTGTCCACCCGGTCGCCGTCCGGCGGTTCGCGCACTGCGACGCCGACGGCCACGGCACCATGACGATCTACTACTACGGAGTCCGGGAGACAGGTGAGGCACGGCGTCCTCCGCTGATCGCCGCCCATCCGGCTCTTCTCCTGGGCGCGCACAGCAGAGCACCGGACGCCGGGCCCGTACCTGAGGTTTCGGACACGGTCCTTGAACGGCGGCTCCTCGGCTCCCTCCGGGGAGTCACCCTCACGCTGGGCGGAGTCGCAGATCCCTGCCGCTCATGCACCGGTCTGCCGGCTGTCACTGTTCGGCGGCCATGGAGTCCAGGGTCTCCCGCATCATCTGATCGATGACTCCGGGCCGTCCGGCCAGGGAATCGAAGAGGTCTGCGAGGAGCCACAGCACGAAGCCGTGTACCAGAGCCTCCTGCGGCGGAATCTCTCCGAACCGGTCGCGCCACGCCACGGTGTCCATGCCCATCGCAGCGGCCATGAGAACGCCGGTGGCCATCGGCACCTGAGCCGGGTCGGCGGTCTTGAAGGCGGGGAGCTTACGGATCACAGCAGGAATCAGATCGCTGAGCGGATCGAGCCGGTCCTGGCCGCCGGGCTGCTCGGCGATCAGGTAACCGGTCAGGACACCCACCAGGAAAACGGTGCCCCGGGACACCTCCTCGCGCCCGTAGGTCTCCACAGCACCCTCGATGCGCTGCCGCGCCTCCTGGCGCTCTTCCGCGGAAGTCCGTTGTTCCAGGACCCGGTACGAGTCCCACGCCGCACGGATCGCCTCATCCGCGACTACACCGTCACTGGTCATAGGACGACCCTAAGGGCCAAGGCCGTGAAGTTAAGGCCTGTTCGTTGGTGTCAAGATCTTGATGTCGAGGGTGGCTATGTAGGTATGTCGGTCGACTTTGAGGCTTTTGTAT